>NZ_JAYIQP010000003.1:0-310624 GCF_035026585.1 Xanthomonas sp. WHRI 7945
CGACGCCTTACCGGTAACGCGTCGGGGCTGAAGCCCCTCCTACAGAAACGCGCAAATGCGGCGAACTTGCGAAAATCCCGAGTCCCGAGTCCCGAGTCCCGAGTCCCGAGCTTCATTCCGCCTGCACCAACAACGTCATCCCATCCACCCCGACGATGCGTACCGCGGTGCCGGCCGGCAGGTCGGGGCCGCCGACCACCCAGAACGCGTCGTCGACCTTGGCGCGGCCGCGGCCGGCCTGGATCGGCTGATCCAGGGTCACCACGCGACCGATCAGCTGCTCGGCGCGGCGGTTGAGCAACGGCCGGTCGCTGGCCCGGTCGCGGCCGCGGAACCAGGTGCGGTACACCTGGATCGAGACGAAGCTGAGCACCACGAACGCGCCGATCTGCAGCAGCAGCGAGATATCCGGCAGGACCAGCACGGCGACGAACACCGCCGCGGCGGCGAAGCCCATCCACAGCATGAACGCGCCCGGCGCCAGCGCTTCGGCCGCGAACAGCAGCAAGGTCAGCGCGCCCCACGCCACCACCTCCGCGCGCATGGCTCAGACTCCGCTGCGCGGCGGCATGCCGCGCGGTACCGCCGGCGGCGCGGACTGCTGCTTGCTCAGCGCCTCGCGCGCCAGTTCGCCGATGCCGGCGATCGAGCCGATGATGCCGCTGGACTCCATCGGCATCAGCACGAACTTCTGGTTCGGCGCGGTGGCCAGTTCCTTGAACGCCTCCACGTACTTCTGCGCGATGAAGTAGTTGATCGCCTGCACGTCGCCCTCGGCGATCGCCTTGGACACCATCGTGGTGGCGCGCGCTTCGGCCTCGGCCAGGCGCTCGCGCGCCTCGGCGTCGCGGAACGCAGCCTCCTTGCGGCCTTCGGCCTCCAGCACCGCCGCCTGCTTCTCGCCCTCGGCGCGCAGGATCTCCGACTGCCGCGAACCCTCCGCTTCGAGGATCTGCGCGCGCTTCTCGCGCTCGGCCTTCATCTGCCGCGCCATCGAATCGATCAGGTCGCGCGGCGGCTGGATGTCGCGGATCTCGATGCGGGTGACCTTGATCCCCCACGGGTTGGTCGCATGGTCGACCACGCTGAGCAGCTGCGCGTTGATGGTCTCGCGCTGGCTCAGCGATTCGTCCAGGTCCATCGAGCCGATCACGGTGCGGATGTTGGTCTGCACCAGCGCGATGGTGGCGATCTCCAGGTTCGACACTTCATAGGCGGCCTTGGCCGCGTCCAGCACCTGGAAGAACACCACCCCGTCCACGCGCACCACCGCGTTGTCCTTGGTGATCACGTCCTGGCTGGGCACGTCCAGCACCTGCTCCATCATGTTGACCTTGCGGCCCACGCCGTAGACCACCGGGATCAGGAAATGCAGGCCCGGCGACAAGGTGTGGGTGTAGCGGCCGAAGCGCTCCACCGTCCACTGGAAGCCCTGCGGCACCATGCGCACGGTCTTGAACAGCACGATCACGCCTGCGACCAGGATCACCAGCGCGAGGAAATAGGTGGACGGCATCGATTTGCTCCATGTAACCGAAAGGGTGTATCCGGCGAGTATAGCGAGCGCCCGGGACGGCGCCGGCTACCAGCGGATGCGCCCGAGCAGCATGTCCTTGAACATGACCCAGTCGCCGGCGAACGAGTACAGCGGGTGGCGGAAGGTGGCCGGGCGGTTCTTCTCGAAGAAGAAATGCCCGATCCAGGCGCAGCCGTAGCCGCACAGCGGCGCGGCCCACAGCCAACGCGGCTGCCCGGTGCAGATCGCCAGCAGCACCGCCAGCAGTACCGCGGCGCTGCCGACGAAATGCAGCCGGCGCGACAGCGGATGCCGGTGCTCGCTCAAATAGAACGGATAGAACTCGCGGAAGCTGGCGAAACGCCGCATGCGGTGGCCCTCCCGAGGCAACGCAGGCAGCCAGCATACGCCGCGCTGGCGCCTACATTAAAGAAGGGAGTATCGGCGCCCGGCGTGGCCGGCCACCGCCGGCAGCGCACCCCCTCCTGCACGGTCACGCACGCAGCAGCGTCGAGCGCGCCAGCGAATACGGAGCGCCGCCTCGCCACAGCCCACCGCCATCGCGCCGAAGATCGCGGCGCACGGCAGGCGCCGATCCCGCGCGCTGCGCGTGCGTCAGCCCTGCCGCGGCGCGAACATGATCACCGCCATGCCGAGCAGGCACAGGCCGGCGCCGAGCAGGTCCCAGCGCGTGGGCCGGATCGATTCCACCGTCCACAGCCACAGCAGCGCCACTGCGATGTAGACGCCGCCGTAGGCGGCATAGACGCGGCCGCTGGCTTGCGGATGCACGCTCAGCAGCCAGACGAACGCGGCCAGGCTGGCGGCCGCCGGCAGCAACAGCCACGCGCTGCGCTGCTCGCGCAGCCACAGGTACGGCAGATAGCAGCCGACGATCTCGGCCAGCGCGGTCAGCACGAACAGCAGCAGCGTCTTCACTGCGCCGCGTCGCGTTCCTGGCACTTGGCGCGTTGCCAGTACGCTTCCTGCTGCTCCAGCGACAGCCCGTCCAGCGCGCCGCCGTCGCGCTGCGCCAACTGTTCCATCGCGCGGAAGCGGCGTTCGAATTTCTGGTTGGCATGGCGCAGCGCAGCACCGACATCGACCTGGGCGTGGCGCGCCAGATTGGCGCAGACGAACAGCAGGTCGCCGATCTCGTCCTGCAGCCGCGCCTGGTTGTCCAGCACCGCGCCGCGCGCGAACTCCACGCGCACCTCCTCCAGTTCTTCCTGCAGCTTGTCCAGCACCGGGTCGGGGCCAGGCCAGTCGAAGCCGACCCGCGCCGCGCGCGCCTGCAGCTTCACCGCGCGCTGCCATTCCGGCAGGCCGCGCGCGATCCCGGCCAGCGCCGAGCCGTCGGTCTTGCCGGCCGCGGCGCGCTCGTCGCGCTTGATCTGTTCCCAGTTCAGCGTCTGCTGCTCGGCGTCGGCGATCTGGCTGTCGCCAAACACGTGCGGATGCCGGCGCACCATCTTGTCGCAGATCGCCGTCACCACGTCGTCGAAGCCGAAGGCGCCCTGCTCGCGCGCCATCTGCGCATGGAACACCACCTGCAGCAGCAGGTCGCCGAGTTCGTCCTTCAGTTCGCCCAGGTCGTTGCGGTCGATCGCGTCGGCCACCTCGTACGCTTCTTCGATCGTGTACGCGGCGATGCTGGCGAAATCCTGCTCCAGATCCCAGGGGCAGCCATGCTCGCGGTCGCGCAGGCGCGCCATGATCTCGAGCAGGGCGGGAAGGTCGTAGCGGGCTGCGGTCACGGGGTCGTTCCGATGCGACGGCCACGGCGCCGCCAGGCGGTTAGTTTGGCAGAGCGGCCGGCACGGCGGGCGCCACGCGGCACGGCACCTGGCGGCGCGCGGCGTTCGCCGCACGCGAGGCCCGGCGCCGTTGTCCGCGCATCTTCGTCATGACGTTTGCCGGCCGCTGGCGCGCGTCGCCGCGCGCCAGCCGCAGCGGCGACGTCCGTACCGCGACCGCCTGCGGCGGCAGCGCTCGCTCAGCCCAGCCAGTTGCGCCACGGCAGCGCCGGATCGCCCAGCGCCATGAAGTCGCCGTTGAGCAGCGATTCGCGGCGGTTGTAGCGGAACGGCTTGCCGGTGGCGGCGGCGAGCAGCGCGCCGCCGGCGGACTGCAGCACGCACTGGCCGGCCGCGGTGTCCCATTCGGAGGTCGGGCCGAAGCGCGGGTACACGTCCAGCTCGCCGTCGGCGATGCGGCAGAACTTCAGCGACGAACCCTGCGCGACCGTCTCGATCTCGCCCATGCGCAGCAGCAGCGCATCGGTGCGCGGATCGCGGTGCGAGCGGCTGGCCGCCACCCGCAACGGCGCGCTGGCCGGGCGCCGCGTGGCCAGGGCGGTGTCGCGGAAGCCTTCGCGGCGGTACGCCTGCTCGCCGCGCACCGCGTGCCAGACGCGGCCGTCGACCGGCGCCTGGACCACGCCGAACACCGGTGCGCCCTGGTGGATCAGCGCGATGTTGACGCTGAACTCGCCGTTGCGCTTGACGAATTCGCGGGTGCCGTCGAGCGGGTCCACCAGCCAGTAGCTGGTCCAGTGCTCGCGCACCTCCCACGGAATGTGCGCCGACTCCTCGGACAGCACCGGCAGGTCCGGGGTCAGCCGCTCCAGGCCTTCGACGATGATCCGGTGCGCGGCCAGGTCGGCCTGGGTCAGCGGGCTGGCGTCGGCCTTGTGCTCGACCTCGAAGCCGGTGGCGTAGACGGCCATGATCGCCGCGGCGGCGTCGATGGCGATGGCGATGACGGTTTCGCGCAGGTCTGCGGTGATGCGGATCATCCGGCGCGACCCAACCACTCGCGGGCGATGAACAGCGCCGCCAGCGAACGCCCTTCGGAAAAATCCTCACGCAACATCAGTTGATCCAGCTCAGCCAGTTTCCAAGGCACCACTTCAAGTTCCTCCGGCTCGTCGCCGGCCAGTTTTTCGGGATAGAGGTCTTGCGCCAGCACCAGCCACGATTGGTGGCTCATGTAGGTCGGCGCCAGGGTCATCGCGCGCAGCACCTGCAGCTGCCGGGCGCCGTAGCCGGCCTCTTCCTTGAGTTCGCGGTCGGCCGCCTGCAGCGGCGTCTCGCCTGCATCGATACGGCCTTTGACCAGGCCCAGCTCGTAGCGGTGCACGCCGGCGGCGTACTCGCGCACCAGCAGCACGGTCTGCGCGTCCAGCATCGGCACCACCACCACCGCGCCGTGGCCGGGGGATTTGAGCCGGTGGAACACGCGCCGTTCGCCGTTGCTGAACTCCAGGTCCAGTTCCTCGACCTTGCGCTCGGCGGCGGACTCGCTGCGCTCGCGCAGCGCATGGATGATCGGCAACGGACGGCTCACGCTGCCGCCCCGCGGCGCGGCGCGGCATCGGCCGATAGAATGCACGGAGCGAAGAACCTGTTCATGAGCGCGAAATGCTAACAGACCTGACCGCATCACAGACTGCCGCAACCTGGCGGCAACGCGACCTGGCGGTGCTGTGGCATCCCTGCACGCAGATGCGCGAGCACCCGGACACCCTGCCGCTGCTGCCGATCGCGCGCGGCGAAGGCGCCTGGCTGATCGATCACGAGGGCAACCGCTACCTGGACGCGGTGAGCAGCTGGTGGACCAATCTGTTCGGCCACAGCGAGCCGCGCATCGCCGCGGCCATCGCCGCGCAGGCCACGCAGTTGGAACAGGTGATGCTGGCCGGCTTCAGCCACGCCCCGGCGGTGGAACTGGCCGAGCAGCTGCTGGCGCTGGCGCCGCGCCAGGACGGGCGCGCGCCGCTGGCCAAGGTGTTCTATGCCGACAACGGCTCGGCCGGGGTCGAAGTGGCGCTGAAGATGGCCTTCCACTATTTCCACAACCGCGGCGAGACCCGGCGCACCCGCTTCGTCGCGCTGGAGAACGGCTACCACGGCGAGACCATCGGCGCGCTGGCGGTCGGCGACATCCCGCTGTACCGGCGGGTGTATGCGCCGCTGCTGGCCGAGGCGCTGTTCGCGCCCTCGCCCGACGCCTACCTGGCCGCGCCCGGGCAGACCGCGCGCGAGCGCGCCGACGCCGCCGCCGATGCGCTGGCCGACCTGTTCGACCGCCATCCGGGCGAGATCTGCGCGGTGATCCTGGAGCCGCGCCTGCAGTGCGCCGGCGGCATGCGCATGCACGACCCCGCCTATCTGCGCCGCGCCCGCGAACTGTGCGACGCCAACGGCGCGTTCCTGATCGCCGACGAGATCGCCACCGGCTTCGGCCGCACCGGCACCCTGTTCGCCTGCGAGCAGGCCGGGGTGATGCCGGACCTGCTGTGCCTGTCCAAGGGGCTGACCGGCGGCTTCCTGCCGCTGTCGGCGGTGCTGGCCACGCAACACTTATATGACGCCTTCCTCGACGACAGCCGCGAGCGCGCCTTCCTGCATTCGCACAGCTACACCGGCAATCCGCTGGCCTGCGCCGCCGCGCTGGCGTGCCTGCGGATCTTCCAGCAGGACGACGTGATCGTGCGCAACCGCGGCACCGCCGAGACCATGCGCGCGCTGTCGGCGCCGTTCAACGACCATCCGCACGTGGCCGACGTGCGCCAGGCCGGGATGGTGGTCGCGTTCGAACTGAGCCGCGACGGCGACAAGCGCACGCCGTTCGCGGCCGGTGCGCGGGTCGGCCTGTGCGCGTACCGCGCCGCCCTGCAGCGCGGCGTGGTGCTGCGCCCGCTCGGCGACGTGCTGTACTGGATGCCGCCGTACTGCGTGGACAACGAGCAGTTGGCGCTGCTGGCCGAGACCACCCTGGCCGCGATCGACGAGGCCGTCGCATGCGCCTGACCCGCTGCCATGTCGATGTGCCGCTGCGCGCCGGCGACGACCTGATCCTCCCCGAGGACGTCGCCGGGCACCTGCTGCGCGTGCTGCGGCTGCGCGAGGGCGACCGCTGCGTGCTGTTCAACGGCGACGGCTGCGACTACGACGCCGAACTGCTGCAGGTCGGCAAGCGCGGTGCCAGCGCGCGGATCGGCGCGGCGCGGCCGGCGGACAACGAATCGCCGTTGGCGATCACCCTGCTGCAGGGCGTGGCGCGCGGCGAGAAGATGGACCTGATCCTGCAGAAGGCGACCGAGCTGGGCGTGGCCGCGATCGTGCCGGTGTGGGCCGAGCGCACCGAAGTGAAGCTGGATGCCGCGCGCGTGGACAAGCGCGTGGCGCACTGGCGCAGCGTCGTGGTCGCGGCCTGCGAGCAGTCCGGTCGTGCGCGCGTCCCCGACCTGGCCGCGCCGCTGGCGCTGGCCGATGCCGCGCGCGCCGTCGCCGCCACGCAACTCAAGCTCACGCTCGATCCGCAGGGCGAGCACCGGCTGCGTACGCTGGAGATCGTCGGCGATGCCGCAACGATCGCGATCGGTCCGGAAGGCGGCTGGTCGCCACGCGACCGCGCCACCCTGCAGGCCGCCGGCTTCGCCGGCCTGCGCCTGGGGCCGCGCATCCTGCGCACCGAGACCGCGGGCCTGGCCGCGATCGCGGCACTGCAGGCGCATGGTGGCGACCTGTGAACTGATGCACACAATCGCGTAGACATCGGCTACGGAAGAGACCGCCCCCAACGGCGCCGCAGAGCGCCTCGTGCCGGCGCATTGCCCTGAAAAACAGTGGTTTTTGAAGGAAATCGCCAGCCGCACACGCGTTGACAACGAAGGACAAGCGCGACACAGTCGGCGCTCCTGAGCCAACACGGATACCTCCGGTTTGGATCGATCAAAACCACGCGACGCAACATCGTCGGCGTGCGGCCGCCTGTCCGAACGACGTCCGCACGCAACACGACGCGCGATCTCCGCAACCAGCGCGCCCATGCATCGCGCACGCTTGCCGGCATGCAGCGCCGCCGCATTCCACACCCCGCATCCGCCGCTCGGCGGCATGCGCGCACTACCGCCCTTTTTGATTCGCTCATCGCGCCGCATCCGGGCCGATGGCGTCGCTTGCCCGCCGCCACGCCGGCGGGCCTTTCGTGCCCTGTGCCACTTTCGGAGACCGCCCACTTGAACCGCATCCGCCTCGCTCCCCTGGCCTTCGCCGTCGCCGGCGTCCTGGCAACGCCCGCCAGCGCCTTCGCCCAGCAACTTCCCGAACAACCGCGCGACGCCGCAGCGCCGCCCACGACCGACGGTGCGGCCGCCACGGACAACGCCCAGGCCTCGCCAGCGGTGCAGGAACTGGATGCGGTCAAGGTCACCGGCTACCGCGCCAGCCTGCAGAAATCGCTCAACATCAAGCGCAACGCCGATGCGATCGTCGATGCGATCTCGGCCGAGGACGTGGGCAAGTTTCCCGCCGCCAACGTCGCCGAATCGCTGTCGCACCTGCCCGGCGTCAGCGTCGACCGCCAGTTCGGCGAAGGCGAGAAGGTCTCGATCCTGGGCACCGACCCGGCCTTGAACCGGGTCCTGCTCAACGGCCAGAGCATCGCCTCCACCAGTTGGGGCGGCGATCCGAACAATCCGGACAGCCGCTCGTTCAACTATTCGCTGCTGGCGCCGGAAGTGATCGGCAGCGCCGAGGTGTACAAGAGCCCGCAGCCCAGCATCGACGAAGGCAGCCTCGGCGGCACCGTGATCCTGCACACGCGCAAGCCGCTGGAGCTGGACAAGAACCTGCTGACCGGCAGCGTCAGCTACGGCTACAACGACCGCTCCGAGGACGGCAAGCCCAACGCCTCGCTGCTGTACAACTGGAAGAACGATGCCGGCACGCTCGGCGTGCTCGGCTCGGTGATGCATTCGGAGCGCTCGCTGCGCCGCGACGGCGTGGAGATCTTCGGCTACAGCGACATTCAGGGCGCCGGGTTTCCCGACGCGGTCGCCGCCGGCAAGCAGGGCGTCTACCCCACCGCGATCAACAGCGCGCTGTTCACCCAGACACGCAAGCGCGACGGGGTCACCGGATCGCTGCAGTGGAAGCCCAACGACGCGTTCGAACTGACCTACACCGGCCTGTACGTGGAGGAGACGTTCGACAACGTCAACCAGAGCCGCTACGCCAACTTCGTCCCGGCCAACGCCACCGCGCTGGACGTGGTCGACGGCGTCGCCACCTCCGGCGCCTACGGCGGCAACGCCGAGACCATCCTCGATTCCTACGTGCGCAACACCACGGTCAAGACCAGCAGCAACACCTTGCGCGGCGACTGGCACGGCGACGGCTGGAACGTCTCCGGCCAAGTCGGCGCGACCCGCTCGGCCGGCGGCGCCGACCGCATCTACGGCCTCACCTTCCGCGGCAACGGCGGCTACGACTACGCCATCGATCACCGCAGGGTCGGCGTGGACTACGCCGTGCCGCCGTCGGCGCTGGATACGATGTCGGTGATCGGCGCCACCGTGAACCGCTATCCGAACCTGGACAAGGAGCGCTACGCGCAGTTGGACTTCGACCACGACGTGGCCTGGGGGCCAATCACCAAGCTGCGGCTCGGGGTCAAGGCCACCCGCCACAGCACCGCGCAGGACATGTACTACGACAGCTTCCCGGCCGATCCGAACACGACGTTGGGCGCGGTCTACGGCGGCGACACGCCCGGCGGCTACCTGGACGGCCTGTCGGTCAGCGACGACATGCGCCATTGGCCGCGGCAGAGCCCGGGCGCGCTGATCGACTACGTCAGCGGCCTGCCCGGCAGCGATACCCTCGCGCCGAGCTACGGCAGCACCTTCGACGTTGTCGAACGCAACCGCGCCGCCTACCTGCAGGCGGATTTCTCCGGCTACAACTACCGCGGCAACATCGGCGTGCGCTACGTCAACACCCGCGACGCGATCGGCGGCTACCAGTACGACGGCAGCGCCTATGCGCCGGTGCGCTACAACAAGTCCTACGGCGAGTGGCTGCCGTCGCTGAACTTCGCCTACGACCTGTCCGACGCGCTGATCCTGCGCGTTGCCGCGGCCAAGGTGATCGCCCGCCCGCGCTATGCCGACCTGACGCCCTACGTCAACGCCGACGACAACAAGCTCACCGCCAGCAGCGGCAATCCGGCGCTGGATCCGTACCGCTCCACCAACTACGGCGCATCGCTGGAATGGTATTTCGCGCCCAACAGCGTGTTGGCCGGCGAACTGTTCTACCGCGACATCTCCAACTACATCCTGCAGACCCTGGTGCAGCGGCCGCTGCACAACAACACCTACGACCGCGAGGACATCTACGAGGTGACCCTGCCGCAGAACTCCGGCGCGGCCAAGGTCAAGGGCGTATCGCTGAGCTACCAGCAGGAATTGGGCGGCGGCTTCGGCGTGGCGGCGAACTACACCTACTCCAAGGCCGACACCCAGGGCGACTACAACCTGCCCTACAACTCAAAGAACAGCTACAACCTCAGCCCCTACTTCGAGAAGGGGCCGTGGGAGGCACGGCTGACCCTGGGCTGGCGCTCGGCCTACTTCACCCAGATCGGGCGCCTGGGCGCGAACCAGATGACCGACGCCTTCACCCAGCTCGATGCGTCGGTGTCCTATGCGATCACCGACAAGGTCAAGCTGCAGCTGGAAGGCAGCAACCTGCTCGACGAGACCTACTACAGCTACGTCGGCCAGGAGAGCCAACCCTACTATCTGTACAAGAACGGGCGCGGCTACATGCTCAGCGTGCACTTCACCCTGTAGCCGCGGCAACGGCGGCGGCCGCGCAGGCCGCCGCCGCATCACAGGCACGGCGCCGCCGCCAAGGGCTCGCAAGGCGTCGCTGCGGAAGTGATTGCGATCCGATAAACGCTACTACGCAGGCAAAAGCCCGTCGCGACGGAAAGGGAACCTGTCGCGACGGATCGCCTAGCTCTACTCCGCCGACACGGCGACCTGTGGGAGCGACTTCAGTCGCGACGGGCCTTGCCGACGCCGCGACGGTGTTGCGGCACCCACGAAAACACCCGCGTCGCGAACGCGCTATCGCTGCTGCTGCAGGAACCAGTTCGCCGCGCCGATCACTCCGAGCTGGCCATGCTCGACCAGCTTCACCGGGATCTGCTCCAGCGCCGGACGCATCGCACCCTTGTTCAAGTAGCGCGCGACGAAATCGCTGGCGGCCAGGAACTCGCCGATCTGCGGCAGGAAGCCGCCGGCCAGGTAGATTCCGCTCTGGATGCCGTACAGCAGCGCCATGTCGCCGACCACGCTGCCGAGCAGGCCGCAGAACGCCGACAGCGCCTCGCGCGCCAGCGGATCGTGCCCGGCCAACGCCGCCGCGGTGACCTCGCTGGGCGTGGCGTGCGCCGGCGCGGCATCGCGCAACTCGCACAACACCTTATAGAGATTGAGCAGGCCAGGGCCGGACAGCAGGTGTTCGACCGGCACGTAGCTGCGCGTGCGCAGCAGCCGCTGCGCCATGGCCATTTCCAGTTCGCTGCCGACCGGCAAGGCGGCATGGCCGGCTTCGGTGGCCAGCACGACGGCGCCGCCGTTGGCCGGAATCCACACCGCCGCGCCAAGCCCGGTGCCCGGACCGATCACCAGC
Source organism: Xanthomonas sp. WHRI 7945 (assembly GCF_035026585.1). Taxonomy (NCBI): domain Bacteria; kingdom Pseudomonadati; phylum Pseudomonadota; class Gammaproteobacteria; order Lysobacterales; family Lysobacteraceae; genus Xanthomonas; species Xanthomonas sp. WHRI 7945. The sequence continues at coordinate 11,008 of NZ_JAYIQP010000003.1, forward strand.
GCCGGTCCGCGCTGCGCCTTGCGCGGGCCGGTCAGGTGCAGCACTTCGCTGGCATCCATCGACGAGGCCGCGTACGCCACCGCCTCGAAATCGTTGACCAGGTGCAGCGCCTGCAGGCCCAGCCGCTCGCGGATCTCCGGCGGCGACAGGCTCCACGGTAAATTAGTGGTGATCACCCTGCCGTCCTCCAGCGCGTAACCGGCGCTGGCGATCACGCCACGGGTCGGCGCCGGGCCGCTCACGCCGGACAGGAACTCGCCGATGATCTCGGTCAGCCCCGGGTAGTCGGCACAGCGGTACTTGCGATAGTCCAGCACCTTGACCGGCGCGGCATCAGTCGCATCCCCGCGCGCCACCAGGCCGATGCGGACATGCGTGCCGCCGACGTCGGCGGCAATGAAAGGTTCGGCGCGCGACGCGGCCGCTACCACTGGTGAACTGCTTGCAGACACGTATTCTCCCGTTGCGCCCGACTGGGCGCACGCCGATGGGCCTGTTGACCGATCGAGTTTCAGACCACCTTGACAACGTTGTCAAGATGAATTCGTCCAGTCTCGCTCTTCCTCATTCCTTCACCACGGCATCGTGGCGTCTTCGTCGTCCTGCTCGAATGGGTCACAACCATGCCATTCAGGGCTGTGCACCAGTAAACAGTTGTCGCAAAAAGCTCGCCGCAATGCACAAATTTACATGGAAAGTGTGCTGACGACCACAATTAGCGCGTCATTGCAGATGTGTCAGCAAATGAACCCCGCAATTCTGCCCGCGTCATAATTTCCTTCGTAGACAAATACCTACGTTCAGCGGCAGCGACCACTTCCAAGCTATTGCGCCGCGCTTGGCCGCAATCGCACCGAGATTTGTCAAAATTCTGTGAAGCATGTGTTGACAACGCTGTCAGCGCTATTACAGACTCGGATCACACAAATTTTTACAGCTTCGCGACATGGCACGTTCAGGGCCTGGAACCAGCACCGACTGCAGTTCCAGCGTCATGGCAAGCGCGTACCGAAGCCGTCCTACGGCGCGCGCCCGCAATGGAAAGCGGATCGCTTGCGCCACTGCCCGCCAGGCCGTCCCGGCGAGCACGAAATATCGGGACATGCACTGTTTGCTGTATTTGGTTTTGCACCAGGACACAAAGGAAGGACCGGCGCCGCGGTGCCGCCGGCCGGCTACTTCCGCGTCAACGACCGGACGACGCGCACCGAAACGCGATACGCGCAGCCACCGCAAGGTGCCGCGCAGTCAACAGGCCGGGCAGCGGCCAGCACGCCGGAACATCGGTTGGCACCTCATGCCCATGTACTAACCCAGAGGTTTAGCCAATGAATAGCCGCACCACCACGTTAGCCATCAGCATCATGGCCGCGCTGTACCTGTCCGGTAACGCAATGGCGCAGGAAGCACCCGCTTCCGGCGCGGAATCGAAGAACGTCCAGGAACTGGACACGATCACCGTCACCGGCTACCGCGCCTCGCTGGAGAAGAGCCAGGCGGTCAAGCGCTCGGCCAACTCCATCGTCGACGCGATCAGCGCCGAGGACATCGGCAAGTTCCCGGACACCAATGCCGCCGAGTCGCTGGCGCACCTGCCCGGCATCAGCGTGGACCGCCAGTTCGGCGAAGGCGAGAAGGTCAGCATCAACGGCACCGACCCGGCGCTGAACCGCGTGCTGCTCAACGGCCAGACCATCGCCTCCGGCGACTGGGGCGGCAACCCGTCCGACACCAGCGGCCGCACCTTCAACTACACCCTGCTGTCGCCGGAAATCATCGGCCTGATGGAGGTCTACAAGACCCCCGAGGCGCGCATCGACGAAGGCTCGATCGGCGGCACCGTGATCGTGCATACCCGCAAGCCGCTGGACCTGCCGAAGAACACCATCCGCGGCTCGGTCGGCTACAACTACAACGACCGTTCGGAAGAGGGCAATCCGCGCGGCTCGGCGCTGTGGAGCTGGAAGAACGACGACGAGACCTTCGGCGCGTTGATCTCCGCCACCCACGACAAGCAGGACATCGCGCGCGCCGGCATCGAGTTCTTCGGCTACACCACCGGCGCCGGTATCCCCGCCACTGCCGCCATTTCGGGCGACGGAGGTAACGTTGCTACTGCCAAGATTCCGGCCGGCATCAACAGCGCCTACTTCCAGCAGACCCGCGAGCGCAACGGCCTGCAGGGCGCGCTGCAGTGGAAGCCGAACGAGCAGAACGAGTTCAACCTGACCGGCATCTACATCAAGGGCAAGTACAACAACTTCAGCGAATCGCGTTACGTCTGTCCGGCGTGCAACAGCGATCTGCAGAAGGTCACCAGCGCCAACGTCCAGAACGGCTACATCACCTCCGGCACCGTCACCGACGGCGCCGCCGGCCAGCCCTACGCCCAGCTCGACACCAACTATCGCGAGAGCGAAGTCACCACCAAGAGCGTGAACCTGCGCCACGACTGGTACGGCGACAACTGGGTGTTCACCACCCAGGTCGGCACCACCAAGGCGACCGGCGGCAAGAATCCGGAATACCTGATGAAGTTCCTGCTGCAGGATGGCGGCTACAACTTCAACTACGACGGCTCGCACACCGGCGTCACCTACGACAACAACAGCGCCTCCAACTGGGGCCTGGCGTCCGGCCAGCAGGCCGGCGGCGTCGAGTACACCACCACCGAGGACAAGGAGAAGTACTTCCAGTTCGATGCGGCCCGCGATCTGGAATGGGGCCCGTTCAACAAGGTGCTGGTGGGCTACAAGTACATCAACCACAACAACGGCCAGAACTCGCGCGGCAATGCGATCTTCGCCAACCAGGACGTGCTGCTGACCGGCTTCAACCCGGGCACCACGCCGGGCGGCCTGTACGACGGCCTGGGCGCAAGCGGCGACCTGGTCACCTGGCCGACCGCCAACCTCAACTCGGTGCTGGACTACCTGAAGGGGCTGCCGCAGGCGGCGCTGACGCCCAAGTTCGGCCAGATCTACGACGTCAAGGAAATCACCAGCGACCTGTACGCGCAGATGAACTTCGAGGCCGGCAAGTTCCGCGGCAACGTGGGCCTGCGCTATGCCGACACCAAGGACAAGTCGCAGTATTACCAGACCAGCGATGGCGGCACGACGTATGCGTTCCAGCAGGTCAGCAACGAATACAAGAAGCCGCTGCCGAGCTTCAACATCGCCTACGACCTGGACGACACCAAGGTGCTGCGCTTCTCGGCCGCGAAGGTGATCGCGCGTCCGCGTTACGGCGACCTGGCCGGTTCGTTCTCGCTCAACAGCACCAGCGGCGACCTGACCGCCAGCGGCGGCAACCCGGACCTGAAGCCGTACGAGTCGACCAACTACGATCTGGCCGCCGAGTGGTACTTCGCTCCGTCCAGCATGCTGTCGGCGGAACTGTTCTACCGCGACATCGGCTCCTACATCGTCAGCACCACGACCACCGAGATCCTCAGCGACCCGACCAACGGCATCGTCAACCAGCCGTACAGCGTGACCCGCCCGGTCAACGCCACCGGCGCCAAGGTCAAGGGTGCGTCGCTGAACTACCAGCAGGCGTTCGGCTACGGCTTCGGCCTGCAGGCGAACTACACCTATGCCGAGTCCAGCTCGCAGGACGGCCTGAACCTGCCGTACCTGTCGCGCAACACCTACAACGTGATCCCCTACTGGGAAAACGGTCCGTGGATGGTGCGGGTGAACTACAGCTACCGCTCCAAGTACTTCACCCAGATCGGCCGCCTGGACTCGAACGTGTTCACCGACGAGTACAAGCAGCTGGACCTGACCGCCTCGTACGAGATCAACGACTGGATGAGCGTCAGCGTCAGCGCCACCAACCTGCTCGACTCTACGTACTACTGGTACAACGAGGTCAAGTACGCGCCGATCGGCATGTACAAGAACGGCCGCGGCTACCAGGCGCAGCTGAACTTCAAGTTCTGATGTAGGACTGGCGCGCCACCGACCCTCCACGGTGGCGCGCCCTTTTTTTGTCCGACGTAACGCTACACCGCTACATGCAGGAGCGCAGCCGCGCGTAACGCGTCCCATGATCCGGGCGCGGCAGATTCGCTCTCCTGCAATCCCCGGAGCCGGCGTCCATGCGCCGGTACCGACTTCGACCCAGGAGTGCAGTTCCATGACGTCCGAGACCCGCCCACGCGCGGACCGATCCCGCCACGCCGGAGCTGTACGCAAGACTCTGGCCAGTACCCTCTCCCTGATTCTCGCGCTGGCGGCCGTGCCCGCCTGCGCCGCGGATGCGCCGTCGCCGACCGCGCCCACCGCCACCACGCTCAGTCCCGAACAGATCGACCAGCAGTGGCTGCAGGCCACCGCCAAGTACGCGCCCGAGCGCGCGCGCCTGGTCCGCGAAGCCGCTGCCGGCGCGCGCAAGGGGCCGTTCCGCCCGGACTGGACGTCGCTGAAGAACTACCGTTCGCCCGGCTGGTACGACAACGCCAAGTTCGGCATCTTCATCCACTGGGGCGTGTTCTCGGTGCCGGCGTTCGGCAACGAGTGGTACTCGCGCAACATGTACCAACCCGACGCCAAGGACAGCAAGGACTACGCGCACCACCGCGAGAAATACGGTCCGCAGTCCACGTTCGGTTACAAGGACCTGATCCCGCTGTTCACCGCGCCCAAGTTCGACCCGCAGGGCTGGGCCAGGCTGTTCCGCGATGCCGGCGCCCGCTACGTGGTGCCGGTGGCCGAGCATCACGACGGCTTCGCGATGTACGACTCGCAGCTGTCGGAGTGGACCGCGACCAAGATGGGCCCCAAGCGCGACGTGATCGGCGAACTGTCCAAGGCGATCCGCGCCGAAGGCCTGCATTTCGGCCTGTCCTCGCACCGCGCCGAGCACAACTGGTTCTTCGACGGCGGCCGCACGTTCGAATCCGACGTCAACGATCCGCGCTACGCCGGCCTGTACGGCCCGGCGCAGATCCGCCTGCGCGGCAAGGACGACGCCGACGTCGCCAACGACTGGACGCCGGTGTCGCAGGCATGGCTGGACGACTGGCTGGCGCGCACCACCGAGCTGGTCGACCGCTACGACCCGGAACTGATCTATTTCGACTGGTGGATCGCCCACCCGACCTTCCGCAGCACCTTGCCGACCATGCTGGCGTACTACTACAACCACGGCGCCGCGCACGGCGACGGAGTAGTGGTGAACTACAAGCTGGGCGCGTTCCCGGAAGGCGCCGGCACGCTGGACATCGAGCGCGGCCAGCTCACCGGCATCCACCCCACCCACTGGCAGACCGACACCTCGGTCAGCAACGCCTCGTGGGGCTATGTCGAAAACGACACCTACAAGACCCCGACCTTCATCGTGCACATGCTGGTGGACGTGGTCAGCAAGAACGGCAACCTGATGCTCAACATCGGCCCGCGCGCCGACGGCTCGATTCCCGACACCGAGCGCGACATCCTGCTGTCGATCGGCAAGTGGCTGAAGACCAACGGCGAGGCGATCTACGACAGCCAGCCGTGGCGCACCTACGGCGAAGGCCCGACCGAAGTGGTCGGCGGCACCTTCCAGGACACCAAGACCAAGCCCTACACCGCCGAGGACTTCCGCTTCACCACCGGCCACGGCGCGCTGTACGCGATCGAGCTGGGCTGGCCGGCCGGCGGCAAGGCAGTGATCCGCTCGCTCACCCCCGCCGACGGCGTGCGCGGCGTGACCCTGCTGGCCACCGGCAAGAAGGTGCCGTTTGTACAGCGCGCCGACGGCCTGCACCTGACCCTGCCGGCCAAGCCGGCCGGCGAACACGCCTACGTGTTCCGCATCGACCTGCCCTCCCCCACCTCCACCCGCTGACGGATATCCCCCCGATGATGAAGCGATTCGCAGGGCTGCTGCTTGCCCTGGCCATGGTCTGCACGCCGGCCATGGCCAAGAACCCGACCGCGCTGTTCTATCTGATGAGCACGCAAAAATCGACCAATTCGTTCCTGGCCAACGTCGACAAGATCGACGTGGTGGTGCCGACCTGGTACGGCGTGGACCAGAACGGCCTGGTCAACGGCACCCCCAACGCGTACATCTACGACATCGCCAAGCAGAAGAAGCTGCGGGTGATGCCGATCCTGTCGATGACCACCGGCCGCGACGGCTTCCACAAGCTGATGCACGACGAAGAGGCGAAGAAGCGCATGATCGCCTCGCTGCTGATCCACGGCAAAAAGCACGGCTACTACGGCTTCCAGTTCGATTTCGAGAACATCGCCTGGACCGACCGCGACGCCTACACGCTGATGGTCAAGCAGACCGCCGATGCGCTGCACAAGGCCGGCTTCAAGATGTCGGTGGCGGTGGTGCCGAACGCGCCGGGTTATGGCGAGGGCGGCCAGTTCTCCAAGTGGATGTGGGAATACTGGCGCGGCGCCTACGACCTGAAGGCGCTGGGCCAGGCGGTGGATCTTGTCAGCATCATGACCTACGACCAGCACACCCGCTGGACCACGCCCGGCCCGGTCGACGGCATGGTGTGGATGAAGAAGCACCTGGACTACGCGCTGACCCAGGTGCCGAAGGAGAAGCTGTCGCTGGGCATCGCCACCTACGGCTACCGCTGGTACACCGGCAACCCGGTGAAGGAAGACGGCACCGAAGCGTCGAACATCTCGGCGACCTACATCGACGCCGACGAATCCTTCCCGCTGGCGATCGAGCAGAACGCCACCGTGCAGTGGGATCCGGTGGAGCAGGAATCGTGGTTCTACTTCTACCGCGACGACATGCGCGAGTGGGTGTTCCGTCCGGACGCGCGCAGCTTCAAGGCGCGCTATGACATGGTCAAGCAGTACGGCCTGGAAGGCTTCAGCTGCTGGGTGCTCGGCGCCGAAGACCCGAAGGTGTGGGACGAGCTGCCGACCGCCTCGCGCTGATCCACTACGATAGAGGCCCCCAGGCACGAGATAGACCGCATGACTGCAGCAAGTGCACCCCCGCGCACGCCACATCGCCCGACGACCGCCCCGGCAGGCGCCGCGACGGCCTTTCGCACCACGTGGCTGGGGCTTGCCCTGTTCGCACTCACTGCCGTCCTGAGCGGCTGCGGCCGCGAGGCCCCCGCCACCGCGGACACGGCCAAGCCGGCCGCGGCGCCGGCCCCCGCAGCGCCAAAGCCGGCCAACAGCGCGCCGCTGCCGCTGACCCCGGCGCCGGCGCAGGTCAAGCGCGGCGACGCCACGCTGACCATCGGCACCGGCAGCACGCTGTCGGTGCCGACCGACGACGAAGCGGCGATGCGCGTGGCCCGGCAACTGGCCGCGCTGCTGGAAAGCACCCGCGGCCTGGCGCTGGAAGTGCGCGCCGAGACCATTCCGCCCAACGGCAGCATCCGCCTGCAGATGAACCCCAACACCGGGGTGGATGCGCCGGAAGGCTATGCGCTGGACGTGGACGGCAACACCATGCTGATCCAGGCGCGCGACGAGCGCGGCCTGTTCTACGGCGCGATGAGCGCCTGGCAGCTGCTCACCCCCGACGCCGGCAAGGGCGAGGTGGACGTGCCGGAGGTCAAGATCCGCGACTGGCCGCGCTTCGGCTGGCGCGGCCTGCTGCTCGACGTGGCCCGCCATTTCCACGGCCCGGACACGGTCAAGCACGTCATCGACGCGATGGCCGAGCACAAGCTCAACGTGCTGCACCTGCACCTGACCGACGACCAGGGCTGGCGCATCGAGATCAAGCGCTATCCCAAGCTCACCGAGATCGGCGCCTGGCGCACCCCGCCCGGCGCCGGCACGCAGGGCGTGCCGGACCGCTACGGCGGCTTCTACACCCAGGACCAGATCCGCGACCTGGTGGCCTACGCCGCCGCGCGGCACATCACCATCGTGCCGGAACTGGACATGCCCGGGCATGCGCAGGCGGCGGTGGCGGCGTATCCGGAACTGGTCGGCGTGACCCGGCAGCGGCCGAAGGTGTCGGTCGACTGGGGCGTCAATCCCTACCTGTTCGACACCGACGAAAAGAGCATGACCTTCATCCAGGGCGTGCTCGACGAAGTGCTGGCGCTGTTCCCCTCGCAATACATCCACATCGGCGGCGACGAGGCGGTCAAGGACCAGTGGGAGCGGTCGCCGGCGGTGCGCGCGCAGATGCGCAAGCTCGGGGTCAAGGATGCGCACGCGATGCAGGGCTGGTTCAACCAGCAGCTGTCCGATTACCTGACCAAGCACGACCGGCGCCTGATCGGCTGGGACGAGATCCTGGAAGGCGGCTTGCCGGCGAGCGCGTCGGTGATGTCCTGGCGCGGCGTCGACGGCGCGGTGACCGCGGCCAAGCAGGGCCACGACGTGGTGCTGGTGCCGGCCGGCTGGCTGTACCTGGACAACCTGCAGAGCGCGCGCAGCGACGAGCCCAACGGCCGCCTGGCGGTGCTGCCGCTGCAGAAGGTCTATGAGTTCGATCCGGTGCCGGCCGCACTCAGCGCCGAGGAAGCCAAGCACGTGCTCGGCGCGCAGGCTGCGCTGTGGGCCGAATACATCCCCTCGGCCTGGCACATCGACCACGCGCTGTTCCCGCGCCTGAGCGCGCTGGCCGAGGCGGCGTGGTCGCCGATGGCGGTGCGCAGCTGGGACGGCTTCCTGCAGCGCCTGCCGGCGCAGCTCAACCGCTACCGCGCGCTCGGCATCGACTACGGCGACGGCGCGTTCGCGCCGGACATCGTCATCCAGGGCGGCGACAACGCCGCGCTGGACAGCGGCAAGGCCAGCATCGCACTCGGCAACCAGGCCAAGTTCGGCAGCTTCCGCTACACCACCGACGGCAGCGAGCCCAAGGCCGATTCGCCGCGCTACACCGCGCCGTTCGAGGTCGCGTTGCCGGCCACCGTGCGCGTGGCCACCTTCGCCGACGACGGCAGCCTGCTGGCCGCCCCGCGCACCCGCATCCTCGACCGCCCCGGCCTGCTCAGCCGCGACACCCAGGGCCTGAGTTCCTGCGCCGACGGCAGCCTGGGCCTGCGCGTGCCGCTGCTGCCGGACCTGCCGGGCAAGGACGCGCCGGTGTTCAACATCGACCTGTTCAGCAGCTGCTGGCGCTATGCCGACGCACGCCTGGAGGGCATCGGCAGCATCCGCATCGATGCGGCGCGGCTGGCGCGCAACTACGGGCTGGCGCACGACCAGGTCAAGGTCAAGCGCTACCCGGCCAAGACCGCGCACGGCGAACTGGAAGTGCGCCTGGGCGACTGCAAGGGCAAGCTGCTGGCGCGGATCCCGCTGCCGGGCGGCAAGGCGCTCGGCGAGCAGTTCTCGCTGGAAGCGCCGCTGCCGAAACAGAGCGGCACGCACGACCTGTGCCTGCGCTCCACCGCACGCATCGACGGCCCGTACTACGCCATCGGTGCCGTGCACCTGATCGAAACCACCGCGCAGGCGCCCCCCGCCGCCACGCGCTGACCCTGGAGACCTCCGCATGACCCAGCCCCACCGCCGTCCCCGTTCCGCGCCGCGCTCGCGCTTCCCCGCCCGGCTCGGGCTGTTGCTGGCGCTGGGGCTGCCGCTGCTGGGCCAGGCCGCCCCCCCGTCCTCGCTGTCCTTGCAGCAGGGCTGGCAGGTGCGGCTGGCGCCCGGCGAGGCGCGCGCCAAGGAATTCCCGAAGGCGGCGAAGTGGCTGCCGGCGCAGGTGCCCGGCACGGTGCAGACCGACCTGATCGCGGCCGGCGTGGTGCCCGACCCGTTCTATCGCGACAACGAGGCCAAGATCCAGTGGGCGGGCCTGAGCGACTGGCAGTACCAGACCCGCTTCAAGGCCGATGCGGCGCTGCTCGCGCGCGAGCACGTGGAGCTGGTGTTCGATGGCCTGGACACCTACGCCGAGGTCTACCTCAACGGCAAGAAGCTGCTCGTCGCCGACAACATGTTCCGGCAGTGGCGCGTGGACGCCAAGCCGCTGCTCAAGCGCGGCGACAACGTGCTGGAGGTGCGGCTGTTCTCGCCGATCAAGAAGATCCAGCCGTGGCTGACCAAGCAGCCGTACGCGCTGCCCGGCGCCTACGACTCGGCGTTCGGCGACGAGCCGCTGGCGCGGCACAGCTCCACCTACGTGCGCAAGGCGCCGTACACCTTCGGCTGGGACTGGGGCCCGCGCATCGTCACCGCCGGCATCTGGCAGGACGTGCGCGTGGAAGCCTGGGACGCATTGCGCGTGGACGGCCTGCACATCGCCCAGCAGCGCGTCGATGCCGACACCGCGCAACTGCTGGCGCAGCTCGACGTGCAGGCCGGCCGCAGCGGCGAAGTGCAGCTGGACCTGGACGTGCTCGGCCCCGACGGCCAGCGCGTGGCGCAGCTGAGCCAGAAAGCGGTGCTCGACCCCGGCAGCAATACGCTCACCGTGCCGGTGCGCATCGCCAAGCCGCAGCGCTGGTTTCCCGCCGGCTACGGCAAGCAGGACCTGTACACGTTCAAGGCGCGCATCCGCGACGCCGCCGGCGACAGCTACGCCGCCCAGCGCGTCACCGGCCTGCGCAGCGTCGAGCTGCGCCGCGAGAAGGACAAGTGGGGCAAGGGCCTGGCGATCGTGGTCAACGGCATCCCGGTGTTCGCCAAGGGCGCCAACCTGATTCCGTTCGACAGCTTCCCCAGCCGCGTCGATGCGGCGCGCATGCGCGGCATCCTGCAGTCCACCCGCGACGCCAACATGAACATGCTGCGCATGTGGGGCGGCGGCCACTACCAGCCGGACAGCTTCTACGAAGACGCCGATCGCCTGGGCATCATGATCTGGCAGGACTTCATGTTCGGCGGCGCGATCCCGCCCTACGACGTGGCGTTCCGCGAGAACACCCGCGCCGAGGCCGAGGCGCAGGTCAAGCGTCTGGGCGACCACCCCAGCATCGTGATCTGGTGCGGCAACAACGAAGTGCAGACCGGCTGGGAAAACTGGGGCGACCGGGTCAAGTTCAAGCAGTCGATCGATCCGGAAGAACGCAGCCGCATCGAACGCGGCATGACCACGCTGTTCGGCACCGTGCTGCGCGAGGCGGTGAGCAAGTACGACAGCGACACCCCGTACTGGGCGACCTCGCCCGGCACCGACTTCGACGGCGCCGCCGACCAGCCCGACGACGGCGACATGCACTACTGGCGGGTGTGGGGCGGCCCGGCGCTGCCGGTCACCGAATACCTCAACGTGACCCCGCGCTTCATGTCCGAATACGGCCTGCAGTCGTTCCCGGAAATGCGCACCATCCGCGCCTTCGCCGAACCCGGCGACCTGCAGCCGGAATCGCCGGTGATGCGCGCTCACCAGAAGTTCGACAAGGGCAATGGCAACCAGCGCCTGCTGCTGTACATCCGCCGCGAGTTCGGCGAACCCAAGGATTTCGAGAGCTTCGTCTACCTGAGCCAGCTGATGCAGGCCGAGGGCATCGCCCTGGCCGCCGAGCACCTGCGCGCGTCGCGGCCGCAGTCGATGGGTTCGCTGTACTGGCAGCTCAACGACGTATGGCCGGGCGCCTCGTGGTCGAGCCTGGACTACTTCGGCCGCTGGAAGGCGCTGCACTACCACGCCAAGCGCTTCTACGCGCCGGAACTGATCGCCGCGCTGCGCAACGACAAGGGCCAGACCGAGATCTCGCTGGTGTCCGACCGCACCGTGCCGCTGGCCGCGCGCTGGCGCATGCGGGTGATGGACGTGTCCGGCAAGGTGCTGAGCAAGAGCGAAAAGCCGGTGACCCTGGCGCCGCTGTCCAGCGTGCGCGTGGGCAGCTTCAGCGACGCGCAGCTGCTGCGCCGCGCCGATCCCAAGCGCAGCTTCGCGGTGTTCGAACTGCTCGACGGTGCGCGCGTGCTGTCGCGCAACCTGGTGTTCTTCGACGCGGCCAAGCGCCTGCAGCTGCCCAGCCCCGACATCCGCAGCGAGCTGCGCGCCGACGGCGACGGCGACGGCTATGCGCTGACACTGACCAGCGCCACCCTGGCGCGCGAAGTATGGCTGGCGTTCGGCGACCTGGATGCCACGTTCTCCGACAACGCCTTCGACCTGCTGCCGGGCGAACCGTTGACCGTGCACGTGCGCAGCAGCGCATCGCTGGAGCAGTTGCGTGCGGCGCTGCAGGTCCGCGACCTGGCCGCCACGCTGGCCGGCGCGCCGGCCGAGCCGGCGGAGGCGAAGTGATGCGGGTGGCAAAGACGAAGACCAACCGGCCTGCGCCGCTGGGCAATGAACTCCGGGTAGATGCGAGCGGTTGCGTGCGGCGCGATGCGGATAGTGGGTGGTCGCGGCTGAAGCCGCTCCTACAGGGGATTTCGCAGGGGTTGTGCGTGCTTGGGTTGGCCGCTGCGCCGCTCGCCCATGCCGACGACGCCGAGGACCGCGCCGCCGCGCTGGTGGCGAAGATGACCCGCGAGGAAAAAGTGGCGCAGGCGATGAACGATGCGCCGGCGATTCCGCGCCTGGGCATACCGGCCTACGAATGGTGGAGCGAGGGCCTGCACGGCATCGCCCGCAACGGCTACGCCACCGTGTTCCCGCAAGCGATCGGCCTGGCCGCGACCTGGAACACCGCCCTGCTCGAGCAGGTCGGCACCGTCACCTCGACCGAGGCGCGCGCCAAGTTCAACCTCGCCGGCCGCCCCGGCAAGGACCATCCGCGTTACGCCGGGCTGACCATCTGGTCGCCGAACATCAACATCTTCCGCGACCCGCGCTGGGGCCGCGGCATGGAGACCTACGGCGAGGATCCCTACCTCACCGGGCAACTGGCGGTGGGCTTCATCCACGGCCTGCAGGGCGACGACCTCAGCCACCCGCGCACCATCGCCACGCCCAAGCACCTGGCCGTGCACAGCGGCCCGGAACCCGGCCGCCACGGCTTCGACGTGGACGTATCGCCGCGCGACCTGGAAGCGACCTACACCCCCGCCTTCCGCGCCGCCATCGTCGAAGGCCGCGCCGGTTCGGTGATGTGCGCCTACAACTCGCTGCACGGCACCCCGGCCTGCGCCGCCGACTGGCTGCTCAACGGCCGCCTGCGTGGCGACTGGGGCTTCAAGGGCTTCGTCGTCTCCGACTGCGACGCGGTCGACGACATGACCCAGTTCCATTATTTCCGCGCCGACAACGCCGGCTCGTCCGCCGCCGCGCTCAAGGCCGGCCACGACCTCAACTGCGGCCACGCCTACAGCGAACTGGGCACGGCGATCGAACGCGGCGACGCCGACGAAGCCCTGCTCGACCAGTCGCTGGTGCGGCTATTCGCCGCGCGCTACCGGCTCGGCGAGCTGCAGCCGCAGCGCAAGGACCCGTACGCGCGGCTCGGCGCCAAGGACGTGGACAGCGCCGCGCACCGCGCGCTGGCGCTGCAGGCCGCGCAGCAGTCGATCGTGCTGCTGCAGAACCGCAACGCCACGCTGCCGCTGAAGCCGGGCCTGCGGCTGGCGGTGCTCGGCCCCAACGCCGACGCGCTGGCCGCGCTGGAAGCCAACTACCAAGGCACCTCGGCCGCGCCGGTCACGCCGCTGCTGGGCCTGCGCGAGCGCTTCGGCGCCGCGAACGTGAGCTACGCGCAAGGCGCGCCGCTCGCCGCCGGCGTGCCCGGCATGATCCCCGAGACCGCCTTGCGCAGCGACGGCAAGCCCGGCCTGCGTGGCGAATATTTCGACAACGTCGATCTGGCCGGCACCCCGCGCACGCAGCGCCAGGACCGCGTGGTCAGTTTCAACTGGGATCACGTGGCGCCGGCCAAGGGCGTGGACAAGGACCGCTACTCGGTGCGCTGGAGCGGCGAACTGCTGCCGCCCGGGCCGGGCGACTACACCCTGGCGGTGCGCGTGGCGCGCTGCTTCGACTGCACCGGCCACGATCCGGTACGGCTGTACATCGACGACAAGCTGGTCGTCGCCGGCAACGCCGAGGACAAGCACCTGCCGGCCGGCATGCACAACGCCGACGGCCGCAACGTCGAGACCGTGCTGCACTTCGACGACACGCGTCCGCGCCGCATCCGCCTGGAACTGGAGCACCGCGGCCAGGACCAGGGCCTGCGCCTGGAATGGCTGGCGCCGGCCGCGCCGCAACTGGCCGAGGCCGAACGCGCGGTGGCGCAGGCCGATGCGGTGGTCGCCTTCGTCGGCCTGTCGCCGGACGTGGAAGGCGAGGAACTGCGCATCGACGTGCCCGGCTTCGACGGCGGCGACCGCAACGACCTCGCCCTGCCCGCGGCGCAGCAGGCGCTGCTGGAACGCGCCAAGGCCAGCGGCAAGCCGCTCGTGGTGGTGCTGATGAGCGGCAGCGCGGTAGCGCTGAACTGGGCCAAGCAGCACGCCGACGCGATCGTTGTGGCGTGGTATCCGGGGCAGTCCGGCGGCACCGCGATCGCGCAGGTGCTGGCCGGCGACGTCAACCCGGGCGGCCGCCTGCCAGTAACCTTCTACCGTTCCACCAAGGACCTGCCGGCGTACGTCAGCTACGACATGAAGGGCCGCACCTACCGCTACTTCAAGGGCGAACCGCTGTTCGCGTTCGGCAGCGGGCTGAGCTACACCAGCTTCGCCTACGCCGCGCCGCAACTGTCCACCACGACGTTGCAGGCCGGCGCCAACCTGCAGGTGAGTACGCAGGTGCGCAACAGCGGCACCCGTGCCGGCGACGAAGTCGTGCAGGTGTATCTGCAGTATCCGCAACGCCCGCAGTCGCCGCTGCGTTCGCTGGTCGGCTTCCAGCGCGTGCACCTGCAGCCGGGCGAAACGCGCGAGGTGCAGTTCACGCTCGACCCGCGGCAGCTGAGCGACGTCGACCGCGCCGGCCAGCGCACGGTGCAGCCGGGCGACTACCGCGTGTTCGTCGGCGGCGGCCAGCCCGGCACCGACGCTCCCGGTGGCGAGGCCGCGTTCTCGATCCAGGGCAGCGCACCACTGCCGCGCTGACCAGCGGATGCACGCCGCGACTGCTCCCCTGTAGGAGCGGCTTCAGCCGCGACCGGGCCTTGCCGGTAACACCCGGTCGCGGCTGAAGCCGCTCCTACAGAAAGCAACGCAACGCACAGCTGCCGCCGCGCAACCACGCACAACGACACACAGGAGCTCCACATGCCCTCCCGCCGCGATGTCCTCCAGTTGCTCGGCGCCACCGCCGGCGCCGGCCTGCTCGCCACCGCCGTGCCCGGCTTCGCCGCCGCGTCCAGCGCCTCGGCGACCGCGCTGCCCAGCAAGCGCCCGCCACCAGCGAAACGCCACTTCGTCAGCGCCGCGGTGGAAAAGCACCTGCGCGCGATCAAGGCCGACATCGGCGACCCGCGCCTGGCCTGGCTGTTCGAGAACTGCTACCCGAACACGCTCGACACCACCGTGCGCACCGGCACCCGCAACGGCAAGCCGGACACCTTCGTCATCACCGGCGACATCGAGGCGCTGTGGCTGCGCGATTCCTCCGCGCAGGTGCATCCGTACATCCCGCTCGCCAAGCGCGACCCGGCGCTGCGGCGCATGTTCCATGGCCTGATCCAGCGCCAGGCCGCCTGCATCCAGCTCGATCCCTACGCCAATGCGTTCCTGCCCGACGGCACCAGCCAGCGCCTGAAATGGTCGGTGGCCGACATCACCGAGATGAAGCCCGGCGTCGGCGAGCGCAAGTGGGAAATCGATTCGCTGTGCTATCCGATCCGGCTCGCGCACGAGTACTGGCGCGCCAGCGGCGACACCGCCCCGTTCGACGACGACTGGCGCGCGGCGATGCACGTGGTGGTCAGGACCTTCCGCGAACAGCAGCGCCTGCACGACCGCGGCCCCTACAGCTTCCAGCGCCCCTCGCCGCTGGCCACCGAGACCCTGGTGCTGGAAGGCTACGGCCAGCCGACCAGGCCCAACGGCATGATCCACTCGATGTTCCGCCCGTCCGACGATGCCTGCGTGTATCCGCTGTTCGTGCCGGCCAACCTGTTCGCGGTGGCCTCGCTGCGCCAGCTGGCGACGATGAGCGAGACGCTGCACCGCGATACCGCCTTCGCCGCCGAGTGCCGCGCGCTGGCCGACGAAGTGGAGACCGCCACGCGCAAGTTCGGGCAGATGCGCGATACCGACGGCCAGGCGTTCTGGGCCTACGAAGTCGACGGCTACGGCAACCAGCTGTTCATCGACGACGCCAACGCGCCGGGCCTGCTGAGCCTGGCCTACCTGGGCTGCTGCGATCGCCGCGATCCGCTGTTCCTGCGCACCCGCCAGCTGGCGTGGAGCGAGCGCAACCCGTATTTCTACCAGGGCCGCGCCGCCACCGGCGTGGGCAGCCCGCACAGCGGCATGGGCACGATCTGGCCGATGGCGATCATGCAGTACGCGCTGGCCAGCGACGACGACGCGCAGATCCGCCAGTGCCTGGCATGGCTGAAGAACACCGACGCCGGCACCGGCTTCATGCACGAAGCCTTCGACAAGGACAACCCGAGCAAATTCACCCGCGACTGGTTCGCCTGGGCCAACACCTTGTTCGGCGAACTGATCATCGACCTGCACCAGCGCAAGCCGCATCTGCTGAAAGCCTGACCACCACCGCCCCCTGTAGGAGCGGCTTCAGCCGCGACCGTGGCATTACCGATACACCCGGTCGCGGCTGAAGCCGCTCCTACAGAAAACACATAACCCGCATCCCTCTCCGCCGCAGCACCCCGAGGACAGCACCATGGCCACACGACGCGGTTTCCTGCAGGGCGCCATCGCCCTGGCCCTGTTCGGCAGCAGCGGTATCGCCCGACTGGCGCAGGCGCGCGCCGGCAGCTACGCGCTGCCCGCCGACGCGCGCGCCAAAGCCGCGCTCACCCGCCACGTCGATGTGTTCATCGGCACCGGCGGCCACGGCCATACCTTCCCGGGCGCCACGTTGCCGTTCGGCATGGTGCAGCTGAGCCCGGACACCTACAACGCGGTATGGGATTCGTGCTCCGGCTACCACGAGTCCGACGGCTCGATCATGGGCTTCTCGCACACCCACCTGTCCGGCACCGGCATCGGCGACATGCTCGATTTCCTGGTGGTGCCCGCCACCGGCGACGTCAAGCTGGTGCCAGGCACGCTGGAAGATCCCGACGCCGGCTACCGCTCGCGCTACGACCATGCCGACGAAGCCGCCTCGCCCGGCTACTACCGCGTGCGCCTGAAGGACAGCGGCGTGCACGCCGAGCTGACCGCCACCGCGCGCGCCGGCCTGCACCGCTACCACTTCCCCAAGGGCAAGCCGGCGCACCTGCTGCTGGACCTGTGCCACGGCATGCAGGACAAGCCTGAGATCGCCACCCGGGTCAGCGACGCGCAACTGCGCATCGTCGACGCCAGCACGCTCACCGGCGGGCGCCGCGTGTACCAATGGGCGAAGGGCCGCTACATTTACTTCGCGATGCGCCTGTCGCGGCCATTCGCAAACGCACAGCTGTATTCGGAAGACCAACCGCTGGCCGCCGACGCGCGCCAGGCCGACGGCACCCACCTGAAGGTGGCGCTGCACTATCCCGATGCCGCCGAAGCACCGCTGCTGGTCAAGGTCGGCATTTCCGCGGTCAGCGCCGAGAACGCCCTGGCCAACCTCGACGCCGAACTGCCCGACTTCGATTTCGCGCGCGTGCACGCCGCGGCGGTGGCGGCGTGGGAGAAGGAACTGGCGCGGGTGCGCATCGACACCGATGACGACACGCAACGCCGCATCTTCTACACCGGCCTGTACCACAGCCTGCTCGCGCCGACCCTGTTCAGCGATACCGACGGCCGCTATCGCGGCATGGACCTGCAGGTGCACCAGGCGCCCGCCGGCTACCACAACTACAGCACCTACTCGCTGTGGGACACCTACCGCGCACTGCACCCCTTGCTGACCCTGGTGCAACCCGAGCGCGTGCCCGACCTGGTGCAGTGCCTGGTGCGCGGCGCCAACGAATGCCCGGACGGCGTCGGCATCTGGCCGCTGCAGGGCGTAGAGACCGGCTGCATGATCGGCTACCACTCCGCCGTGGTGCTGGCCGAAGCGCACGCCAAGGGCTTCACCGGCATAGACTACGCCGCCGCCTGGCCGGCCTACCGCAAGCGCGCGATGGACGACACCACGCATGGCCTGGGCGAGTACCGCAAACTCGGCTACATCCCCAGCGACACCGTCGACGAAGCGGTCAGCCGCACCCTCGAATACGCCTACGACGACTGGGCGGTGGCGCACCTGGCGCAGGCCGCTGGCGCCGCCAAGGACGCAAGCGCCTTGCGCGAACGCTCGCGCAACTACCGCAACGTGTTCAACCGCAAAAGCGGCTTCGTGCAGCCGCGGCTGAGCAACGGCGACTGGGCCGCCCCGTTCGATCCGCGCGCGATGGGCCACATCGCCAAATGGCGCGACTTCACCGAGTCCAACGCCTGGCAGGCCACCTTCCTCAACCAGCACGACCTGTACGGCTACATGGAGCTGTTCGGCGGCCGCGACGGCTTCGCCGCCAAGCTCGACGAACTGTTCTCCACCAGTTCCGAACTGCCGGCCGACGCACCGCCGGACATCGACGGCCTGGTCGGCCAGTACGCGCACGGCAACGAGCCCAGCCACCACGTCGCCTACCTGTTCGCCTACGCCGGGCAACCGTACAAGACCCAGGCGATGGTGCGGCGGCTGCTGCGCGGGCAATACCACGACGCGCGCAACGGCCTGTCCGGCAACGAGGACTGCGGGCAGATGAGCGCCTGGATGGTGCTCAGCGCCCTGGGCTTCTACGCCGTGGACCCGGTCAGCGCCACCTACGTGCTCGGCAGCCCGCTGTTCAAGCGTGCCGACGTCGACGTCGGCAACGGCCGCACCCTCAGCATCGTCGCCCACGGCAACAGCGCCACCAACGTCTACATCCAGCGCGCCCGCTGGAACGGCAAGCCCTATACGCGCAGCTGGCTGCGCCACGCCGACCTCGCCGCCGGCGGCACCCTGGAACTGGAGATGGGCCCCAAGCCGAATCCCGCCTTCGGCGCCGCCAAGGAAGACCTGCCGCCGTCGTTCGTTTGAGACGCACCCTCCTCGCCCCTGTAGGAGCGGCTTCAGCCGCGACCGAGACTCTCCGGTAGCACTCGGTCGCGGCTAATGGCCCGAGGCCACCCAGAGCCGCTCCTACAAAAGCCCAACGCCCCCGCCAGAGACCCCACATGCTGCGCCACTCCCTGTCCGCCCTTGCCCTGTCGCTCCTGCTCTCCCTACCGGCATCCGCACAGCCGACGCACGCAGCCACGCCCTGGCCCGCCTTCGCCACCCAAGGCGAACACTTCACCCGCGACGGCAAGCCGTACCAGATCATTTCCGGCGCCATCCACTTCCAGCGCATCCCCCGCGCCTACTGGAAGGACCGCCTGCAGAAAGCGCGCGCCATGGGCCTGAACACCGTGGAGACCTACGTGTTCTGGAACCTGGTCGAACCGCGCCAAGGCCAGTTCGACTTCAGCGGCAACAACGATGTCGCCGCCTTCATCGACGAAGCCGCCGCACAAGGCCTCAACGTCATCCTGCGCCCCGGCCCCTACGTCTGCGCCGAATGGGAAGCCGGCGGCTACCCCGCCTGGCTGTTCGCCGAACCGGGCATGCGCGTGCGCAGCCAGGATCCGCGCTTCCTCGCCGCCAGCCAGGCCTACCTCGACGCCGTCGCCGCGCAGGTCAAGCCCAAGCTCAACCGCAACGGCGGCCCCATCATCGCCGTGCAGGTCGAGAACGAATACGGCTCCTACAACGACGACCACGCCTACATGCAGGCCAACCGCGCCATGTTCATCAAGGCCGGCTTCGACCAGGCCCTGCTGTTCACCTCCGACGGCGCCGACGTGCTGGCCAACGGCACCCTGCCCGACACCCTGGCAGTGGTGAACTTCGCCCCGGGCGAAGCCAAGAGCGCCTTCGACGCCCTGGCCAAGTTCCGCCCCGGCCAACCGCAGATGGTGGGCGAATACTGGGCCGGCTGGTTCGACCAATGGGGCGCCAAGCACGCCGCCACCGATGGCGCCAAGCAGGCCAGCGAATTCGAATGGATCCTGCGCCAGGGCCATTCCGCCAACCTCTACATGTTCGTCGGCGGCACCAGCTTCGGCTTCATGAACGGCGCCAACTTCCAGAAGAACGCCAGCGACCACTACGCCCCGCAGACCACCAGCTACGACTACGACGCCGTGCTGGACGAAGCCGGCCGCCCCACCCCCAAGTTCGCCCTGTTCCGCGACGCCATCGCCCGCGTCACCGGCGTACAGCCGCCCGCCCTGCCCGCACCGATCCGCTTCGCCGAGCTGCCGGCCACCCCGCTGCGCGAATCGGCCTCGCTATGGGACAACCTGCCCGCGCCGGCCACCACCACCGACAGCCCGCAACCGATGGAGCGCTTCGGCCAGGCCTACGGCTACATCCTCTACCGCACCACCGTCACCGGCCCGCACAAGGGCAGCCTGTACCTGGGCGAGGTGCGCGACTACGCCCGCGTCTACATCGACCGCACCCTCGCCGGCAGCGCCGAGCGCCGCCTGCAGCAGGTGGCGGTGGACGTGGACATCCCCGTCGGCACCCACACCCTGGACGTCCTGGTGGAGAACAGCGGCCGCATCAACTACGGCGCGCGCATGGCCGACGGCCGCGCCGGGCTGATCGACCCGGTGCTGCTCGACGGCAAGCCGCTGACCGGCTGGCAGACCTTCCCGCTGCCGATGGACGACCCGAGCAAGCTCACCGGCTGGACCACCGCCAAGATCGACGGCCCCGCCTTCCACCGCGGCACCGTCAAGATCGGCACGCCCACCGACACCTTCCTGGACATGCAGGCCTTCGGCAAAGGCGCCGCCTGGGCCAACGGCCATAACCTGGGCCGGCATTGGAACATCGGGCCGCAGCGGGCGCTGTATTTCCCGGCGCCGATGCAGCGGAAGGGCGAGAACAGCGTGATCGTGTTCGATCTGGATAGTGCGGCGGATGCGAGTGTGCGTGGGGTTAAGGGGCAGGTTTGGAGCACGGCGGGTAACTGAGTTATTCGCGGAACGCGCCATCCGGTAAATCTGGACGGCGCGGCATCAAACAACTTGTCTACAAATTGAGGCCGCCGGCGGTTCCGCCGAGCGGCCTTTAACTTGTGACGGCCGTCAACAAGTGATAGCGTCGGCCGTGTGCGGGGATGCACTGGGGAATGGCTGTGGGTTTAGGCGCAAGGATTGGGCGACGGCTCGAACCACGAAAGATCGAAGCTGCAACACGTGCTGCTACGAAAAGCGGCTGTATCGGCACGCTACACATGCGTGTTTTACACATCATTTTGTCGCCGAATAATAGTTAGGCGTCACAGGGAGACCGCCATGCTCAAGGCCCTCTACTACCCCCACACCGAGGTTCGTAATCCGACGATCCTGAAGAATGCGCTTCTGCTGTGGGATTCGCTTGAGACCATCGTTCCTCGCATGCCGCGAACGTCTCCAAACGGTCCGAAGAATAGAGAACTACGAGAAGCAGCAAGCTTGGTTGTCAGGCCGCGGCGCCCAAGCGACAAGGAGCAGCAAGAGGCCCACAAGACCCTCGAAACTCTTTTAACCACCGGCAAGCTCGCTGCAATCATGGCGAAGGCGCCGTCCGATTGGCGGGGCGGCAGATACCCGATCTACCCAGACAAGTTCCTCCATATGACTTGGAACATGTTGGAACGAGAGGGATTGGCCCGATTTGAAGCCGGTGCGATGGACTATGACGTCCCGGCAGCTCTGGGCTTCCTGATGATGTCGCTCCTCGCGGACAGTTGTGCCGGGACGCTAATTCAGAAGATCACCGACCGGACCGATGCCTACTCTTGGCTAGCAGAAGCACATGCAAGCGCACTTGGAACGTCGCCGATTACTGGTCTCGATGTAAGCCAAGTTGCTCCAGCCTATGATCGACTGGTTTCGATATCTCTTGACGTTCTGGACGCGCGTGACGTCCCACTCAAGAAGCTTATTGACTTCCGTAAGCGAGAGGCCAGCAGTAGCAGCACGGACTATGCCGCAATGCGTAGAAGATATCTGGCCACACTAGACGCCCACATCAAGCGGGTCACGAAGGAAGCAAAGAGCGTCACTGATCTCCGAGAGCTGGAACGCCAGTTCCGAATCGATCTAAAACATGACCTTGCAGACCTGAAATCCGAGCTGGGTGTTGCAAGCCTGAAGACGCTCTTTTCCAAGGAAGTGGTGATCTCGACGCTCATCGCGGCGGGTTCTTTGGTCTCTCCCGTTGCGGGCCTAACGGCCCTGTCAACACAAATCGGCCTAATCGGGATCATTCCCTTGCTCAAGTCCGCGACGGACTTGCGGGGCGCGCGTAGAACTGCCTTACTCAAGCACACATCTTCGTGGCTTTATCTCGCCACAAAGCCGCGACTTCAACTCCGCTGAGGGCGCGAAGCAGCAGAAACGGGGTCAGGTTGACTTCCTCAGTGAAACTGCCCGTTACACGGTCCAAGCCAAGACCCGGTGCTTCGCAGACATAGGCCCGCATGCCGCCCGCGCAAAGGATCCAACTCAACCGATAAGTGAACCTGACCCCGTTAGTCTGTTGGCATGTCATGTCCACATTCGTACAGGAGATCGAATGACCGCTGGATGGAAGGATTACCAAGAGGAAGCGGCTGCTTTCTTCCGCGCTCTAGGTTTAGACGCGCAGACTGATGTTACGGTGCAAGGTGTCCGCACCAAGCATGATGTAGACGTTCTTGTTAAGTCGCATCATGTTGGATTCGAGATTACCTGGCTCGTTGAGTGCAAACACTGGAAGTCTCCTGTCTCTAAGCTCCATGTTCTGGCTTTAAGAGAGATAGTGGCTGATGTCGGTGCAGACCGGGGGATTCTCCTCGCCGAATCTGGCTATCAAAGTGGCGCTGTCGAGGCAGCCAATCTCACCAACGTCCAAGTTACCTCGTTGGCCGAGGCTACAGGATTCACTAGGGAAACCGTTTACGCCATGCGGCTACGGGAGCTCTATGACAGGGTTGAGCAATGCAGCGAGCGATACTGGGACATACCTAAAGACGAGAGGATCGCACATGGCCTCCGCCCGGAAATGGGAGGCTGGGATTTTTCTGGGGCTCGCGCAGTTGACCTCTGCCGGGATTTGCTGACCAAAGCGTTTCGTGGCCTATATCCTGTGTCGAGCGATGAGATGGCTGCGGCAGTAGACTCCGAGCTCCAGCGACAATTCCACTCTCCCGAGGAGCTTGTCGCGGTGGTGGAGACCCGCGTAAGTGAACTGGAGCGAAGGCTTGCAGCATATGACGCGCGGGAGTGATGCTTCGCAGAGACGCATGGCGCCGTGTATTTTGTCCAAAAGACACTTGCGCCTAACGAGGTGCTGCAGCCGACGGCTTAGCCCCGGCTGAGCTTCGCTGTTAGGCATCATAGGACACATCATCGAGAGCCCATGGACATATCAATTCTTTCGTTAGTTGTTGCGGCTCTCGCGGTTTTTTTCGGGCCACTAGTCTCTTGGCAAGTTGCTAAGCATCAGATCAGGTCAGCCAGCAACTTATCCACAGCTCAGACCTCCGCTGCGCTTCTCACCTCAAACAAGCAGATTATTGCTCCAATGCGCCAGGCTTGGATCAACAATCTAAGGGATCTTCTTTCAGAGTTGTTGAGCAGTACGCTTCACTACTACGTTTCCGGGTACGAAGATCGCACAGACCAAGAGTATCAACGCGTCACTCTCCTTGAGCACAAGGTCAAGCTCATGCTCAACCCAAAGGAAGAGGATCATCAGCATCTGGAAGAACGAATCAGGAACATGATCGCTTCCATAGAGCAGCATCCTAAGTTTGCAAATGACTTCCCAGATCCCCATGACGAAATCGTTTCTCTCTCTCGGCAAGTTCTGAAACGAGAGTGGGATCGGGTTAAAGAGCCTCTTGCGCTCGTCGGCAATGGCAGCGATGCCTAACAATTCATTCAAGCCGACCTCACTTCGCAGGGCGACTTAATTCAGGTGTTAACGCCCATGGAAGAAGTTCTCCGGCTCCCTAGGTTCAGCAAGGCATTGGCCGCTCTGTCACTGGCTATTGCCCTCTGGAAGCTCATCACGCTCAGCCCTTACGGGATCGGCTTCTCGCTGAATTATCTGGCATCGCCCAGCATTCTATACAGCTTTGCATTTGATCTTGCCTTGGCCGTAGGAGCCATCTTGTTATGGCGGGGCCGGCCGGCGAGCAGATGGCTCTTCGCCGCCCAAGCCGTCATGACCTCTGCTGGGTGGCTTGCAACAGGCGGTCTGAGCCGCCTGCCGTTCATCCTTATCTACCTGAAGGGCACCCGCCATCCTGACGCACCAGCAATTCTGGCTTATATGGCACGACCGTACCTAATCTTCGGCATATGGTGCCTGTTCGGCTGGGTTCTTGCACTTGCCTGCTTCGCCTGCTTTCGAAAAGTCGGCGGCAAGGGGGAAAGAGTCGGACGTAATGTCTCGAAGGCAGCGGAAGGCCCCACGCTCGGCGAGATCATGCGTCGCCGCACAGATGGGAGCTAATATTTCATCAAGCCGACGCCGTTTCGCGGCTCGGTTTAATTCAGGAATTAGGCAGGATGGGCAACTGCTTCGCAATCCTAGAAGAACTTACTAAAACCTCATCTTGGGGCGATGTAGTTGAAAAAGCTCTTGGCGGCAAGTCCGAGCTACCATGGGGCAACGAAGATTTTGGTACGTATTGGATTGTGGCAGGCCATCGAATTCGCGAACAGGTCGCGAACGACCTCTCACTGGAGCGATTTCTCCGCAAAGTTCTTCCACCTTACACCGGTGGTCAGCTAGTTCTCTTTCGCGGCGAAAGCCGCGAGCGATTCTTAGCTGATAAAATTGGCTTCTCTTGGAGCCAAGACCAAACCGTCGCGGAAATGTTCGCTGCCGGCCTCAACTCTGTTGGCGGTGGATTGGTTCTTCGTGCAACCTTTGATCCAGCAGGCATACTTATGGGGCCAAATGATCACAGCCGATATCTTGGTGAGCATCAGTACACAGTTTACCCCTCTGCCGCCCAAGGAATTGAAGTCGTTGCGGAGTTTCCATCAGATATTGCCTGACACTTCATTCAAGCCGACACAGCTTGGATAATAGGGCCGACCTTACTTCAAAGCTCATCTTCGCGTTACAGCCCAAACCAGTTGACATCCCCAAAAACCAGTAGCACCATTCCCTCCAAGGAGCGTAGAAACTCCTCAGAGAGCGGCACCCACCTCCGTCAAACCGGTGGGTTTTTTGTGCCTGTTCGCAGGCACACTCCGACGCGCTGTCTGCGTCGGGAGGGCGGTGAATACAACACCCTTCGGGGAAATAAGCCCGCCGGCTCTCTGCGGTTTCTAACCTCCCGACATCCCGTCGCCGTTCGGCGCGGGTTCCTGTCTGCCAAGGAGGCTGTGCCATGCGTCAACCGTCATCCCGCCCCGCCACTCCCCGCAAGCGTGCGCCGCGCAAGCCCCACTGCCGATGCTGGACGATCGCCGAGTCGACGCTCATCCCCACGCTGACGCCCGAACAGGTCGCCGCCGCCGATGCCGCCGATCTAGCCCGCGCCTCGCGCCCGCCCCGCCGCCCATGCCCGCCGCAGAAGTGCACCGTCGGCTGCGGCCACTACGCCAACGGCAAGCGCATGCCCGCGTTGCGCCTGGCCGGCCGTTGGATGGAGGAACTGGGTTTCACGATCGGCAGCACGCTGCGCGTGCAGGTGCGCGACGGCGAACTGGTGGTGAGTGTGGCCAGCAGAGACTGACACGGCCTTCACCCACCACGCATCAGAGGCTCGCTGAGATGGCGTCCGCGCGCCTTAACACAGTGGGACGATAAGACGCCGAAACTGGTGTAAATCGCCTCACGGCAAAACAGGGGGCAGAGTGCACTTGCCCCCCCACCCCCTTCCTAAATCGACAGGCACAGCTTGCCGAAATGCTTGCCCGCCGCCTGATGCGCAAATGCATCGGCAATGTCTTCCAGCGCGAATGTCTGGTCGACCACCGGTTTGATGCCGGTTGCGTCGATGGCGCGGACCATGTCGCGCTGGTGGCTCCGGCTCCCGACGATCAATCCCTGCAGGGTCTGGTGGCGTTGCATCAGCGCCACCGTCGGCACCGGGCCGGCAATGCCGGTCAGCACGCCGATCAGGGCGATATGTCCGCCGATGCGGCATGCCTGGATGGATTGCCCCAACGTGTCGGGCCCACCCACTTCGATCACGTTGTCGACGCCACGGCCGTTCGTATAGTCGAGCACCTTGGCCGCCCAATCGGTATCGCGCCGGTAGTTGATCGTGAAGTCGGCGCCGAGTGCCTGCGCACGCGCCAGTTTCTCGTCGGAGGATGATGTTGCGATCACGGTTGCGCCCATGCGCTTGGCGAACTGCAGCGCGAAGATCGACACGCCCCCCGTGCCGAGCACCAGTACGGTGTCGCCGGCCTTCAGGCGCGCGTCCACCACCAGCGCCCGCCACGCGGTGAGCCCGGCTGTCGTCAGCGTCGCCGCTTCGGCGTGGCTGTAGCCGCGCGGCGCATG
This sequence comes from Xanthomonas sp. WHRI 7945, assembly GCF_035026585.1. NCBI lineage: Bacteria > Pseudomonadati > Pseudomonadota > Gammaproteobacteria > Lysobacterales > Lysobacteraceae > Xanthomonas > Xanthomonas sp. WHRI 7945. Next base: position 37,513 of record NZ_JAYIQP010000003.1, read on the forward strand.
CGTGAACCAATGCGCTGGGCGAACGACGTATTCGCGCGCATATCCGTCGACACCGTCGCCGGGCACCGTCGAAAAATCGGCGATCGTCGGCCCGCCATCCAGCCATGTCGGGAAGAACGTCGAGACGACCGCGTCCCCCACGGCGAACTCGTCCACGCCTTCACCCACCGCCTCCACCACGCCGGCACCATCGGACATCGGGATGCGGCCGTCGGCGCTGGGCATGCGGCCGGTCACCACGCCCAGATCGTGGAAGTTGAGCGAGCTTGCATGCACGCGCACGCGGATTTCGCCGGCGCCCGGTTGGCCGGGGTCGGGCAGGTCGACGAGGCGGAGGTTCTCTAGGCCAGCGGGCTGGCGCAGGGTGATGGCTTTCATGAGCACGGCATCCTTGGTGGAAAGGTGGCGAGGGGCAGCGCTGCATCATTTGCAGCGCTGCCTCATTGCAGGCATTGTCAGCAGGTACCTCCTGCATCGCAAGAACGTACAATTTCCACTGGTACTATCAATTTTGTAGGTACGACACCATGCGTCTGAAACGTCAGGACGGCAAGAGCGGTTGCGCAGTCGAAGTCACGCTTTCCGTGATCGGCGGCGTCTGGAAACCCGTGATCCTGTTCCACCTGCTCTCTGGAAAGAAGCGCTTCATGGAGCTGACGCGCTTGGTTCCGAATGCCACGCAGCGCATGCTGACGTTGCAATTGCGCGAGCTCGAGGAGGACGCCGTCATCGTGCGGCACGTCTATCCGCAGGTGCCGCCCAAGGTCGAATACGCGCTCACCCCGCTCGGCGAATCCCTCGCGCCGGTCCTGATCAGCCTGCGCGAATGGGGCGAGTCCTATCGCACCAGCGAGATGTCTCGCGCGCCGGCCGACGCTCCGGAATGCGCGCGTGGCGAGGCTATGGTGCCGTGACAGCACGCAAGAGCTTCCAGCAAGGAAAACCGGGAAAACAGGTGCCCGAACTTTCCTCACCTGTCAGCCTGACCTTCGGCAGCCTATCTATTCGCGCAGCGGGTGCGACATGACCGAAAACAGGGGGCAGAGTACATTCCCGTCTCCTGCCGGTCCGCCCTTTGGCGACCTACCCATTCGCGCGGCGGGTCCGACACGGCGGCCAAGCTGGAACTGATCGCTGCACGGAAGCGATCATTGCCCAGCGCATGTTGGCGCTGCAGGTTGAGATGGATGGCAGCTGTCTCGCCCTGGTCGATGACATCCAAGACCAAGCGACGATAGCGGTGTACTCGCTCGGCAGCCGGGGCAGCGGCTAGATAGCTCCCATGCGGTTGCACCAAGGCGTTGGCTTGGCCGAGTCCGCTGCAGGAACGGCTCGGCCAACGATAGTCCGCCGGATAAGGTTCGCGCGTCCAAACGAGCCACCTTGTCGGGTAACATCGAACCCATGTAGAGGAAGTACACTCTGGCCCCCGTTTTGCCGCGTGCCTATTACATAGGCACGCGTCCGCCACCCAGATGCGTGGCAGCTTCACCTAGGGCGTTAACTGTGAATCCAAAGACCGAGCGGCTTCCAAAGAAAGAGCGCTTAGCAAAGCTATATGCAGTCCTCAAAGCTGCCGATCCAGCTTCTGACCTTCAGACCGCATGGGATCTAGTTGATCGAGAACTCCGGAAGATAGAGGATCAGTACACAAGCCTCCCCTATGATCGCCCGAGTAACTATGGGCTAGGTGAAAGAATGTACATTCCACCACTTCACCTGGCGGACACCTGGTCTTACGCAGCCTGTTGGCATACTGCCGACCTGTTCTCGCACACCCTCAAGCTATCAGATCGAGGAGATATTGAGGTCGTGAGTAAGAAGACATCAGAGATTGAGTTGCACCAAGATGGTCGCACTCATAGCTAACGGAGCAACGAGGTCAGGTTGACTTTCCGATGCGCGGACACGGTATCTTCCGATCACGTGGCGAGACCTGTTCGAAAACAAGGGTCAGAGTGCAATTTCAAAAATCTACAAATTCTCATTCTTGGCTTTAAGTGGGCATGGCAATGACCCGACTCTTAATCAAACGTGATATACCAGGAAAAATCAATCCATGATTCTGGCTCTCGGACTTGTATGCACCCTCATGGGTACCATCTTTTTTATTGGTTGCTTCACCAGAGTGGATTCGCCCGCTTTCATTTCTCGTGCTGCTGGAAATGAAGCAAAGATCGCGAAACTCCGCTCACTGCAAGACGCATGGGACCGGCTAGGAAAGGTCAGGCAGTTCTTTGCCTCTTGCGTTGGCTACCTGATCATGGCTGCTGGCTTGTTGCTCTTGTGGCATGACCCACGCCTTGCACGGTACTTCTGGGTAGTTCCTGCACTGTATGCGATCAATCTCTCTGTTCTCCTTCAGATCAAGCGATATGCGAGGTCTGTTCTGGATCAAAAATCTATTGGCCATACCGAAGTTCTGCGGGTAATCAGCCAGCACATCACGATGTGCATCATGTTCAGCATCATCTTTTCGCTCCTAGCGCTCAGGCCCTAAAAATTCAGGAGGGAGTAACTGGGTCAGGTTGACTTTTCCGATGCGCGGACACGGTATCTTCCGATCACGTGGCGAGACCTGTTCGGACTGAACTAACCATCGAGAAGGGCGACGCTGGCTCGCATGGCCCGACTCCCTCGCATCAACTATTCCTGGAATTCCGCAGCATGTTGTCCAGCGCGGGAACAATCACCTACCTTGCTTTTTGGATGACGGTGATCGGCTGCGCTACCTGCAGCTGCTGCGCGATGCACTACACCACTGCGACTGCACGCTGCATGCCTACGTCCTGATGGACAACCACGTCCATCTGCTGCTTACCCCGAAAGCCCATGGTCCAAGCCAACGCTTCGCAGGCATCAGGCCCGCACACCGCTCGCGCAAAGCATCCAACTCAACCGATAAGTGAACCTGACCCGTTAGTCAGACCCCGTTAGTCAATCCGGCGCGTCGTCGGTGTTGCCGGCCTTCTCGGCCCCCGTGCTTGGTGCAGCCGTCGCCACGGTAACGACAGCATCGGCCGGCAGGTCGATCTCTTGAAGTTGCGGGGCATCGTCGGCCGTCGCCGCCATCTGCTTGAGCAAGGCGGCTTGCGCCGCCAAGGCTGTCTTGCTGTCCTCGCCGAAGTACGCGCCCGCCGACGGCGCAGAGAAAACAGGGGTCAGAGTGCACTTTCCTCTCCTGTCACCCTGGCCTTCGGCGGTCTACCCATTCGCGCAGCGGGCCCGACACGACGGCCAAGCTGGCGCTCGATGGCCGCACAGAAGCGGTCGTTGCCCAGCGCGTGTTGGCGCTGCAGATTGAGACGGATGCCAACTGTCTCGTCCGGGTCGATGGCATCCAGAACGAAGCGACGATAGTGGTGTACGCGGTCGGCGACCGGGGCAATGGCTAGATAGCCCCCATGCGGTTGCACCAGCGCATTGGCTTGGCCGAGTCCGTTGCAGGAGTGGCTCGACCAACGATAGTCCGCCGGATCGACAACCATTCCAGCCCGTACCGGGTTGAGTTCAATGTAGCGGTAGCAGCGGAGCAAGTAGATCTCCTCCTGCACGGGGCACGATTTGTAGCGGCCTTCCCAGAGGGTGCCGGTGCGACGGTATTGAGTTGATGTAGCGCACATAGCGGCGTCCAAGCGACTGCATCAGCGTTGACGCCGCACCGGTCTGCTGACTGGTGAGCAGCAAGTGCACATGGTTGGTCATCAACACATAAGCATGTACGGCGATCCCAAGCTTGAGCGATAGCTCGTGCAGATCTTGCAGGTAGCGTATACGGTCGATGTCGGTAAAGAAACATGGCTGCCGGTCATTACCCCGCTGCACGACATGCTGAGCGACACCGGGTAGATCCAGTCGGGGGCGGCGTGGCATGTGCGATCCTTCGCTCTGAGGCGGGATCAGCGTCGCGCATCCAAACGAGCCGTCCCATCGGGTAACATCGAGAGCCTGTGTAGGGGAAGTGCACTCTGACCCCAGCTTTCTTCGTCACGCCCTCAAGTCAAATGTTAGGACTCATGAAAGCTCTGCTGCTAGCGGCTCTCTTATTAATCTCATCCATGCCTGCCTCTGCTCAGGAGCATAGAGAATTCCTGTCTTGGTACAACGGCTGGACGATTCACACCATCTGGGGCATCGGGAAAATCTACGGCAGTTACTTCGGCACGACAGTGAAGTGCGGAAACGTCACAATTCCGGTGCATCCGATCTACGACACCCATCAACACTCCACTCCGCCAACAGCTAAACAAACAAGCGAGTATGCAGCGTCGGCAAACTCTGCGCTCCTACATGCACTTGATGCAGATGGAACCAAATGCGCGTTCCAACTCATCAAGTGAAAACAAGGCATAGGGTTTACCTTCCTCCAGGACGCTGGGCAACAACTGAGAGATCCAGCCGGGGGTGGCGTGGCATGTGAGATCGTTCGCTCTGCGGTTAGGAACAGCGTTGCGCATCCAAACAAACCATCCCATCTGGCAGCCTCGTGAACTTGGCAGGGGAGGTGCACTCTGAGCCTGTGTAGGGGAAGTGCACTCTGACCCCAGTTTTCGAAACCTTGGCGGGATTACACTTCGTCATCTTCACCATCCTCATGCTCAACAATGCTACCGCTATCCTTCAAAGTTCATAACACGCTCTAGCCGTCGTCGGATAAGGAAGGTGCATAGGCAGGATTTGTAGGAAATTTTGCATGTCGCGTCTAATGATGTCTAAAAATATGCCGATGCGCGGAAAGCGGTCTGTGTCGACGCAATATGTGTGCCTGATCACCTTTCATGTTGAAACGATCCTTGCTGTTAGTTGATCGGATTTCTTCAAGCCGTCCAATTTTTGTGACAAAAGTACAAGAAATATATCCAGCAGCACCTTAGGGTTGGCTCATTCCTGCATAAATATCTATCGGGAGTACCTAGGGCTGCAATTGCTCCGGCATTAGTGGCGTTTCTGAAGGTTGAGATAATTGCAGAATTTTAGAAATTAGATTGTCTATAGGCTGCATTCATCACAGTTTGAAATAAATTCCTATTGGCGCAAATTTTTAAGGATTATCATATCTATGCCAGATGCAATCTCAGGTGCCGATATCCTTGTAAAAAGCGGCACGCGCGCGCAGTTTGATGCTGCCGCTACGGCTGGTGAACTGGCTGCCCGCGAGCCGTACTTCATAAGTGATGAAGGTCGGTTCGCAATGGGTGCTAGCGCAAATAGCTACGTTACTTACGCCGTTGCCTTGACTCAAGATTTGTCTTTGTACGTCTCCAACACGGGCAGTGATTTCAATGATGGGCTAAGTGCTGCGACGGCATTCCAGACTATTCAACATGCTGTAACTGTGCTGCGAACACGCTATTCATTATGCGGCTATACGGTAATTATCAATGTCGCAGACGGAACTTACGTAGAAAATGTTTTGATGGGCAGCGTGACAGGTGGCGTCGTGCGGTTTGTAGGTAGCACATCTGCCATTTGGCGTAACACCGCAGGATGGCTCCTTGTGGTGAATGACGGTAGCGTTGTTGAGGTTTCTGGTTTCACTTTAGGTGGCGGGGGAACACAGCACGGCATCGGGGCCAGGCATAGCGCGTTTTGTACTTTCCAGGGTGGCCACGTGTTTGCAGCGATGACCGGCTACCAAATCCTCGCCACGCGCAATGGCGTTTGCGTCGTCACAGGCGACTACAGTATCACTGGAGGTGGTTTTGCCCATTATGGGGTATTCGATGGTGGTCGACTCACTATTTTTAGCATTACAGTCACCTTGACGGGTGCGCCGGCTTTTACTGCTTCCTTCGCTCTCGTTGGTCGCGTGGGCAGCATAAATGGTGGAGACGCGACATTCACGTTCTCCGGAGCGGCTACAGGCTCACGGTATGGAATCAATGCAAACGGGGTGATCTGGGTGAATGGAAAAGGCCCAAATGTCTTTCCAGGGAGTGTAGCTGGATACGTGAACACCGGTGGTAGTTATTCCTGATATTCACACCTCACGAAGGCTGTTCGGTCCCGTAAAGACTTGCATTATTAATTCAGATACTGGGATGGCAAAGCGCGCCTGCTTGCTGTCCACCAAGTCGGCAATTTGACTATCGGCACTGTCGTCGCAGATCACCAGCTCCAGGGAGGGATAGGGCTGCGCCAACAGGTTATCCAGTGCCGGGAAACAGGGGTCAGAGTCTGAGGTTTCCCCACCTTTTCCTTTTTTCAGATCAATGCTTTGCGCTGATTCTGATTTGCAAAAGTGCGCGCATGGCGCGATCTTCGTGGTCACCACACCAATGAGGATTGCAGACCATGCGCGCGAGCCAAGTATTGCAAAAATGCCTGGCGCCGGCACTGGCGTCGATGCACGCCCTGCGCCGGACCACCTTGCTGGGAGCGGTCGAGTCGCTGCTGTCCGGTCGCCGTTTGGTCTTGATTGATTTGGCTCGCAGTTGGGTCGGTGCTGAGCGCATCAGGGCACCGCTTAAGCGATTGGATCGGCTGTTGAGCAAGTCGCGCCTACACGACGAACGCGAACGCATATATGGCGGCATGGCGCGCTGGCTCGTGCGCTCACGCACACCCGTGATTGCGGTCGACTGGTGCCGTTTGAAGGGCAATGGTCAATGGCATCTCTTGCGTGCTGCCGTGCCGGTGGGTGGGCGCACGCTGACCCTGCTCGAGCAGGTCGTACCAGACGCGATCTGGCCTCGCCCAAGGTGGAGCGCCGGTTTCTGGAGTGTTTGAAGACACTGCTGCCCGCTGATGCTCGTCCGATCCTGATCACTGATGCCGGGTTTCGCGCGCCGTGGTGCCGGACGGTCGAGGCGTTGGACTGGCAGTGGGTCACCCGTCTGCGCCATCGCACGCAGGTCAAGCCGGTCGAGATTGAAAACCAGCCTGATCAGTGGGCTCCCTGCCGTGCCTTGTACTGCTTGGTTGCCACGGGCAAGACACGAGATTGGGCCTGTTTGAGATTGTACGTAACGCGCCGATCACCACGCGTTTGGTGCTGCATGCTTCACCCGCACGCGGACGGCGCGATACCACCTTGAAGGGCACTGCCCGCCGCAGCAAGCAGAGCCGTCAGAACGCCTGCCGGGAAGCGGAGCCGTGACTGCTCATGGCCAGTCCCACGATGACTCAAGTGGAGGCTAGGCAGATCGTGACGTTGTATCGGCGACGGATGCAGATCGAACTGGGATTTCGCGGCCTGAAATCCCACCGATACGGCCAGGCCTTCGAGGACGGCCTCACGTGCAAGCGCGTGCGCATCGAGGTGCTCTTGTTGCTCCATGCGATGGCGATGTTCGTTTCCTGGCTCGCAGGATGCCGCTGAGGCGATCAATGCGCAGGCGCGGCTCAATCCCTACCCAACGACACGCCGGCTGTACTCGCTGATTCGGCTTGGCTGGGAGGCACTGACCCGAAGATGGCTGGAAAAATGCGGCGTCGCCATGCTTGATGCCTTGCATCGATTGTCGCCGGAAGCCCGTCAGAACATAGAGGGCGCCGCATGAGAAATGTGGGGAAACCTCAGGGTCAGAGTGCACTTACTCTCTCGGGTCTAGCCGATCTATTGGGCGAGGCCTAACAATTCATTCAAGCCGAACCCGCTTCGCGGGCCGGCTTAACTCATGCGCTAGGGCATACGGCGGTTCAACGGCTAGGCCGAGATACAACCAATGTCGATGAACTCTCTTGGGATGGCAGCCCCCTCGGAGACCAGGTAGACCAGTGTGCGGCGGATGGGCGCTCTATCTGTGGCCCGTATCATGCGGGCACGCTCTGCAGCACGCTCTGCAGCACGCTCTGCAGCACACGTTGAAGCACCGTCGCTGCGGCCTGGGGCTTGCCGAGCGCAAGGCTGCACGCGGCCATGGTTCGCAATTTCGGCCGATCGGCCATCAACCGTTCGATCTTGTAGTCGAGGCCAATGTCATCGTAGGCCAGCCATGCAGCGCCTTCTTCCATCAGGAAGCCGGCGTTGTGTTCTTCTTGGCCGGGGATCGGCGAGATCAGCAGCATCGGCTTGCCCAGCGCCATGCATTCGGACACGGTGAGGCCGCCAGGCTTGGTGACGACCAGATCGGCAGCTACCATGAGTTTGTGCATCTCGTCGGTGAAGCCCACCGCAATCATCCGGCCCGGATGGCGAAGCGCCAGCGCCGCCAGTCTGGCGTGGGTTTCGGCATTGCGGCCCGCCACGGCGATTACCTGGAAATCGCTTGCCATGCCCAGTGCACGTTCGACCATGCTCGCAAGATCGCCAACGCCAGCACCGCCTGACGCCATCAGAAGCGTGGGACGCGATGGCTCCAGACCCAGGGCAGCCGCGCACGCGTCGCGCTCCAGCGCAGGGGCGTCGGGCTTCGAGAATGCCGGCATCACCGGAATTCCTGTGACGTGCACACGGTCGGCCGGAATGCCGCGTGCGCGAAGCCGGAACGCGACCTCTTCGTTCGCCGCCAGGTAGCCGGTCATCTCGGGAACGAGCCACATGTTGTGCAGGTCGTAGTCGGTGATCTGCAACCAGACGGGATAGTCGAGGCGACCGTTTCTGCGTTCGCGCATCAGCAACTCGGCCGGCAGGAAATGGGTGCAAATCACAGCGTCGGGCTTCGCGTTTCGAATCTCGCGCAGCAGCGCGCCGGTGCTCAGTCGCTCGATGCCGCGGCGCAAGCGCTGCGACGCCGCGTGGTGCGGCGTGACGTCGCTGCGCTGATGCAGATACGACCAGAGTTCGGGCGCGCGATTCACGAGCTGGATGTACCAATCGGCGTAGATACTGCGGAACGCCCCTGACACATTGGCCATGGCGTCGATATGTACCGCCGTGCACGAGGGAGCGAGAGACTGTGCGGCGGCAGCGAGCGCCTGCGCTGCGCGCACGTGGCCATTGCCGGCGCTTACACTGAGGATCAGAACTTTGGTCATGGCTGGAGGTCGGTGGTCGGTGTCGGGGGATGAAACTGGGAAACAGGGCGCAGATTCTGAGGTTTCCCCAGCTTTAGTTCTTGGCAATCAACATTGTGCAGCGGCGTTGGTTGCAAGCGCGCGCGCATGGTGCATCTTCACGGTTACCACACCAATGAGGATCGCCAACAACGGGGCCAGAGAAATATCAATTTAAAGCACATAGTTCCTCTGGCCCCACTGTCGAGCCCCGCCGTTGCCCTTAACGCCAGGTCGGCTTACGGCGCCAGATACCCGTTCACGTCCTCGGCAGTGCGCTGCATGTCGATCGCCAACAGGTCCTTGAGGATCGCCGTGTGGCCGGATCCAGCAATCACCAGCACGCGATGGCCGGGTTGCGCGGCCTTCTGCACGTTGGCATACATGCGGAAGTTGCGGTGCCACCAACTGGCCGCAGCGTCGGCGCCGGCAAAGCTGCCACCGGCATCCACGGCATTGGTGCGGATGTAGAGATTCTTGTTCTCGCGGTCGCGCGCGGAATCGTTCGTCAGGCACAGCAGCTCGTGCAGCGGCAACGTCGATTGCTCGCGGTCGGCGCGCGCGGAAAGATCCTTGAACGTGGCATCCATCGTCGCCTGCATGGCCGGGTCGTTCGCCTTGATGTAATCGAACATCGGATCGGCTTCCCAGCCGACCTGGCCCTCGTCGAAGCACGTCACTCCCGCAATCCCCGAGGCTTTGGCGACGCGGAAGCCGATCTGGTGGACTTCGTTAGCCGGCAGGGTCGACTGGCCGTCGCGGTAGCGGGCAAACGCGGCGTCATAGTTCGCCTGCTCGGACGGCTCGCACTCCACTAGTACGTCGGTGGGGCGAAACGCGGCGATCCGTGCGGCAAGGCCCGCAAGGTAGGCCTGGTTGTCTTTCGACATCACATCGGAGACCTTGAACTTCACCATGTCCCGGCCCGGATTCTCGAAGTGGAACGAGCCAAGCATCATCACAGTCGCCGGCGCGACGGGCGCCTGCGTCGCGGCGACCGCGAGCCCGGGCAACGTGGTCAGGCAAGCGGACAACGCGGCGACAAAAAATCGATGGGCGTTCAAGGTGTTTGCTCCAGTACGGTAAGCCGATGGCGGCTGCGGCATTAGAGCACTCGTTTGAGCGTTGGGCATAGGGGTTGCCCGATCGCCGGCTTGGGCAGACAAACAACCGACACACGATCTCGCCATTGTGCTGCTGCTTCTGCTACCACGTCCAAAGGACTCAGCGCTTTGCCGGCTGCCATCCCACGCACAGCGCATCCGCAGGGCGACAGAACACGCGCTCGCCGCGGCTCAGCGACCCGGCCACAAACTTCACTTGCACAGGTGTGCCCACCGCAGGGCACCTAGCGCTAGTAGGCATCCAGAGCGCGCTTGCTGCCTGCTATTGCACCAGGTTCCCAAAGAAGTAGCGCTTCCCTACATCGAAACGCATGGGCGAGGACATGTACTTGTCCAGGATGGTGGCCGCATTGCGCGGCAGGAACTCGGCGCTTTCCCCGTAGAACCCCGAACAATCGACGCCCGAATACACCTCGAACTTGCGCCGCCAGAGCAGGAAATCACTCCAATCGATCCACTCGTCGTTGCCTTTGGGAACAAGCGCCTTTCTCATCAACCAGACCTGCTTCTCCATATCGACGGGCTCGCCCGCCAGGACTGCAACTCGGTCGCTGCCATGGGTATCGCTCAACGCGGCAAGTCGCGCCTCGACAGCCCGCCTGTAGTCGGCCTCGCCCAAGCCGGTATCGAAGAACGCTGGCTCGCCTTCACGGACATCGAGCAGGTTGGATATGTTCGCCTCGATGGCGTCCCGGTCGGCGCGCCGATCAAGCGAACACCAGGCTTCGACCATGAAGGGGATCAACCAGAGCACCCCTGACCATTGCGCCGCCAGGCTGGCCTCGATGCGTAGATAGCGGGGCCCGTCGATCATGAGTTCGGCGAGGAACTCCAGGTCCGCATCAAGCCCTGAATCGGCGGTCAAACCCAGGCAGGCAGACACCAGGGTCGGATCGTTGTCCTTGTCCACTATCCACTTTTTCAGCTGGGATACGTGACTGTAATCACCATGCTTCGCACACTCCATGATCGACGCAAGCGCGATCCAGGGATTGTCGCTCAAGCATCCATCTGGCGACACCATCCCTTCAGGTGCGGAGTTGGAATAGTGGTACCCATGCCCTTTCCAATAGAAGCAGCCCTGAAGAAATGTCGGCCTCTGGGGGTGCTGGTGAGTAGTGGTGCGCATGGCTAGGGCTTCGGATCTATTGGCGCGTTTGCCTTGAAGTGTACTCAACTACGCGTATGACCGACGGTGCGCTAAGCTGCTCGATCCCTCGCTGCTCGACGGCAAGCCGCTGACCGGCATACAAAACTCTTCCGCTGCCGATGGACGATGCGAGCAAGCTCAAGGCTGGACCACGCCAAGGTCGAAGGCCCGCTTTCCACTGTGGCAGCGCCATCAAGATCGGCGCGCCCACCGCCCACCGCACGTCCCTGGATATGCGTGCCTTCGGTCAAGGGCTCCGCCTGAGCCTAGGGCCGCGATCTTGGCCCCGCGGGAAGATCGGCTCGCAGCAGGCGGCTGTACGCCGTGCCGGTGCAGCGCAAGCGACAACAGCGTGCACCACCGCCCTATAAGATCTATTTTCGAGGAAGCTCCACATGCCTGAAACACCGTTGAATGGCCTCATCATGCGCACTGCGGTAGTACGTCTACCCGGCCTTGGTTATATCTATGCCGCAGACCCTAAAAAAGAAGCCGATGAGATTCCACATGCCATTACGTTCAGATACAAGGACGGTACTTTTACCAGAGGCGAGGCCAACTATGACGCCCATTCGTTAGCTATTGTTTCTCAGCCTGAGCTTGGACTCATTGCCATATCTGGCGCCGGCTATTACTCAGCCATCATGGCAAGCGGCACCACTGCCGGCGACATATTCGACGACAGCACACCTGCACCAAAAGCGCCAAGAACGGGCGGTATTCGCAGCGTGGCGGCGATCGACGGACAAGCCTTTGCGGTTGGCCTGAGGGGCATGGTGTACCGCTTTGACGGCCCCAAACGCTGGATACGGATCGATGATGGCCTACCGGAAACGTTCGATGCGCAGGCGATTCATGGCTTTTCAAATGCAGAAATCTATGCAGTCGGCCGGGATGGCGCGATATGGCGATTCGACGGACATGACTGGCACCCTTGCGAATCGCCAACGGCGGTGACTCTCACATCGATCAAGTGCGCGCCTGATGGAACGGTGTACATAGCGGGCCACCGCGGGGTGCTGCTGCAAGGGCGCAAGGATATGTGGAGCGTCATCGATCAAATAGCAGTCTCCGATGATATCTTGGATCTTGAATGGTTTATCGATACCCTTTACGCCTCTACCATGTCGAATGTCTATCGGCTGAAACAATCGCAATTAGAGCCTTTGAACTTCGGCGATGATCGTCCAACGTCCTGTTACCAGTTGAGCGCCACCAGTGACGTGATGTGGTCGAATGGCGAGTCCGATCTTATGTCTTTCGATGGAACTGAATGGACGAGGATCGTTTGAGCGGCTGTCTGGCTTTGAGCAATGGGCCTTCCCCGATAGGCCACTTGCCTTCAATGGGTGCATGACGTCAGAATTTCCGATCGTCCGACAGGGAGCGATGAGCATGGACTTACATGACCACTCCACCTTCGAGTGGGTGCAATTCCCGGAGGGGCGCGCCAGGTTTTCAGGCGGCGTACGCGGCATCATGGATGAGCAGGGCCATGAGACGTTTGCCGTCGAAGTGGATGGCGAAGAATACTTCGGCGAAATCCAGAATGCATTCCTGCCGAATGGCAATGACTACAACATCGAGGTCGTCTCATTTGGCTATGGCCGCGACGGCGACATCGGAATGCCGATGCAGGGAAGGACATGTCGGGTCTTCACGGCAGCACAAGCAAGCATCATTCAGTCCCTGACAGTCCAATTGATCGCTGCTGGCATTCAATTTTCGGGCAGGCCTTCTTTGCTGAGGGAATATCCGGATGCGCACTTCATGGGCCACGTGACCTTCAGGAAGGGCTGGGCTTTAGTTACGGGTGATGAGACCACTTCGCAACCATCGCGTTTTTCTTGAAATCCCCGCTGTGATGGCAGAAGCTATCATCGAGTCGTAGAGTAGGAGCTCGCAGGTCGGGCACCAAGCGAATCGCCTGATCGGACCTGGCAACTGGAAGCCCGCTTGCAAGGTTGTAATTTCCGATGACCCAACATGGAAGACTAAGCATGGACTTGTCCAACCACCCCACTTTCGATTGGCTGCAGTTCCCAGAGGGACGCGCCAGATTTTCAGGCGGCGTGCGCGGCATCATGGATGAACAGCGTCATGAGACGTTCGCCGTCGAGGTGGATGGCGAAGAATACTTCGGCGAAATTAGAAGAGCCTTCCTGCCGAACCACAATGACTACAATATTGAAGTCGTCTCATTTGGCTATGGCCGTGACGGTGACATTGGAATGCCGATGCCAGGCGCATGCCGTGTCTTCACTACAGCGGAGATCCACGCTGTTCATACACTAATCGTTCGACTGATCACTGCCGGTACACATTTTTCGAATAGACCCACGCTGCTGAACGAGTATCCGAATGCCCACTTCATGGGTGAAGTTTTCTTCAGGGACGGCTGGGCCTTAGTCATGGATGACGGGGTACGCCATGAGTGACGACTACTCCAAACAGATCGAGCAGATAAAGAAGGCAGCTTCTCTTGAAGAAATTCAAGCGATCGCGCGCCAGTATCCTGCCAAAGCTATAGGCGAAGGGGGCATTCTCTACAGTCGCCCAATCGGCGACGTGTCATCCGAGGTGATCGCCAAGGAACTCGCGAGTAAAACCGGCGAGCCCATCATCAACAATACTGCGCGCGCACGATTCCTTGGGAACAAGGATGTCGAAATGGCGATCGCCGACGCAGCTGAGCGCATATTCACGGTGCAAGGACAAGATCTCGATCAAGTCGAGAAGTCGGTGGCAGACTTCCTGTATGGCAACCCGAAGGCCGCTGCTCGAAGCGCCACTTCGTTGGAAGGCTCCCTTTGGGGCGAAGCCTCCAACGAGTTCGCAGGCTCGCTACGCGGCGACATCAAAGTGGTCGCCACCAATGCCAACGTAGAGCGGGTTTTCGGCAAGGTGGAACTGCCCGCCGTGCTGGAGAACCCCAACGTCAGAACCCTGGGCGGGCAGCCGGTAAGTGAACTGAAAGCGCTCTACGCCCAAGGCGGCGCCGATGCGGTGCTGCCCAAGGTGCAGGCGCAGTTCATCGAGGCGGCGCCCAAGGGCATTTTCGTGGCGCCCGACAATGTGGGAGCGAAGGTCACCAAGGTCTCGCTGTCGCAGGAGGTTGCCGCGACCCTCGGCGCAGATGCCGCCAAGTTCCCGCCCGCTGCCGAACTGGCAAACGCGGGCTTGACCCGTGCGCCCACCGGATTCAGTGCGCCTGCGGCGTCGGTGGGAGAAGCGGCCATCACCGGTGAAGCGGTGGCGGCGTCCAAGGGCCTGCGTCCTGGCATGCTGGCGAAAGGCGGGACCGTGATCGCGGTGGCCGCGCTGGCGTACGACTTCTCCACCACCGGCCATCAGGTGGTGAAGCTGGAAGCGCAGGGCAATACGACAGGGGCCGAGTCGGCCAAGACCCATTTCATCGGCCGCAATGTCGGCGGTATCGGCGGCGGTATCGCGGTCGGCTTCCTGGCCGGTGCCGGCTATGGCCTGGCGGGCGGCTCGCCGAGCGGCCCGGGCGCGCTCGTCACGTCGGCGATCGGTGGCGTGGCCGGCGGCGTCGGCGGTGCGTTCCTGGGCGAGAAATGGGCTCAGCAGAAGGACATCGATAGCGTCTTCACCCAGAAGGACCGGGACGGCAACGAATGGAGCCGCGATCCCAACGATGCGAAAGGCACCTGGTCGCGGGTAGCCGAGACGCAGCAGATCAAGGCCACGACCACCACGGCATCGCCGGACAGCGGAAGCGCCACCTACAGCAAGGTCAGATACGTGGCCGGAGACGTGCTGGCCAACCAACTGAACTACAAGTCCGCCAACGCGTCCTACGAATTGGGACTGGCGAATCTGTCGCAGCCGCAGAATCCGTATTCCATCCCATCGGGCAAAGGCGAAGCCCGCAGCCTGGACGGGGAAGGAAACTGGGTCCGTGATCCGCAGACCCATGGCTGGTCGCGGACGGTCGTCGACCAATACATCGAGCACGGCATGAAGGTCACCCATGCCGAAGTCGCCACCCCGCAACGCGCGGCCGAGCTGGACCAGGCCTCGAAGCTGATCATCGCCCAGAACGCGGCCAACACGCCGGCCGCGATCGCGGGCCGCTACGAAGTGGCCTACAACCAGTTCGGCTGGCACCAGCACGGCGACATGCCAGCCGCAGTGAAGCACGCCAGCGCGCAGACGGACTCCCTGCAGGCATCCGATGGCCACACCTACACCCGCGGCGCCAATGGCGAGTGGGCGACGCCGGGCATGATCTACGGCACCAACCAGGCGCAGGGCAACATCCGCGACGAATTGAACGAAGTGCACCGCAGCCAGCAGGCCGGGTTGCAGGAGTACGCGGCCATGGCAGCCGAAGCGCAGGCCAATCCGACGCTGCCGAAAGCCACGACGATGCGCGGCATGGTGGCCGGCACCTATGCCGCCGCCGGTATCGCGCGAACCGACGCGGAGATCGACGCCGCCACGGCCGCCGTCGCCCGCACGCACGCCCACGACGGCCTGGACGCCGGCAAGCCGTACTCCCTGATGCTGCAGCCCGATCCCAAGACCGGCCGTCCGGGCTCGAACAGCGCGATCGTGACGATGATGGACGATGGCCGCGACGGCTTGCTGTCGGAAAGCAAGATGGTGCCCAAGGCCATCACGACCGCCGCAGAGATCAAGCAGGCGCAACAACCGGCGCTGGACGGCCAGAGCCCGGCGATCAAGGGCGAGGCCAAGCCAGCGGAACCCAAGCCGCATGCCTCCCTGCCGGCGGGCGGCTCAACGACGGCCGCCGCTGCCGAGCACACCGACAAACAGGCACCGGCCCTAGGACAACTTCCTCCGCACGATCAGGCGCTCTTCGCGAAACTCCGCAGCGATACGCCGCCACAGGTCTCGGACGATCACGTGGCCCGCGCCATGCTGCTGAGCAAACAGGAGGGCATGACGGACGCCAGCACCATCGGTGGCGTGCGGATGGCGGGCGACACGCTGTGGGTTACCGGGACCACGCCGGGGTTTAGGGTGTCGGTCAATACCAACGAACCTGCGCCCCCGCTGCAGGAAACGTCGCAGCAATCGCTGGCCTTCAACCGAGCGCAGGAGCAGCAGCTTGCGCAGGACGCGACGCAGCGACATCAGGACAGCCTTGGTCGTGGCGGACCGACCGTCTGACGACCAGGCCGCGCCGAGCAGCGGCGCGTTTTATCCAGCATCCCAGCGCGAACCAACATGCCCATCACCGTCACCGCCGAAAGCGAACTGATCGTCGGCACCGCCTTGGTCGTCGAGGCGCAAGCGCCGCAGGACGCCTTCGTTGCCGTCTTCGAAGACGACGGCGACACCGGCTATTTCTATGCGCTCGACACGTCGGCGCACGACAACCCGATCCAGGACGCCCTGCACATCTACAACGCTGCCGACGTCGCCGACAAAGAAACACCTTCCGAAGTGCAGATCGGCTGGTCCCAGGACAGCAGGAAGGTGGTGCTGCTGATCAAAGGCTATCCGCATGCGGTATTCGATTTCGAGGCAAAGCGCGGTTACTGCCGGACCGGGTTCCCGCCGGCTGCGGAAGACAACCCGTGGGGTGTGCACGGCCATGCGTGGAGCGATGCCGCCGTGGAGTTGTTCGCGTGACGCGCTTGCAGTAGCCGGCCGACCGGGGATCAACCCACCGGGGGGCGGCTGCACGGACAACGGCGCCAAGCTCGCTCATCGCACCCGAGCCTCGAACCAGGCCCATCGCCATACGAAAAGCCCGCGCCCGGATGATCGGGCGCGGCCTGTGCATGTCGCGGCTATGGCCCAGCGCCGCGCTCTCGGCCGCCTGCCGCAGGTGCACGTTGACCTGCGGATAGGGCTTGATCTGCACCACCGCCGGCGGCAGCACGAAGCGCGCCTGGCTGTGGGTGGTGGTCAGGGTCAGCTGGCCCTGGCTCTCGCGGCGCTGGTTGGCAGCGCAGGTGCGGATGGGCGGGTTCAGCGCGTAGCGGCGGCGCCACGTCGAACAGTTGGAACTCGCGGATCTGCGCTGCATCCGCGCCGGACAAGATCAGGCTCACGCGCGAGGCGCTGATTGCCGGGAAGTGATCGACCTTCATGCGCCCGATCGCCTGCGCCACCCCGCTCCAGGCACCGTCGCGGAACACTTCCCCCGGTCATCGGACAGCCGTTTGCTGGCGCCAACCGCGGCATGTGGTATTTAATTGATAATAGAGAGGTATCGTCAAAACCCGGCCAGGACCGGACCACCATGCTGCGTTCCTTGCTGTTCCCGCTGCTGTCGCTGTTCGCCGTCCGCGCGATGGCCGCCCCTGCGCCGGCCGCGCCGTCGTCGGCCCCGCCCTCGCCCATCGTCTACAGCGAATTCGTCAACGCCGAGGCGCCGACCGCGCAATGCCACGCCTCCACCCTGCTGGAAACCCGCGACGGCCTGCTCGCCGCGTGGTTCGGCGGGCGCCACGAAGGCGCCGACGACGTCGGCATCTGGGTCGCGCGCCGCGACGCCCGGGGCTGGCAGCCGGCGCAGCGTGTGGCCGACGGCGCGCAGCCGCAGGGCGCCCCGCTACCGGCATGGAACCCGGTGCTGTTCCAGCCGGCGCGCGGACCACTGCGGCTGTTCTACAAAGTCGGCCCCGACCCGAAGCGCTGGTGGGGCATGCAGATCACCTCCGCCGATGGCGGCGCGCACTGGTCCGCACCCGTGCGCCTGCCCGACGGCATCCTCGGCCCGATCAAGAACAAGCCTGTGCAACTGGCCGATGGCCGCATCCTCAGCCCCAGCAGCAGCGAGGATGCCGGCTGGGTCGCGCACATGGAGTGGTCCGACGACGACGGCGCGCACTGGACCCGCGGCCCGGCGCTGAACGACCCGGCGCTAATCGGCGCGATCCAGCCCAGCGTGCTGGTGCATGCCGACGGCCGCGTGCAGGCGATCGGCCGCAGCCAGCAGAACCACGTGTTCAGCACCTGGTCGCGCGACCACGGCCGCAGCTGGGACCCGATGACCTTGCTCGACCTGGCCAACCCCAACTCCGGCACCGATGCCGTGGTGCTGGCCGACGGCCGCTCGCTGCTGGTCTACAACCCCACCGAAGCGGGCAAGGACTGGTGGGACGGCCGCGGCACGCTGGCGGTGGCCCTGTCCGACGACGGCACCCACTGGACCCGCGTGCTGACCCTGGAAGACAGCGCCAAGGACGAGTTCTCCTACCCGGCAGTGATCCAGACCCGCGACGGCCTGGTGCACATCAGCTACACCTGGAAGCGGACACGCATCAAGCACGTGGTGCTGGATCCGAAGCGGCTGCTTGCTGCTGCAGCGAAGCTTGATGGCAAGCAATGAGATGAGATCGCGCGCCGGCATGAGGCGCCCTGGCGATGTCGGCGGCGTCACCGAGCATGGGGCTGCTCGAAGCGGCATTCGCGCCGTGCGCGAATGAGCGATCCGGCGCCGCAGCTATCAGCGAAAGCAGCGCGGACTTTCCCCTGTAGGAGCGGTTTCAACCGCGACACAGACCCCGGCGATCGCGGGCTTCGGCAGCGTCGGGACTGAAGTCCCTCCCACAGTGCACGCCAGCCGACTAACCGCATGCCCCTTTGTAGGAGCGGTTCCAACCGCGACACAGACCACAACGCGATAGCGTAGTTCGGCAGCGTCGGGACTGAAGTCCCTCCCACAGTGCACCGAACCAACTAACCGCAAGCCTCCTTGTAGGAGCGGTTTCAACCACGACACAGACCACGACGCGATCGCGGACTTCGGCAGCGCCGGGACTGAAGTCCCTCCCACAGTGCGCCCAGCCAGCTAACTGCAAGCTCCTTGTAGGAGCGGTTTCAACCGCGACACACACCACGACGAAGCAGCAAACTTCGGCAACCGGCGGGGCTGGCGCCCTCCCACAGTGCCCAAGGAAGCCCGACCGCAAGCCCCCTGTGGGAGCGACTTCAGTCGCGACGAACGGAGCCTGCCACCAACCATCGATCTGGTGACATGCAGAGGCCGAAGCTCCTTCTGCAATGTCGCGGACACTGACCGCAATCCGCATCATCGGCGGCAACCAAGATCGCTCCACCCCATACCGTCGCTGCGGTCCGATCACCCACGCACAAACCACCAGCGCCCCTACTCCGCCAACAACGCCACCATCCGCCGCACCCGCTCCACATCGGTCTGCATGCGATCGCCGCCCAGGCTGCGCACATGCGGATGCGGCGCCAGCGCCCGCGATGCCAGCGGCCCGCGCGCCGAACCATGAAACTCGCGCGCCCCGGTCAGCGCCCGCAATCGCGCCAGATTGGTATCGGACACCCCCGACCCCGGCATCACGCTCAAACGCGCGCCCGCCTGCTGCACCAACGCCGCGATCAGCGCCGCGCCCTCCTCCGCCGTCTCGCGCGCGCCGGATGTCAGCACCCGCTCGCACCCCAACGCGATCGCATCCTCCAGCGTACGCCGCGGATCGGCGCTGACGTCGATGGCGCGATGGAACGTGACGCCGAGCGATCCCGCCGCCGCGATCAACACCCGCATCGTCGCCATGTCGACCTCGCCGGCCGGATCCAGCGCCCCCAGCACCACCCCGTCGCAGCCCAGTCGCACGCACTGCTCCACGTCGCGGCGCATCGCCTCCACTTCCGCTTCGTTGAACACGAAATCGCCGACCCGCGGACGGATCAGCACATACAGCGGAATGGTCAATCGATCGCGCAACACCGCCAGCGTGCCGAACGACGGCGTCAGCCCGCCGCCGTCCAGGCCGCCGCACAATTCCACCCGCATCGCCCCGCCAGCCTGCGCCGCCAGCGCCGAGCCGATCGAATCGGCGGCCACTTCCAGTCCCATCTTCACCGCCTCGCTCATGCGGCCGGCTCCGCGAAATGGCTCTGTCCGGGCAGCAACAGATCCTGCCGCTGCGCATCGCAGACCGCGTAGCTGAAACCGGGCTGGATCGCGAACGCACCGACCTCGCCGCGCTTGTTCATCGCCAGGAACCCGACCTGCAGATCGCGGGTCAGCTGCGGCTTGCGCCGCACGATGCGCATCACCACCTCGCGGCAGGCCTCGGCCGGGCTCTTGCCCTGGCGCATCATCTCCACCACCGCGAAACTGCCGACATTGCGGATCACCTCCTCGCCGACGCCGGTGGACGTGGCGCCGCCGACCTCGTTGTCGACATACAACCCGGCACCGATGATCGGACTGTCGCCGACCCGGCCGTGCATCTTCCACGCCATGCCGCTGGTGGTGCAGGCCCCTGACAGATTGCCGTGCGCGTCCAGCGCCAGCATGCCGATGGTGTCGTGGTTGTCCTTGCCGCCGGGCAGCGTGCCCTTCTGGTAAGCCCTGTTCTCGATGTTCGCTTCCGGCGCGTACTTGGAGGTCTTCAGCCACTCCTTCCACGCCTTTTCCGAAGACGGCGTCAGCAACTTGGTGCGCTCGAAGCCTTGCGCCAGCGCGAACTGCAGCGCCCCTTCACCGACCAGCATCACGTGCGGCGTCTTCTCCATCACCCGCCGCGCCACCGAGATCGCATGCACGATGTCCTCCAGCGCCGCGACCGAGCCGCAGCCGCCGGTGTGATCCATGATGCAGGCATCGAGCGTGACCCGCCCATCGCGGTCCGGATAGCCGCCCAGCCCCACGGTGGGATTGTTCGGATCGGCCTCCGGCACCTTCACCCCGGCCTCCACCGCATCCAGCGCCGCCCCGCCGCGCGACAGCACCTGCCACGCCGCCTGGTTCGCCGCGATCCCGAAGTCCCAGGTCGAGATCACCCGCGCCGCGCCGCGCGGCAGCGGCGCGACGCCGCCCTTGGCGCTCGCCAATGCACGCGGCAACGCGGCGGCCAGGCCGGTGGCGATGGTGCCGAAGGCGGCGGTCTTGAGGAAATGGCGGCGTTCGTGCATGGGGTGCTCCGGCGCGGGAAGGAAGGGCGCAGCGAGAAGATCGCACGCGGCTAGCCTTGCATCATGCGGCAGAGTGGGAGTGGATTGAATGGGGGGCTGTGACGACGGCGCCCAACCAAGGCCAAGATCACGCGTTGATAGGGC
This sequence comes from Xanthomonas sp. WHRI 7945, assembly GCF_035026585.1. Lineage (NCBI taxonomy): Bacteria > Pseudomonadati > Pseudomonadota > Gammaproteobacteria > Lysobacterales > Lysobacteraceae > Xanthomonas > Xanthomonas sp. WHRI 7945. The sequence continues at coordinate 58,765 of NZ_JAYIQP010000003.1, forward strand.
CTGCCAGCCGTTACCGCGATGGGACAGACCTACAGCTGCTGCTGAGCAATATCTGCACGGTGATGGGCGGGCGATCATGAAGTCCGCAAGCTGGAGAAGAGCGGTGATGCCTAGAACCTACTGCTGCTTCCTCAGGCCGGCGATCCAACGAAGATGCCGAAGAGAGAAGAGTGCAGCACAATGCCTTCAAGCTCCCAATTTACAGACACAGCATGAGCACGGAAATCCGCAAGGCACTGGAGAAGGAACTGCTGGCAAGGTTCGAACAGACCGCGTCTTCGCGCCCATACCTGAAGGCAGGCAAGAACAAGCTCAGCCTGGTTGCCGCAAAAGAGAAGCTCGGCGAGATATACATCCAGCACTTGCGCAACGCGGACGGCTATTACGCAGCACTGGAAATCCATGCATGCGAAGCGCTGAACTTCTGCAAGAGCCAATCGCCGCCTTATCCAAGCCGGCTGACGAATGCCTCTTGCATGTCAAAAACTTCACTCTCTGAAGAAGCAAAACGTTTTGGCGACGAGCTGGGCGGCATCATCAGAACTCCATCTTTTCAGGAGATAGCATCAACAGCAACAAAGATAAATGATCGCATAGTGAAATTTTATCTCCCGAAGGCAGAGAACTGCATTTTTGGCACAACCTCTCTGATCGAGGACATCCTGGCCGAGCCGAGCGACTATGCCTATCCATTTCTGACTGCGCTGTTTGTCGCGAAAAAAAACGGGCTCGACCTAGACTCAAGCCTGTTCCAGAAAATGCTCGGCACCAAGATCATATTCGGAAACAAGAATTTTGATCTTGCACTGGCAAATGATCTCTTGAAGCCCTAATGAAGCCAACGCATACTCCCCTAGGACTGACCGCATGCATCTTCTTGATGTTAATTAAAATCGCCCTGAAGGCTATTGACTCAATACGACCAGGCAGTTTCGCCGGATCACCTGTCGTTTATCTTTGCCGAAGCTAGGCCGGCATCGGCCGCAAACGCATGCCACTTGGATGGGGCGGGTTGCCATGTCCTAGAAAGGCGAACACGACAACTCCCAAAGTAGCCAGACGCCGAGACTAGCGAATGGAATCCAACAACGTCTGAGCTGCCTGCCTTACATGGGCAGCCGGATCGTCCAGGTAAGGCGCTATCAGATAAGCGTCATCAGCAGAGATAAGCCCGTCCAGTTCATCGATCGCGTTTTCACGAACAATTGGATCGTTGTCATCCAGGCCTGTCAGCAACAGCGGTCGTGCGTCCTTACCGAGCGCTTCTTTTGCATATCTGAGAGCCGCGCCCCGGACATAGGGAGAAGCATGGCGCAGTTGCGATGAAATGATCGGCCATTCCGCCGAACCGATCCGCCTCAGCCCATCAATAGCAGCGGTGACAACCAACGCCTCATCATGATGGAGGAAGCTTTTGATCGTCGGCTCACTCTCAGTAGAAGAAGCCATTCCCAAGCCACAGATAGCTGCACGTAGACGTTTATTGGAGAGACTCCCCGACATCGCCTCCAACGCATGTCGGTGTTCCTTCGCCAGTTCAGCGGCGACGACATCGTAGAAATCATCGTCATCAAGGACTTCACAGAAAAAAAGCCCCATTAGCTCGTCAAATGACTTCCCTACTATACTAATTATAGTAGTCATCAGCCTGCCCCCGGCAAATACAACGAATTTTATTCAAGCCCTTACCACGATCGGGATAGCCGCCCAGCCCCACCGTCGGATTATTGAGGTCGGCCTCCGACACCCGCACCCCGGCCTCCACTGTATCCAGCGCCGCGACGCAGCGTGACAGCACCTAATTTAGTCAGTGAGACCCAGAACACTCCCATTCCCCAGAGGCATCCACAGATTCGTGAACACACAGATTGCTACCAGGGCCAAAATACTTAAAAACCAAAGTATAACCTCCTCCTGCATTAGAGGTATAGATGAAGGTTAATTGATCGCCACCAGAACCATTTTCGATCGCTGCAAATTGGCCACCCAATTGTTTCAGCGAAACTGGGTATTGACCATTCTTTAAATGGTATGCATTCAACGCAGTGACAATTGCGTCACCGCGTTTCTTACCAGCGCTAAATTTTCCACCTTGGCCGGGAGCCACGCATGCAACAATAAAAATGGAAAAGAAAAGTAAAAAAAAGGCACAGCGAGGGAGCTTCATCATTTACACCCGCAACTGGATTTTGCAGCAACCACCGCTTTCAACGCCTCATGAATCTCACTAGCAAGCCCGCCTTGATCTGCTCGCAGATAAGAATCCTCCCACATCTGGGCTTGCCCCTCGTAGCGCCCTCTGTTAAACAAATCATTAAAATACAAGGCTGCACCACCTGCACTTGTTGAAGCACCATAGACATATGGGTCGCCGAATCCAAAGTAATTCGCAATTTGAGGTACAACAAGCGAAGAAGCAACTCTCGCACCTTGCCTCCTTTGCCAGACATGAAAAACTTCATGCGCCAATGTGGACCTGGCATTAACGCTATAGAGATCCAAACCCTTATTTACGTCACCACCATTAAACAGCGAAGCGGGGATTGAAACGCTCCCACCACTTAATGACGAAGCGCGTTCACGTGAAGTCCCACTGATATCTATTGAGGCAAAATCAAAACAATCACCAAACAAGCTTGATATAAATGCGGCCTCTTGCTCATTTGGAGAACGAAGCCCCAATGGATCGATGCGACCCATCGAGCTTCCGCCGACATAAGCATAAGTTGAATAACCCCCATTTAACCCAATAGGGTCACTTTGCCCATACCGCCCAGTGCCCGGCTCGTAGTCACGGAAGTAGTTCTGATTGAACCCCGTCGCGGCATCGTAGCGCTGCCCCGGGAAGCGCATATCGAACACGAACGCGGTGCCGTCCTTGTCCGGATCCTGGTCCGGCGGCGTGTTGCCGAAGGCTTCACCCTTCAGATCCCACTTCCAGATCGCGACGTCGCGGACCGGATCGATCACTGCGCGTGGGGTACCCAGGTGGTCCGGTTGCACGTAACGCAGGCTGTTCTTGGCCAGCACGCCCACCGGCAGGTCGTCCAGCCAGATCGCCTGCTGTAGCGGTGCGCCGTTGATGTCGTAGTCGCCCAGCCAGTGGCCGCTCTCGTCGTACAGCGTGTAGGTGTTGGTCTTGCTAACCCGCCGCACCTGCTCGCCGCGGCCGTTGTAGCCGTACTTCATCACGACCGCGCCGGCGCGCTTGGCCTGGCTCATCCGGCCCGTTGCGTCGTAGACGAATTCCTGCGCGGTGCCACCGATCGAGAGCGTATTGCCGATCGCGTCGTAGGTGCGGGCGGTGCCGGCCACCGCGCTCAGGCGGTGACTGGTCGTCGGATAGGTGTAGCTCTGCGTGGCGGTGTTGACCTTGGCGCTGAGTCGGTTACCGGTGGCGTCGTAGCTGTAGCCGTCGATCACCGTGCCGGTCGGGCCGTCCTTGAACGCGGTCAATCGGCCCAGCGCGTCGTAATCCAAGCTGACCACCGGGGCGGTGTTACCCGCTGCGGTCAGGGCGCTGAGGTTGCCGGCTGGGTCGAATGCGAAGCCGGTGCTCAGGCCATCGCTGCGGGCGTCGCTGACCGCCAGCGGACGGTAGTCCTGGTCCAGCACGCGCTGCATCGGGCGGCCGTTGCCGTAGGACCAGCTCGCCACCGGGCCGAACGGGTAGTAGGTCGCGTTGCCCAGCAGCAAGGCCGTTGTAGGCATAGGTGGTGTCCAGCCCCTTTGGATCGGTGACCTCGGTCAGGTTGTCGAGCGCGTCGTAACCGAACTCGGTCTCGGCCGCGATGCCGCCCACGTCCTGCGGCGTGCGGGCCACATCAAAGGAGCCAGAGAAAATCTCCATTTCAAACAAATACTCCTCTGATCTTTGTTCACAAGCAGCAGCAGGCCTACATGCAGCCTGGCGTCATGATTCCCACAGCAACTTCTCGACAACCACCCATTTCCCGGCCCGCTTCCTAAGAAATACGTCACCATTCTTTCCCGTAGGTGGAAAGCCAATCTCCAAAAATGCAGCGTCACCATCGTAATACATTTTCTCGATGGCTATAAATCCATTGCGCTGATTAAACCCAGGTGACGAAGAACGCACGATCCTCATACCCCCTCTTGCAACTCCGCAAGCTTCTATCCTTGCAGGCATCCCGTCCCATAAAAAAGTTACCTCCGGAGGAGCAAAGTGCTCTTTTGCGTAGCCTCTGATTTCGGAGTTATCTGCAACTGCCTTTAGCACATCGAAATGGGTAAAGCTGCATTTCGCGTTCTCCATTGGATGCACAGGACCCGAGCAGCCTCCCATACCGAGTATGAGCAAAAAAATCAAGAAAACAGAAGTCCCGTTAGTTAAATAATGGAATTTTCGTGCCATAGACATAATTTTCATAGTACCAACCCTCCTCAACCCGAGACCTATTTCCATTCCAGAAATACTCCGTGAAATGCACCAACTCATGCTCAACCGTACTATTTAAAATATGCAACAACTCTGGACTTCTTTCGCCCAACTCGTACCTGTCGAAATAACTTTGATGAACCAGTATTTCGCCTCCGCCTTGCTTATACCTTCCGTTATCATGCCTCATGTATTCAGGAGTAACTACAGGGCCGTCACATGGATCGAGAAGATGATCCAGATGTTCTTTCCCGATGTTCCCAAAACGGGCGAATCCATCGTACTTCCTCTGCGTCATCCTATCCTTGATTGAGTTCAGGTAATCCACCGTACTTGGATATTTCTGTTGAACCCAGGAATGAAATCTCAACAAGCCCAACAGATCAATATAAGAGGCGGGGTTTCCTCCTACATAACTGTATGTAGATAGACCGCCACCAAGCCCAATCGGATCGCTCTGCGCATACCGCCCAGTGCCCGGGTCGTAATCCCGGAAGTAGTTCTGGTTGAGCCCCGTCGCCACATCGTAACGCTGCCCCGGGAAGCGCATGTCGAACACGAAGGCCGTGCCGTCGCTGTCCGGGTCCTGATTCGGCGGGGTGTTGCCGAAGGCTTCGCCCTTCAGGTCCCACTTCCAGATCGCGACATCGCGGACCGGATCGATCACTGCGCGGGGGGTGCCCAGGTGGTCCGGCTGCACGTAATGCAGGCCGTTGCTCGCCAGCACGCCGACCGGCAGGTCGTCCAGCCAGATCGCCTGTTGCAGTGCTTGGCCGGTGGAGTCGTAGTCGCCCAGCCAGTGCCCGGTTTCGTCGTACAGCGTGTAGGTACCGGCCGTGCCCAGGAACTTGCGGACCTGCTCGCCGCGCCCGTTGTACTGGTAGTTCATCACCGCCGCGCCCGCACGCTTGGCCTGGGCCATGCGGCCGTTGGTGTCGTACACGAATTCCCGCGCCGTGCCACCGATCGACAGCGTATTGCCGATCGCGTCGTAGGTGCGGGCGGTGCCGGCCACCGCGCTCAGGCGGTGACTGGTCGTCGGATAGGTGTAGCTCTGCGTGGCGGTGTTGACCTTGGCGCTGAGCCGGTTGCCGGTGGCGTCGTAGCTGTAGCCGTCGATCACCGTGCCGGTCGGGCCGTCCTTGAACGCGGTCAATCGGCCCAGCGCGTCGTAGTCCAGGCTGACCACCGGAGCGGTATTGCCCGCGGCTGTCAGGGCGCTGAGGTTGCCGGCCGGGTCGAAGGCGAAGCCGGTACTCAAGCCATCGCTGCGGGTGTCGCTGATCGCCAGCGGGCGGTAATCCTGGTCCAGTACGCGCTGCATCGGGCGGCCGTTGCCGTAGGACCAGCTGGCTACCGGGCCGAACGGGTAATAGGTGGCGTTGACAAGCAGCACCTGCCGGGTGCCGCCGGCCGGAGTCACACCCACCTCGGTGGTCTGGCCTTGGGCGTTGCGCACGTAGTCCACCGCTGCGCCGTCGGGATAGGTCAGCCGGCTCAGCTGACCTGCCTTGGTATAGGCGTAGCGCAGCACGAACACCTTGCCGTTGGTGGTCTGCACCTTGCGGACCACGTCGCCGAAGCGGTCGTAGCAATAGTCGGTGGTGCCGCTGGCGTCCTGCATGCGGGCCAGGCGGCCGACCGCGTAGGTTTCGCCGCTGGCGCAGACGGTCTGGCTCACGTCGTAGGTGTAGGTGACGTTGAGGCTGCTGGTCGGATAAGCGACTTGGATCAGCCGGTTCAGTGAGTCGTAGCTGTAAGTGGCGGTGACGTTACGCGCATCGGTCTGGCTGGCGCGGTTGCCGGCGCTGTCGTAGGTGTAGGCCGTCGTGCCGGTATCCGGGCTGGTCAGCGTGGTCAGGTCGCCCAGGCCATTGTAGGCATAGGTCGTGTCCAGGCCTTTCGGATCGGTGACCCTGGTCAGGTTGTCGAGCGCGTTGTAGCCGAACTTGGTCTCGGCCGCGATACCGCCCACGTCCTGCAGCGTGCGGGCCAGGCGGTTGAGCGGGTCGTAGTCGTTCTGGTTAACGTGGCCGAGTGCGTCGGTCACCGTCTTGGCGTTGCCATTGGCGTCGTAGCCGAAGTCGGTCGGATTGCCGCTGGCGGTGGCCTGTGTGGCCAGCTGGCCGAGCTGGTTGTAGATCCGCGAAAGCGTGCGCTTGAGTGTGCCTGACGCGTCCTTTATGTCTTCCTTGACCCGGTTGCCAGCGTTGTCCAGCGTGTAGTGCAGCGTGTTGCCGGCGTTGTCGGCAATATCGGTCAGGCGGTGAGCCGTGTCGTAGGTGAAGGTGGTGAACGCGCCATCCGGCTGTGTCACCTGCTTGACCAAGCCGGTCGGCCAGTAGTCAAGCAGGGTGATGCGGTCGTCGCTCTCGCTGGTGTCGTCGCTACCGCGTGCCTTGCTGGCCGTGAGCCAGCCGCGCGGGTGGTAGGTGTAGTCGGTGATGACGCCATTGGCGTCCTTCATCGACAGCACGCGACCAGCACCGTCGTAGGACAGGTACTCGGTCACCTGGCCCAGGGTGTTGGCGACCTTCCAGAGGTCGCCCTTCCGATGTGGACAGGTGGTGGGCGATGTGGCGCAGGTTGCGTCGTCGGACGGGTAGTAGGTGTAATCGGCAGCGTCGACCAGATCGGTACGCGCACCGTCTTGCCGCTTGAGCAAGCCGACAATGGGGCATGGACCACCCGCCGCAACATCGTCGGTACTGCAATACGCCCGCAACTGTTGGCGAACTCCAGTCGGAGGCGTGGATGACGATCCGCAGACATAAGCAGTCGCCACCGTACTGGACGGATCGATCGCACATTGGGCGGCCAAGGCGCCATCTGCCGTGTAGGCGTAGCGCGTGGTTGCAATCGTGCCAGCCGTGGTGGATGTCTGTGATTGCACGATGCGATTGTTCGCGTCGCGCGTCGTGACACGGCTGCGCTGTCGCTCAGTTCCTTCAGCCTCGACCTCGGTAACCGACGAGGCACCATCTGCGAGCGCATCGCTGTAGGTCCAGGTCTTGCGCCATCCGTTTCCATCGACAGATGCGGTCGGCCTTCCATCGACAGTAAAGGCGTGGGTTCGCGAAACACCTGGGCCTCGGATGCCGGTGACCTGACGGAACGCTCCGGCGCCGATGGTGTAATCGTAGCTGGTACCGTTGGGCTTAACGACTGTGGCGCTCTCGCTGCTGGTGTACTGCAGCGTGGTTTTCTCCACAACTCCGGCACCAGCATGCAAGCCGCTGGAAGCGACTCTGCCGTCGAGGCCATACGTGAAGGATGCATAGCGCACACCGTCCTCCGCGATGCCAGTCAGAAGATGCCGAATCGATGCAGGAGCTGCGCCAGTTTCATTATAGAAGTAGCTACGGCGTGTGCCGTCAGACCGAACTGCTGCGACCAAGTTATGCTCAGAGTCGTATTCATAATGGACCGAGCTACCGTCACTCAACGTGACGAAGGAGAGAAAGCTCTTGTCGTAGGAAAATGTGATAGCGCGACCGAGTCCATCCGTAACACGGGCTAAGCGGCCTGCCTGATATCCCAATATCGCGGTTCGCTCCGGCACCCCAGGATAACTTACGCTTGTCAATTGGCCACTGGTGTTGTATCTACGCACCTCGCCACTGGATTTAGTGAGGGTCCACGCTCCATTCGAGGCCTGGCTCAAGAAATCCCCAGAATTGCGAAAACCACGGTATCTTCTTTCAGCAATCTGTTTGAACTTCTCGAAATAGCCATCAGCCGTTATCATGTACGGCCAGCCTACATCCGATCGAATCATTTCCGTGTAACTATGCCCCCAACCAGTCGGCATGTAAGAGGTCACGCCAAGCTGTTGCAAGGAATGGTAATAGCGAACGAATGGCAATCCAGCGAAAACGAAGTCTTCTTCAGCGCGAAACTTATCCCCCGTCGCCGGAAAGCATGGATGGTCGTTGGCAGGACACGAAGAGGTCTGCGTGATACCTAAAGAAGACCGGACCTCGATATATGCATAAACTTGACCAGCAGTACAAACATTCGGCCACAACGCGACATAATCTGGATTTCCGGACGAATTATAGGCTGGATTAAATCCTGTTATCGGATAGAAACCGACCGGACATTCATAATTCTGGAATCTACTCAACGGGTAAGAGTAAGAATTATGATAGGAATAGCAAATACCCTCATACTTCAACCACTTCCTGGGCCCACCTTCTTGCGCCCGAAGCAACCCATGCGTACCCGCCGGGCGACTATAAACAAAAGGTTCTCCGTATTCACCTTCGGTGTGCTCACCAAAGAACGTGCACTCTGGGTACACGCTCCGCGTATAAGCGAGAATATTGGCAATCATCTCACCCTCGTCTGCGCATAGCCCCCCCTCGTCCGCAACATAAGGGTCGGCAGGCTGAGAGCAAAATCCCGAGTCTGAGCGCCAGCCGTTCGCATATCCATGGGGATAAATTTTTGAGTACGGCTGATCTGGCACCACATACTTTATAATAACCGAAGGCGTGGAACTGTATACATTCCTAACAGCCGATTCCGCGCGCTGAAAATAAGCGCCATAGCTAGACTTCGCCTTCATAAATGTTTCTGCCTCGGCCAGCGTGGCAAAGCAGCTGTTTTCGTGGCAATACTGCGTAGATTGAGACTGCGCACGAACTGGTGCCGACGGAATAATCCACCAGACAGCCACTAGAAAGAAAGCGAGGGCAAAAGATTTCCATTTCATACGAGCACGTCCCTGTCCAAATGCCTTGATTAGATCCGACCTTTACCACACGCAAGATCGAATTGAACTTATTCAACTGCCCTCATGCCTTGGCCATCAGCAAAAGGTAAATACGCCGAACTTAACCACAGCAATGACAATGAATCCGAGCAGGTCGGATCTCAACCCACCAAAAACCGCTCCCCAATCATCCCCTCGATCGCCTCCATATCCGGCAGCAGCGCGCTCTGCTCGCCCAGCAGCACACGCATATGCACGCCAGCAGGCAAGGTTTCCTCGGAAGCGTCGGCGAGCAAACCGTCGCGCGGGACCGAAATCAGTTGCGGGAAGGATTGGGTCAGCAAGGCGAAGTACGGCAGGTCGGGGTTGCCGCCCAGCGCCTTCAGCACGACGATCTTGTTGTTGGAGGCGACGGTCTCGCTACCCAGGCCGGTCAGGCGGGCGAAGGAGAAAAGCGGCACTTTCCAGCCGTACCAAGCGATCTGGCCGAGCAGCCAGTGCGGGGCGTCGGGCAGCGGTTCGACCGGGATGCGCGACATCACCTCGGCGACGGTGGCGTTGGGCAGCAGGACGCGCTCGCTGCCGGCCTGGATCAGGACACCGCGGATTTCGTCGTTGCTGGCGTAGCTGCTGCTCATGGGTTACGTCGTCCTGGAACCGGGAAAAACGCGCGGGCGGCGGCTCAGCCGCCCCATCGCGCGGACAGGGCTTGCGCCAGCTGCACGGGGTCGCCGCCGGGATGGCCGCGGCCGGTCAGTTGCGCGCCGGCGGCCGGGTCGTAGCAGCCGTCGCCGGTCTGGCCGGCGACCCAGGCGCCTTGCGCGGCCAGGGCCAGCACGTCGTCGACCTGGTGCGGGTCGCTGCCGCTGAGCAGCAGCACGGCGCTGTGCGCGGCCGGCAAGCCGCCGACCACCGAGGCGCCGGCGTCCTGGGCGACGAAGCGCAGGCCGGGGCCTTCGCCGCTGCGCACGCCGACGTCGTCGGGCAGGATGTAGACGTTGCCGGCGGCGACCGGCGCGCCGGCTTCGGCCAGCAGTACCGGCAGCGCGGACACGCGCGCGATCTGCTTGACCAGGTTGCCGTAGCGGCCGCCGTCCAGGCGCAGTTGCACCAGCAGCGGCTGCGGGAAGTCCGACGGCAATGCGGCGAGCAGACGGCGGATGGCATCGGGGCCGCCGATGCCGGCCATCACCAGCACCGCGCCCTGCGCGACGGCCACTGCCGTGGAGGCGGCAGCGGCGGGATCGGTGGCGGCGTCCGCCTCGGAATCCAGCGCGACCAGCGACAGGCCTTCGGTGGAAATCTGCATCTGGCTCAGCGGCGCGCGCGCCTGCACGACCAGCGGTGCGTCGTCGTCCACCAGCGACCAGGCGCTGGCCGGCAACGGCGGCGGTGCGCTGACCGGTGCGGCGGCGGGCACGGCAACCGTGTTCGCCGGTTCCGGTACCGTGGCGGGCGCGGCCGCATCGCCTGCGGCGATCTGATCGCGCGAGAACTGCAGGTCCTCGAATCCGGGCGCGGCATCGGCCGGCGGTTGCCAGGCGTAGAAGCTGTCGCCGGGCACGGTGGTGGCGAAGCTGGCCGCCTCCTCGACGTGGAAGCCGATCGGCGCGCCTTCGTGCAATTGCGCCGGCGTGGCCGGCAGGCCGGGTTCGGGCTGCAGGCCGGTGTCGTTCTCGCGTCCCGGCGGCAGCACGTCCTGGTGGCCTTGCAGCTTGGCCGCCAGGTGCCGCGCCCAGCGCTGCGCCTCCCAGCCTTCGCGGCGTGCGGCCAGTTCGGCTTCGTCGAAGATCACGGTGAGGCCGGGCAGGTCCAGTGCCGCGTCGAGCCGTTCCAGCGCGTCCTCGATCGCCGGTTCCAACGCGATCAGCACGGCGCTGGGCGCGGCATCGGCCAGGGTCTGCGCGTCGATCGCGCCCGGGTCGTCCTCGAGCACGATCGCCGCGCCGACCTGGTGCAGCGCCTCGCGCAGGCGCTCGCGCGCCTGGCCGGGGCGCGCCAGCAGCGCGACCGGGGTGCCGTTGCCTTCGCCGTCATTCGCGAACACGGGCAATCCCCAGCAGGTCGTACACGTTGCGCATCAGATCCAACTCTTGGTAAGGCTTGCCGAGATAGCGTTGCACGCCGATCTCGAAGGCGCGCTGGCGGTGCTTGTCGCCGCTGCGCGAGGTGATCATCACGATCGGCACCGCTTTGTAGCGCGGGTCGGCGCGCATCGCGGTCGCCAGTTCGTAGCCATCCATGCGCGGCATCTCGATATCCAACAGCATCAGGTCGGGCACGCGCTCTTCGAGGCGCTCCAGCGCCTCGATGCCGTCGCGCGCGGCGATCACGTCGAAGTTGTGGCGTTCCAGCACGCGGCCGGTGACCTTGCGCATGGTCAGCGAGTCGTCGACCACCATCACCAGCGGCACGCGCCGCTGTTCGGTCGGTGCCGCTTCCACCACCGGCCGCGCCGGCTGCGCCAGGTAGCGGCGTACCAGCGGGGCGACGTCCAGGATCACCACCACGCGGCCATCGCCGGTGATGGTGGCGCCATAGATGCCGGGCACCGAGGCGATCTGCAGGCCGACCGGCTTGACCACGATTTCGCGGTTGCCGAGCACCTGGTCGATCGCCACCGCCGCGCGCAGGTCGCCGGCGCGCACCAGCAGCAGCGGCACCTGCACCTGGCCTTCGGCGCGTGCCGGGGCCTGGCCGACCAGGGATCCGAGGTCGTGCAGCGCGAATTCCTCGCCGCTGTAGTGGTAACCGCCGTCGGCCGCCTCGAAACGCTCGCGGCTGATGCGGCCGATGCCGCTGACCGAGGCCACCGGCACGGCGAAGGTGGTCTCGCCGATCTGCACGAACACCGCCTGGGTCACCGCCAGCGTCTGCGGCAGGCGCAGGGTGAAGGTGACGCCCTGGCCCCACACCGAGTGGATGTCCACCGAGCCGCCGAGCTGGCGCACTTCGTTGCGCACCACGTCCATGCCCACGCCGCGGCCGGCCAGCTGGCTGACCTGGTCGTAGGTGCTGAAGCCGGGGGCGAAGATCAGCGAATCCAGTTCTTCCTCGGACAGCGCGGCGCCGATCGCGATCAGCCCGCGCTGTTCGGCGCGGTGGCGGATCGCGTCGCGGTTGAGGCCGGCGCCGTCGTCGGCCACTTCCAGCACGATTTCCGAACCTTCGCGGCGCAGGCGGATGGCGATGCTGCCCTCCTCCGGCTTGCCGGCGGCGCGGCGTTGCTCCGGCGTTTCCAGGCCGTGCGCGACCGAGTTGCGCAGCATGTGCTCCAGCGGCGCGATCATGCGGTCGAGCACGTTGCGGTCGAGTTCGCCGTGGGTGCCTTCCAGGGTCAGGTGCACCTGCTTGCCGGTCTCGCTGGCGGCCTGCCGCACCACGCGGCGCAGCCGCGGCACCAGTCCGTCGAACGGCACCATGCGCGCGCGCATCAGCCCGTCCTGCAGTTCCGAGCTGACCCGCGACTGCTGCTGCAGCAGGCCGTCGTACTGCCGCGCCAGGTCGTCGAGCACGCCTTGCAGGCCGCCCAGGTCGGCCGCCGATTCGTTCAGCGCGCGGCTGAGCTGCTGCAGCGTGGAGAAGCGGTCCAGTTCCAGCGGATCGAAGCTCTGTTCGGTCTGGTCCTGCTCGCGCTGGTAGCGGGCGACGATCTGCGCTTCGGTTTCCAGGTCGAGGCGGCGCAGCTGGTCGCGCAGACGCGCGTTGGTGCGGTCCAGTTCGGACATCGCGCCACGGAACGCGCCGAGCTGCTGTTCCAGCCGCGAGCGGTAGATCGCCACCTCGCCAGCGTGGTTGACCAGGCGATCGAGCAGGTCGGCGCGCACGCGCACCTGTTCCTGCATCGGCCGCGCGATCATCGACTCCTCGTCGAGCGTGCCGTCCACCGGCAGCGGCGCCGACAACGGCGCCGGCTCCGGTGCGGGCACCGATTCCGGATCGACCGCGGCCTGGATCATCGCCGCGACGTCGGCATCGTCGGCATGGACGTCGCCGCCGGCATCGGCCGGCACGCTGCGGCCGTGGGTGCGCGCGTCGAAGCGGCCGATCAGGTCGATCGGCATCGCCACCGCGCGGTGGTTGCCGGTGAGGGTGAGCAACTGGTGCAGGCGGTCGAAGCCGCGCTCGAGCAGTTGTACGTCGCTGCGATCGAGTTCGGTGCGGTTGGCCGCCACCGCCTCCAGCAGCGATTCGATGCCGTGGCCGAGGTCGCCGATCGGGTTGACCCCGGCCATGCGCGCACCGCCCTTCAGCGTATGCAGGTCGCGCTGCAGGCCGGCGAGCGCATCGCGGTCCTGCGGCGCGGCGCGCAGCTCGGCGATCAGGCGATCGCAATGGTCGAGCAGGTCCTTGCCTTCCTCGACGAAGATATCGACGAGTTCGCGGTCCAGGTCGGCGAAGTCCAGCGGCCCCATGTCGACGGCGGCCAGGTCGGCCGGCGCGGCGTCGTGGTGGCCCGCCTCGGCGAACGATGCGACTTCGGTGGGCGCATGGTGTTCGTCTTCTTGTTCGTCGCTGGTTGCGGCGTCCGCTGGGACGGCGGTGTCTGCGAGGTCGGCGTCCGTCGGCTGTTCGATGGCGTCCGGCGTGGCGGTGTCCGCGTGTGCGGGCTCGGCGTCCGTCGGGCGCTCTGGGTCGGACAGGTCGGTCTGCTGCGCCTGGTCGGCGTGTGCGTCGTAGGCACAAGACGGTGCGTCGAGGCCGGCATCGCCTTCGTGCACGGCATCGTGCGTTGCCGCGTCGTGTGTGTCGGTGGGATGCGTCGCTTCGGCATCGGCCGTTGCGACAAGCGCGGCGTCGGCGGCATCGGGCGCGGCAGGCGTGGCGTCGTCGGCGTGCGACGCCAGCACGTGGTCGCCCACATCGGTCGCAGCGGTGTCGGCCGGATGCGTCCGGGTGTCGGCTTGTGCGGCGTCGCTACCGACATCGCCAGCTGCGGCGTCCGGATGCGACTCGGCTGCAACGTCCGCGTCTTCCTGCGCGTGCGGAGCAGCATCGGCATCCGTGGCCGGCACGTGATCGCCCGCGTCGGCCGGATGCGCATCTGCGTCGGCCTGTGCGGTGTGGCGATCGGTCTCGTCGACAGCGCCGTCCGGGAGCGATCCGGCTGCAGCCTCCATGTCGCTCTCGGCATGCGCCGCGGCATCGGCGTCGACGTCAGCATGCGCCGCAGCGTCGTCGGCCGCCGGCAGTTCGGCATCGTCGTTCGCCGAGGCGGGTTCGGTGCCGTGCCAATGCGTGGACGGCTGCGCAGAGTCGGCGCTGAACGCATAGCCCTGCGGATCGCGTTCCTGGTCGTGCTCGTGCTCGGCGCGTACGTTCTGGTCGTGATCCTGATCGTGCGTTTTCTGGTCCGATTCGCCCGCGCGCTCGCCATGAAGCGATGCGTCATGCACCGTGGTGTCGTCGGCGGTCGCGTCCTGCTCCTGCGGTTCGATCGCGCCTTCCGGCGGCGGCAGCTCGCTATCCGCCGGCACGCGCTCGTCGGCCAGCGGCGCGTCGACGGTCAGTTCATCGAGCTTGCCGTCCTGGGCCAGCAGCGCCTGTTCGTCGGCGTCGATCGCGGCAGGCGCGCTGCCGCTGTCGGCCGGCGGCGCGGCGATCGCGTTCGATTCCTCCGCGTCGCCATCGGCCGGCGCAACGCCGACGACGGTGGCGTCGTCTCGCTCGCCGAACGAGACATTGGTGTCGTCGGAAACAGGCGTCGCCGAGGCAAGGTCTTCGGCAGAGGCGTCGCTCGGCGCGGGCACGTCGGTGTCGTCGGACGTCGGCGGCCATGCCAGTGGCGCATCGGCCGCCTGCGCCACGGACGCGTCGGCATCGGCGTCGGCGTCGGCATCAGCGACAGGCGCACGCTCCGCGTCCATGCCGGCCGCATCGAGGTGCCTGGCGTCGCCCAGGTACGCCGACAGATCGTCGGCGGCGGTGAGTTCCACCGCCTGCAGCAAGGTCGGGTCCAGCGCCGCGTCGGCGTGCGCCGGTGCCGCGTCTTCGTCGTCCTCGTCGTGCGCGGCTGCGGGCCACTGCGCTTCAGGCAATGTGGCGACCAGCGCCTGCAGGCGCTGCGCCAGTTCGGTGAACGGCGGGATCACCGGCGACGGCGCCTGCAGTTCCTCGATGGTGCCGGCGATCGCGTGCGCGGCATCGTCGAGCGCGCGGACGCCGTCGGCGCTGGGCAGCATGTCGGCGGCCAGCAGGCGCTTGACGTAGCTCTCCGCCGGGCCAGTGACCTCGGTGATCTCCGGCACGTCGGTCATCGCGAACGCGCCGCTCATCGTGTGCACCGCGCGCAGCAGCGCTTCGGTGGCCGGCTGCGGCGCAAGCTGCAGCCAATCGCGGACCGTTTCCAGGTGGGTGCCGACCTCGGCCTCGAGGATCTCGCGCAGCACGCTGTCCACCGAGGCCGGGGTGCCGGCGCGCGGCGCGGCGGCGGCCGGCGTCGGCGCGGCGGCGAAGTAGTAGGCATCCTCGCCGGCGGCGATGCGCTCGGCGACCGCCTGTATCGCGTCCAGGTCGGCATGGATGACGCCATGCCCACGCAGCGCGGCATTGAGTTGCGGCAAGACTTCGTAGGCCAGTTCGACCATCGTCACCACCGCCGGACTGGCCGCGCGGGTGCCGTCGAGCACGCGGTTGAGCATGCTCTCGATCTTCCAACTGAACTCGCCGAGCACGCGCGCGCCGACCAGCCGGCCACTGCCCTTCAGGGTGTGGAACACGCGGCGGATCGGGCGCAGGCTTTCCATGTGGCCGGGCGAGGCGCGCCATGCCGGCAGCAGGTTGCCGAGGTTGACCAGTTCCTCGTCGAATTCCTCGAGGAACACTTCGCGGATGTCGGCGTCGATCTCGCCACCGTCGTCCACGAAACCGCCGTCGATGGTGGCGGGCGCAGTAGCCTGCACCGCGTCGGTGGCCGATTGCGGGGGTTCATCGGTAGCGGATGCACCGGCGGCGCCGGCCGTGGTCGCTGCGGCGACGTCGAACTCCGCGGCGGCAGCATCGAGCTCGGCGAGGAACGCCGCCGACGCGTCGTCCAGTTCGATCGGCTGGATGCTGGCCTTGTGCACGCCGGGCGCCGGCGCTTCCGGCTCCGGGGTCGGCTCCGGCCAGGTCAGGTCGACGAATGGGCTCGGTTCGGCGTCGGCCTGCTCCGCCTCTCCTGCGTATGGGTGCGGCGTTGTGTCGCTGGCGGCCTCTGCCTCGGCCTCGGTCGAGAACACGGTATCGCTCGCCGACAGGTCGATGGTGGGCGTGTCGTGTTCGGCGGCGACATCGCTGTCGTCGTCGGCCAGGCTCGCCGGCGCGTCGCTCCAGGCGATGCTGTGGACGTCGTCGGATGCGGCCAGCGGTGCGTCGGCGAAAGCCGGCGCATCCTCCAGTTCGATCACCAGCACGTCGTCGTCGGCGCTGCCGCTGAATGCAGGGGCGGGCGTGTCGACGATGACCAGGCTGGCGTCGTCGGCCGCGGGTTCGGATTTGGCGTACTCGGCGGCCACCGGGTCGAAGCCGTAGCCGGCCGGCGCCGTGGCGTCGGCCGCGGCGGCGTCATGCGCGGCGGGCTGGTCGGGCGATGCGTCTGCGATCTCCGGACGGAACGCATCGCCTTCCAACGCCAGCGTGTCGACGCTGATGTGCAGCGGCGCGGAGGCCGCCGACCATTCGTCCTGCTCGGCGGCGACTGGATCGAAGCTGGTCGACGCCGGCGCGACGATGGAGCTGCCGTCGCTGTCCGCAGCGCTCACGTCCGCGTCGGACGGCATGCCTTCGTCGGCGACGCCGCCGATGGTCTCGGCGCCCGCGGCGTTCCCAGCGACATCGGCGGCTTCGTCCAACGTCCACTGCGGCGCCTGCGGCACCTCGCCAGGCAGCGGCGGCGGCAAGCTCGCGGCAACCGGCGCGTCCGTGGCCGGTGCCAGATCCCAGGACGGCACCGGCG
The DNA here is from genome assembly GCF_035026585.1 of Xanthomonas sp. WHRI 7945. Lineage (NCBI taxonomy): Bacteria > Pseudomonadati > Pseudomonadota > Gammaproteobacteria > Lysobacterales > Lysobacteraceae > Xanthomonas > Xanthomonas sp. WHRI 7945. The sequence continues at coordinate 75,817 of NZ_JAYIQP010000003.1, forward strand.
GCGGCGCGGACACCGCGCGCGGCGCTTCGGCAATGGCATCGATCGATGCAACGCCCAGCTCCGCCATCGGCGCGGGCGGCGACGCATCGGCAGCGACCTGCGGTGCCGGCGCGTCGATCGGCAGCGGCCAGTAGCGCAGCGTCTCCAGGCTGGTGCGGGTGATGTCGAGGATTTCCTCGCGGCCCGGGCGGCGCTCGCGCAGCGCTTCCAGGTAGTACTCCAGGCTGGCCATCGCATCGGCCAGCGTGTCGAGCTGGCGCCCGCTGGGCACGCGGCGCTTGCCGATCAGTTCGACGGCGACGTAGCGGCGCACGCCTTCCAGGTAATCGGCCGGCTGCGGCAATTCCAGCATGCGCAGCGCACCGGCGACCTCGCCGAGCAGGCGCGGTACGTCGCCCAGGCGCTCGTGTTCCCAGTTGGTCTCGATGAAGGCGACGAAATGCTCGCGCGCCGCAGCGAAATTGGCGATCGCCTCGTGCGCCAGCACCTCCACCGTGCGCCGCGCTTCGGCGGCGCTGGCATCGTCGTGGATGCCGGCGCTGGCGCCGAGATAGGCGACCTGGTCGTCGAGCGAGGCGTCCACGTACAGCAGCGCGCCGGCGATATCCAGCAACACGCCTTCGTCGGCCTCGCGCTCGCCCTCGACGATGCTGCGCAGCGAATCGCGCTGCTGCACCACCACGCCGCGGGCCACGCCCAGGCCCATCACCCCGAGGGTGTCGGCGACGTTGCCGAGTTCGTCCACCTGGGTCTGCAGCGCGGCGACGTCGCCGCCGGTGCGCAGGTGCAGGTCGAGCGCATCCTTGACCCGCAGCAGTTCTTCCTTGATCGCGGTGCCGACGGTGTCGAGCAGTTCGCGGTTGCGGCCGCTGAGGCTGCCGCGGGCGTGGTCCAGTTCGGCCTCGGTGACCGCGCTGGCGTCCGGCGACAGCGCGAACAGCGCGCCTTCGCTCAGGCCCGGCTCGCCGCGCGAGGCGCGGATCTCGTTGAGCAGCGGCAGCAGCACGATCGGGATGTCGCGATGGCCGTCCTGCAGGCGCTCCAGGTAATCGGGCAGCAGCACGGTGCCGCGCATCAGCGTCGCGCAGGCCTCGTCGCGATCGGGCACCTGGCCGTTCTGCACGGCGATCGCCAGCAGTTCCAGTTCCTCGGCGACCATTGCCGGCGCGTACAGCTCGACCATGCGCAAGGTGCCCTGCACCTGGTGCAGGTAGCCGGCGCAGAAGCGCATGCGGCTGGTGTCGGCCGGATCTTCGACGAAGTATTCGATCTCACCGCGTACCTGGCGCAGGGTCTCGTCCAGCTCCGGCTTGACCCAGCCCAGGGCGGCGTGGCTCATCGCGTCGCGCAGCGCGCTCATCGCGGCGCCCCGGCGGACGGCCACGCGCCGCGCCGCGTCGGCGCGGCAGCGGAGTGCAGGGATTTTTCACGGTACGTCATGTGCGCTTCCTTCCACCCTGTTCCGATCCGCTCACGCCGGCAGCTTGAAGTCGGCGACCGAGCGCCGCAGGTCCGCTGCCAGTTCCGCCAGGCGCCCGATCGAGTCGGCGGTCTGGCCGGCGCCTTGCGAGGTCTGGCCGGTGATGCGACGGATCACGTCCATCGTCTGGGTGATGTCCGTCGCCGCCGCGGACTGCTGGTGCGCGGCGATGGAGATGTTCTTGATGAGGTTGTTCAAGGCGTTGGAGACGCGCTCGATCTCGGTCAGCGCGGTGCCGGCGTCCTCGGCCAGGCGCGCGCCGGACACCACTTCGGAGGTGGTCTGCTCCATCGAGCTGACCGCTTCGTTGGTATCGGCCTGAATCGTCTGCACCAGGCCTTCGATCCGGCGCGTGGCGCCGGAGGTGCGTTCGGCCAGGCGCTGCACTTCGTCGGCGACCAGCGCGAAACCGCGGCCGGCCTCGCCCGCCGAGGCGGCCTGCACCGCGGCGTTGAGCGCCAGGATGTTGGTCTGTTCGGAAATGTCGTTGATCAGTTCGACGATCGAGCCGATCTCCTGGGTCGATTCGCCCAGGCGCTTGATGCGCTTGGAGGTTTCCTGGATCTGGTCGCGGATCTGGTCCATGCCCTGGATGGTCTCGCGGACCACGCCGGCGCCCTCGGCGGCGATCACCACCGAGCGCTGCGCCACCTCGGCCGACTCGCTGGAGTTGCGCGAGACCTGTTCGATGCTGGCGGCGATTTCGTTGATGCGCTCGGACGCCGAACCGATCTGCTCGGCCTGGTGGCCGGCGGCCTCGGCCAACTGCAGCGCGGTGGCCTGGGTTTCCTCGGTGGAGATGGCGACCTTGGCCGAGGTGTCGTTGATGGTGGTGACCAGGTGACGCAGCTCGTCGACCGCGTAGTTGATCGCGTCGGCGATGGCGCCGGTCATGTCCTCGGTGACCGAGGCCTTGACGGTCAGGTCGCCTTCGCCGAGCGAGCTGATTTCGTCGAGCAGGCGCATGATCGCCTGCTGGTTGCGGCTGTTGTATTCGACCTGGGTCTGGTAGCGGATTTCCTGGTCGCGGGTGCGGCTGCGCACCGAGGTCCAGACGAAGCCGATGATCGACAGCAGCGCCAGCAGGCCGGACACCACGCCCAGCCAGAAATTCGGGAACAGGCGGGTGTCGCGCACCGAGCCGAACGCGGAGAACGCGTCGAACAGCTTCTTGCTGTCGTCGAGCATCTTGTCCGAGCCGGCGGTCAGCGCCGCGGCCGAGGACTGCGCGGCGAACAGGCTGCGCGAGCTGGCCAGCAGCGCGTCCAGGTCCTTCTTCATTTCCGCCCACTGCGCCTGCGACTGCTCCAGCGCGCCCAGCGCGGCGGCATTGCGCACCGGCGCGATGCCCAGTTCCTCGTTGCCGTTGCGCAGGCCCTCGAGCATCTGCCCGAACACCACCGAGTCGCGCGCCAGCGCGTCGCCGGCGCTGGCCGCGCCGCTGCCGCCCGCGCGCATCTCGGTGACGCGGCGGGCCATGGTGCCGGCCACCACCACCTGCTGCAGGGTGTTGTAGATCTGTGCGGCGGGGGCGCCGCCGACGGTCATCGCGCGCACCACTTCGTTGAGCTGCGCCTGCAACTGCGGCACGCCGCCGACGAAGCGCTCGGCGTTGCCGGCCAGCGCCAGCACCGCCGGCTCGCTGTCCACCACCTGCTGCGCGTTCTTGCCCAGCGGGGTCCAGGTGCGGTTGAGCTCGGCCAGCGGGCCGGCGATGCCGTTCTCGTTGGCATAGCGCGCATTGAGTTCGGCGACCGTGCTCTCCACCCGCGCCTTGGTCTGCTTGAACTGCTTGTAGGTGGCGGCGTTGCCGGACACCGCGTCGCGGCCCTGGTTGGCCAGCTGCTGCGACAGCACCTGCAGGTCGGCCGCGCCGGTGCTGGCGCCGGCCAGGCGATTGCCCTGCCAGGTGGCCACGCCGGTGTTGGCGCCGAACACGATCAGCGACAGTGCCAGCAGGCCCAGCCAGAAACTCGTCCCCATGCTGCCAAGCTTGTTGGCCTTGGGGGCGTCCGCTGCAGTACTCATGATTCGACCTCGGTCTTCGATGCGAAGGCAGGCCGCGCGCTCAGGCGGCGGCTTGACGGAATTCGGGTGTACGCGACAGCAGCGACAGCGAGAACACGCCCCAGTCGTTGCTGTCGCCGCGGAACGCGCGGTCGACGAAGTGCGCGTAGCGGCCGTGGGCCAGCTCGCCGGGTTCCACCGCCTGCGACTCGGCGAAGCTGCGCTGGCCGAACAGTTCGTCGATGGTCAGCGCCACGTCGCCGCCGCTCTGGCGCATGATCAGCACGCGCTGGCCTTCCAGCAGCGAGGTGCGCTGGCCTTCCATGAACTGCTTCAAATCGACCACCGGGAACAGGTTGCCGCGCAGGTTGCCCACGCCCAGCAGCCACGGCTGCGCGCCCGGCACCGGGGTGATCGGCGGCATGCGCACGATTTCCACCACCTCGCGGAAATCGGACACCAGATGGCGGTTGCCGACGCGGAAGCCGACCCCGCGCCAGATGTTCTCGTCGAACTCGCGCTCGGGCATCTGCACCGCGTGCGCCAGGCTGCGCCGCTCGTAGGCCTCGAGGATGTCGAAGGGCGAACGCACGTCAGCCGACCAGTTGGTTGATGCGGGCGATCAGGTCGTCTTCGCGCGGCGGCTTGACGATGTAGTCGGTGGCGCCCTGGCGCATGCCCCAGACCTTGTCGGTCTCCATGCTCTTGGTGCTGATGATCAGCACCGGGATGTGCCGGGTGGCCTCGTCGCGCGACAGCGCGCGGGTGGCCTGGAAGCCGCTCATCCCCGGCAGCACCACGTCCATCAGCACCAGGCTGGGCGCCTGCTCGCGGACGATCTTCAGCCCGTCCTCGGCGTTGTCGGTGGCGAGCACCTCGTGCCCGGCCTTTTCCAGCCATTGCGTAAACACCGCCCGGTCGGTCGGTGAGTCCTCGATCAACAAGATTCGAGCCATGGTGCCTTTCCCCCTGGTCAGGCGTTGACGTACGTACGGATCGCGCCCAGCAGTTCTTCGCGTGTGAAGGGTTTGGTGAGGTATTGCTCGGAACCGACGATGCGCCCGCGCGCCTTGTCGAACAGGCCGTCCTTGGAGGACAGCATGATCACCGGCGTCGCCTTGAACAGCTGGTTGCCCTTGATCAGCGCGCAGGTCTGATAGCCGTCCAGCCGCGGCATCATGATGTCCACGAAGATGATCTGCGGCTGCTGATCGGCGATCTTGGCCAAGGCCTCGAACCCATCGGTGGCGGTGACCACCTCGCACCCCTCGCGCTTCAACAGCGTTTCGGCGGTACGGCGGATCGTCTTCGAGTCATCGATCACCATGACTCTCAGTCCTGCGAGTTCCCCACCCGCAGTCGTGTTTTCACTCATTCACTTGCCCCCAGGCGCGCGACGCTTCATCGGATCCGACGTCGCTGCGAAACGACATGTATCCCAAGACCCGCTCAGACTGTCAAGGCCGTCGCCACGGCGCTGCGTTGGACCACTTTCCGGAGCCAACTATGTCACAGTTTGGCTGCCGCCGCAGGGTGCCGCGCGGCCCGGCGGCGGTGACCTTGCGCGCGCCCGCCGCCGACCCGCTACCATCTTCCGCTCAGTCCCCCAGGTGCCGCCATGTCGTTCGATGTCATCGTGGTGATGGATCCCATCGCCAGCATCAAGATTGCCAAAGACACTACCTTCGCGATGTTGCTGGAAGCGCAGCGCCGCGGCCACCGGCTGCACTACGTGCGGCCCGGCGGGCTGTCGCTGCGCGAGGGCCGCGCGCTGGCGCAGGCCGCGCCGCTGCAGGTGCGCGACGACAAGGCCGGCTGGTTCGAACTGGGCGCGTTCGCCGAGCTGGCGTTCGGCACCGGCCAGGTGGTGCTGATGCGCAAGGACCCGCCGTTCGATTCTGAATTCCTGTACGACACCCATGTGCTGAGCGTGGCACAGCGCGCCGGCGCCCAGGTCATCAACGACCCGCAGGGCCTGCGCGACTTCAACGAGAAGCTGGCCGCGCTGCTGTTCCCGCAATGCTGCCCGCCGACCCTGGTCAGCCGCGACGCGGCGGCGCTGAAGGCGTTCGTGCTCGAGCACGGCCAGGCGGTGCTGAAACCGCTGGACGGGATGGGCGGGCGTTCGATCTTCCGCAGCGGCACCGGCGACCCCAACCTCAACGTGATCCTGGAGACGCTGACCGACGGCGGCCGCAAGCTGGCCCTGGCGCAGCGCTTCATTCCCGACATCAGCGCCGGCGACAAGCGCATCCTGCTGGTCGACGGCGTACCGGTGGACTACTGCCTGGCGCGGATCCCGCAGGGCGACGAGTTCCGCGGCAACCTGGCCGCCGGCGGCCGCGGCGAAGGCCGCCCGCTGAGCGAGCGCGACCGCTGGATCGCCGGCCAGGTCGGCCCGGAGATGCAGCGGCGCGGCATGCGCTTCGTCGGCCTGGACGTGATCGGCGACTACCTGACCGAGGTCAACGTCACCAGCCCCACCTGCGTGCGCGAACTGGACGCGCAGTACGGGCTGAACATCGCCGGGCTGCTGTTCGACGCGATCGAGGCCTACCCGGCGCGATGAGCGCGGCCGCCGCGACGCCCGCGCCGCGCATCGGCGAGCGCGAACGGCTCAGCGCCACGCTGGTGCTGTCGTTGATCGTGCACGGCCTGCTGATCCTGGGGGTCGGCTTCGCGATCGACGACGACGCGCCGCTGGTACCGACCCTGGACGTGATCTTCAGCCAGACCAGCACCCCGCTGACGCCCAAGCAGGCCGACTTCCTGGCCCAGGCCAACCAGCAGGGCGGCGGCGACCACGACACGCCGCAGCGCCCGCGCGACAGCCAGCCCGGGGTGGTGCCGCAGCAGCACGACGGCCTGGCGCCGCAGGCGCTGCGTGCGCAGACCGCGGCGGCGGCGCCGGAGCCCACCCCGCGCGTGGTCAGCAGCGCGCGCGGCGAACAGCCGCTGCCGGCGCCGCAGACCCAGCCGCGCACCGACGCCCCGACCCAGCCGGTGGACGCGCAACGCGAGCAGCGCGACGCGGAGATGGCGCGCCTGGCCGCCGAGGTGCACCTGCGCTCGGAGCAGTACGCCAAGCGCCCGAACCGCAAGTTCGTGTCCGCCAGCACCCGCGAATACGCCTACGCCAACTACCTGCGCGCTTGGGTCGACCGTGCCGAGCGCGTCGGCAATCTCAACTACCCCGACGAGGCGCGACGGCAGCGGCTGGGCGGCCAGGTGGTGATCAGCGTCGGGGTCCGCCGCGACGGCAGCATCGAGAGCAGCCGCGTGCTGCGTTCCAGCGGCGTGCCGATGCTCGATGCCGCGGCGCTGCGGGTGGTGCAGCTGGCGCAACCGTTCCCGCCGCTGCCGCACACCGAAGACAACATCGACATCCTGCAGGTGACCCGCACCTGGGTGTTCCTGCCCGGCGGCACGCTGCGCGACGACCGTTGAGCGCGCGCTGCGCACGCGCACGCGCCGAGACTGCGACAAGCCCTCTCCCAACGGGAGAGGGGTTGGGGTGAGGGTACGTCGGCACCGATCGCCTGGCGTCGCCAAATTCCCCGGCTTCGCCCGTACCCTCATCCGCCCCTTCGGGGCACCTTCTCCCGCAGGGAGAAGGGACGATCGAGCCCCTCTCCCGCCGGGAGAGGGGTTGGGGTGAGGGTACGTCGGCACCGGTCGCCTGATGCAAGCGAACTTCCCAAGGCTTCGCCCGTACCCTCATCCGCCCCTTCGGGGCACCTTCTCCCGCAGGGAGAAAGGACAGATCGAGCCCCTCTCCCACCGGGAGAGGGGTTGGGGTGAGGGTACGTCGGCACCGACAGCCTGGCGTCGCCAAACTCCCCAGGCTTCGCCCGTACCCTCATCCGCCCCTGCGGGGCACCTTCTCCCGCAGGGAGAAGGGAGACGCAGGGCGCGCCGTGTGTCGGCAGGCGCCACAGCAACCGCAGAGATAACGATTGGTGCCGCCGACATAACCACGCGGCATTTCTGAATAGGCGCCGCATTAAGGTTAATGGGGGCGGGGAACGTTACCGCGCGCACCGCATCACCCAAGGATGAGTGGACCGGAGGCCGGCGTGGGTGCGTCCCCGCCCCCACCACCCGAGCCGCCTCCTCCATGAAAAAGCATTCCCTTCTCCGCAGGCCCGCCCTGCTCGCGCTGGCGCTGGGCGCTGCCCTCGCCGCGCCGCCCGCCCTGGCCCAGTCCACCACCGGCGCCGTCGCCGGGCAGGCGCCGGCCAACGCGCAACGCGTGCAGGTGCGCAGCGACAGCGGCCTCAGCCGCGAAGTCGCGGTCGATGCGCGCGGCCGCTACAGCATCGGCCAGTTGCCGCTGGGCACCTACACCATCGTCGCCAAGGGCGCCGACGACGCCGTGCTCGGCAGCCGCGAAGGCGTGGGCCTGACCGTCGGCGCGGTCACCGATGTCTCCTTCGCCGCGGTCACCAGCCTGACCGGGGTCAACGTCAGCGCCGACCGCGCCGCCGCGGCGATCGACGTCAGCAGCGTCGACTCGCGCACCGTGATCAATGCCGAACAGCTGCAGCGGCTGCCGCTGGGGCGCTCGGCCGAGGCGATCGCGCAGCTGGCGCCCGGCGTGTCCGGCAACAGCGGCAGCGGCACCTACATCGGCCCGACCGGCGCGCAGCTGCTCAGCTTCGGCGGCTCGTCGGCCGCCGAGAACGCCTATTACATCAACGGCTTCAACACCACCGACCCGCTGCGCGGACTGGGCGGGCTGACCCTGCCCTACGGCAGCATCGACCAGTTGGAGGTCTACACCGGCGGCTACAGCGCCAAGTACGGCCGCTCCGACGGCGGCGTGATCAACGCGGTCGGCAAGCGCGGCAGCAACGAATGGCATTTCGGCGGCCAGGCGACCTGGGAACCCGACGGCCTGCGCACTTCGCAGAAGGACGTCTACGCGCCCGGCGACGGCACCCTGTACCGGCCGGACAGCAAGAGCAGCGCCACGCTCAGCACGCAGAGCGTGTACGCGGGCGGCCCGCTGATCCAGGACAAGCTGTTCTTCTTCGGTTCCTACGAACTGCAACGCCAGGACGGAGACAGGTTCTACGGCTCCCGCGAGAACAACACCGGCTACTACGACTACGACTACCGGCGGCCGAGCTGGTACGCCAAGCTCGACTGGAACATCAGCGACAACCAGTTGCTGGAGATCACCGGCGCCTCCAGCCGCTACATCACCCGCGGCAGCTACTACGACTACAGCGGCTACGACATCGGCGCGCGCCGCGGCAGCGCCGACACCACCAAGACCGGCGGCGACCTGTGGACCGCCAAGTACACCGGCTACCTCACCGACCGCCTGACCTTCAGCGCCCAGTACGGCAAGCAGCGCACCGACGACTACGTCGGCAACCCCAACTACAGCGGCGCGCTGACCTACGTCGACGACGCCGCGTTCCAGAACCCGGCCTACACCGGCGGCACCCCGATCACCAACGCACAGACCACCGCGCTGCTGGTCGACCCGGACCGCGGCAACCGCACCGACAACCTGCGCCTGGACCTGAACTACGTCATCGGCGAGCACAGCATCACCGTCGGCATCGACAACCAGAACGCGCGCGCCCTCAACCGCGGCTCGGTGGCCTCGGCCGATGGCTACCAGTGGATCTACGGCCAGTCCAATCCGAACGTGCCGATCAACACCGGCCTCGGCGTGCCGGCCACCGGCGGCTACGCCAACGGCGAGGACGGCTACTACGTGCGCAGGTACGTCTACAGCGCGCTGGCCTCGGTCCGTGCGGCGCAGCGCGCGCAATACATCGAGGACAACTGGCAGGTGAGCGAGCGCTTCCTGCTCAGCCTCGGCCTGCGCCTGGACCAGTTCACCAACTACAACCGCGACGGCGACGCCTACATCAAGCAGACCAGCGGGCAGTGGGCGCCGCGCCTGGGCTTCAGCTGGGACGTCGACGGCGACGCGCGCTTCAAAGTGTACGGCAACGCCGGCCGCTATTACCTGGCGCTGCCGCTCAACCCGGCGTTCAATGCCGCCGGCGCGACGCTGGCGACCTCGACCTACTACACCTACGGCGGCATCGACGGCAACGGCTACCCGACCGACCTGACCCAGATCTCCGACGCGGTCTCGTCCAACAACAACTACGGCATCCTGCCCGATCCGAAGACCGTGGCCACGCAGGGCATCAAGCCCTCGTTCCAGGACGAGTTCATCCTCGGCTTCACCAAGGCCTGGGGCGACAGCTGGGTCTACGGCGCCAAGGCCACCTACCGCGTGCTGCGCAGCGGCGTGGACGACTACTGCGACAGCGACACCGTGTTCGCGGCGGCGGCGGCGCAAGGGCATGCGGTGACCCTGGCCAGCAACCCGGTCAGCTGCTGGCTGATCAATCCGGGCAAGTCCAACACCTTCACCCTGGTCGACACCTCGGGCAACTACGTCAGCGTGCCGCTGAGCAATGCCGAGCTCGGCTTTCCCAAGTTCAAGCGCAACTACTACGGGCTCAACCTCTCGCTGGAGCACCCGTTCGACCAGCGCTGGTACGGCCGCGTCGACTACACCTGGTCGCGCAGCTACGGCACCACCGAGGGCCAGCTGCTGTCGGGCATCGGCCAGACCGCCGTCTCCACCACCCAGGCCTGGGACTACGCGCAGCTGATGGAACACACCAACGGCCCGCAGAGCAACGACCACACCCACCAGTTCAAGTTCTACGGCTATTACCAGTTCACGCCCGAATGGCTGGTGTCGGCCAACCTCAAGCTGATGTCCGGCACGCCGTTCAGTGCGCTCGGCTCGTACGGCGCCGACCAGAGCGATCCGTCCGGCTACGGCATCGCCTACCACTACTACCAGGGCGAAGCGGCCCCTCCGGGCAGCCAGGGCCGCCTGCCGTGGCTGAAGCAGCTCGATCTAGGCGTGTCGTGGCGGCCGGCGTACGCGGATCACAAGCTGGCCTTCAACCTGGACGTGTTCAACGCCTTCAACGGCCAGGCCACGCTGTGGAAGTACCCGTATTCGGAAACGGACCCGGGTAACAGCGATCCGGTATATGGCGCGGCATTGCTGCGCCAGGCGCCGCGCTCGGTGCGGTTGAGCGTCAGCTACGACTACTGACCGCTTGCGGTCTTCGGGGGCGCCGACCAGGGACGGTCGGCCTGCCTGCCAACCCTCATCGGGCGATGCTGGCTGCATGCAGACGATCGGCCAGCACGACGATCTCCGCCGCATCCTGCACGCGCGCGCGCCAGGCGGCGGGGATGCCGTCGATGCCGTAGAACGCGCCGGCCAGCTGCCCGCAGATCGCCGCGGTGGTATCGGCGTCGTCGCCGAGATTGGCTGCACGCAAGACCGCATCGGCGAAACTGTCGGTCGTCGCGAAACACCACAGCGCCGCCGACAGGGCGTCGACCACATAGCCGGTGCCGCGGATGTGCGCCGCCGGCACCGTAGCGTGGTCGCGCACCGCCAGTGCGCGCAGCGCCGGCGTCTCCAACGCCACATCCTGCGCGTGCAGCACCTGCGTCCGATTGCCGCCAACAAGCGCGGCGCGCAACTGCAAGGCAAACAGCCGGCAGGCATCGAGCGCCTCGGCGGCGGCATGCGTGGTGCGCGAACTGTCCGCCGCGCGTTCGGCCAACACCTCGGGGCGATGCGCGTAGTACATCGCCACCGGCGCCAGCCGCATCAGCGAGCCGTTGCCGGCCGAACGCGGATCGTCGCTGCCGCTGAAGGCCCCTTCCCCTTCCAGGTAGCGCTCCAGCGCCTGGCGCACGGTGTTGCCGATGTCGAAGCAGGCGCCGGTGCTGCTGAGGTAGCCATGGCGGTACCAGTTGCAATAGCGGTTCATCTGGTCCGCGGCGTCGAAGCCTTCGCGGTACAGCAGGCTGTGCGCCAGGCACAGCGCCATCGAGGTGTCGTCGGTCCACTGCCCCGGCTGCAGATCGAACGGACCGCCGCCGATCATGTCGTCGATCGGGGCGAAGCTGCCGGGCGCCTTGAATTCCAGCGTCGTCCCCAGCGCATCGCCAACGGCCAGGCCCAGCAGGCAGCCGCGGAAACGCGCGCGCTCGTCTTCGGCCGCGGTCATCGCGCGGCGCGCTGCGCCTGCTGCTCGGCCAGGGTCAGCGCGACGTTGTCGCGCAGGTAGGCCGGTTCGGCGCGTTCCGGGGCGATCGCTTCGCCGCGCGCATAGGCGGCCAGCGCCAGGGTCAGCACGTCGGCGGCATGCGGCAGCGCCTGCGCATCGACGCTGCGCAGCTGCGCGCCCAGGCGCCGCTGCAACGTGCCCTCGATCGCCGCCAGCCCGGTGCCGACGCCGTGCCAGTGCGCGTCCGCATCGGGCAGCACGAACACGTCCGGCACCAGCACCTGCTCCGGCGTCAGCGCGTGCAGGCCGTCGGCGTCGCGCACGAAGGTCGCCGCGTAGATCTCGCCCATGCGCGCATCGATCGCGGCCAGCACGCGCGGTGCGTCGCCCGGCGCGCGCAAGGCCAGCGCGTGCAGGGTGGACACCGGCAGCACCGGCAGGTCCAGCGCCAGCGCGATGCCCTGCGCCAGCGCGATCGCCAGGCGCACGCCGGTGAACGCGCCGGGGCCGCGGCCGAAGGCGATCGCATCGAGCTGGCTGCGGGCGATACCGGCCTCGGCCAGCAACTGCTCGGCCCACGGCAGCGCCAGCTCGGCATGCCGGCGCGGCGCGAGTTCGAAGCGCTCGAGCACCGCGCCATCGACATGGATGGCGACGGACAGGGCTTCTGTGGCGGTTTCGAAGGCGAGGATGTTCATTGGGGGAGCCGGGACCGGGGACCGGGGACCAGGGACCCGGAAGGGCGCAAAGCTTAATTCATTGAAGCCGGCGCGGGGACCTGGGACTAGGGACCCGGAAGAGCGCAAGGCCTGCAGTGCATTGCCACCGCGCTGGCACGCCCAACGGGCGATCCCCAAGTGCACCATCAAACCCCAACCAACCGCTCGTCCGGGTCCCCGGTCCCCGGTCCCTGGTCCCGGCTGCCAAAAAACGCCCGCACCTCCTCCACATCGCGGGTCCGCGCGAACGGCGGCAGCGACTCCAGGAAGGTGCGGCCGTAGGACTTGGACAGCAGCCGCGGGTCGCACAGCACCAGCACGCCGCGGTCGGTCTCGCTGCGGATCAGCCGGCCCACGCCCTGCTTCAGCGCGATCACCGCCTGCGGCAGCTGTTCGTCGCGGAACGGGTTGCCGCCGTCGCGGCGGATCGCGTCCAGCCGCGCTTCGAACACCGGATCGTCCGGGGCGGCGAACGGCAGCTTGTCGATCACCACCACGCTCAGCGCGTCGCCGACCACGTCCACGCCTTCGCGGAAGCTGGCCGAGCCGAGCAGCACACCGTTGCCGGACTCGCGGAAGCGTTGCAGCAAGGTCGCACGCGGCGCCTCGCCCTGTACGAACAGCGGCCACGGCCCGTCGCGCAGCGCCTCGGCGGCTTCGCGCAGCGCGCGATGCGAGGCGAACAGCAGGAAGGCGCGGCCCTGCGAGGCCTGCAGCACCGGATGCAGCGCGGCGATCAGCGCGGTGCCGAAGCCGCGCGCGTTCGGGTCCGGCAGCGCCGGCAGGTAGCACAGCGCCTGCCGCGCCCAGTCGAACGGACTGGGCTGCAGCAAGGTCATCGGATCGCTCAGCCCCAGGCGGGTGGCGATGTGCTCGAAATCGCCCTTCACCGCCAGCGTCGCCGAGGTGAACACCCAGGCCGCGTGCGATTTCTCGCGATGCATGCGCAGCGGGCCGGACACGTCCAGCGGCGTACGCTGGCAGCGGAAGCCACGCGCGCTCAGTTCGTACCACAGCACGTCGTTGGACGGCGGCGCCGGCTCGGCATCGAAATCCGGGATCGGCGCATCGTCGCCGAGCCAGTGGCCCAGCCGCGCGCGCATCTCCTGCGCGCGCGCGGCGCAGGCGTCGAAGCCGGGCGAGGCCTCGCGCAGCACCGCCAGGCTCTCCTGCAGCCGCGCCAGTTCCGCCAGCAGCGCATCGAAGCCGTCGCGCACCTGCGGCTTGGCCAGCAAGCGCCATTGCGTGCCGCGGGTGGGCAGCCCTTCCATCGCCGCGCGCAGTTCGCGCAAGGCCTGTTCCAGCGCCTGCACCGGCGCCTGCAGGCTGGCCAGCGCGCCGGCGACGTGGCGGCTCTCGGCCAGGCAGTCGCGCGCCAGCTCCTGCAGCGGGCGCATGCCGAAGCTCTCGCCGAAGAAGTTCGCCGCCAGTTCCGGCAGCTGGTGCGCCTCGTCGATGACGAAGGCCTGCGCGCCGGGCAGGATCTCGCCGAAACCCTCCTGCTTCAGCGCCAGGTCGGCCAGCAGCAGATGGTGGTTGACCACCACCACATCGGCGGCCTGCGCGCGCTGCCGCGCCTGCACCACGAAGCACTCGCTCCAGAACGGGCATTCGGTGCCGAGGCAGTTGTCCATCGTCGAGGTGACCATCGGCAGCAGCGGCGAGTCGTCGGGCAGCGCCTCCAGTTCGGCGATGTCGCCGAAACGGGTGCGCCCGCCCCAGGCGACGATGCGCTGGAACTGCGCGATCTGCTCGCGCGCGGTGAAGCGCGGCTCGCCCTTGGCCTGCTCCAGCCGGTACTTGCACAGATAGTTGGCGCGGCCCTTCAGCAGCGCGCTGTTGAGGCCCACGCCCAGCGCCGCGCGCACCCGCGGCAGGTCGCGGTGGTAGAGCTGGTCCTGCAGCGCGCGAGTGCCGGTGGAGACGATGGTCTTCAATCCCGACAGCAGCGCCGGCACCAGGTACGCATAGGTCTTGCCGGTGCCGGTCCCGGCCTCGGCCAGCAGCACGTCGCGCTGCTCGAACGCCTCGGCGATGGCCGCGGTCAAACGCAATTGCGCCGCGCGCGGCACGAACGCATCGAGCTGGCGGGCAAGCGCACCGCCTTCGCTGAGCGCTTCGGTGCTGGCGTGGCTGAGGGACATTGGCAGGAGGACTCGGGACCGGGGACCGGGGACCAGGGACCCGGAGGAGCGATTGCTGCGATCTGATGGTGGATTCAGCGATCGGCCGGCGCAGCGCACCTGCAATCAATCCGCTGGCTTTGCGCTGTTCCGGGTCCCCGGTCCCCGGTCCCTGGTCCCGGCTTCACCCTCAATACCGCTTCACCCCCGCCACCGTGCAGCGCTCGATCTGCGCATGCGCGGATGCCGCGTTCTCCTTCTGCCCGCGCGCCAGCCGCGATTGCTCGATCGTGGCCCAGTGCCGGCGGCACAGCGGGCCGGTCTGCGAGCCCAGGTCGATGGCGCGCTTGGCGAAGGCCTCGGCCTGTGCGTCGTCCTTCAGCAGCAAGGCCAGCTCGGCGCGGTCCTGCAGCAGCGCCGGGTCTTCCGGCACCAGTTGCAGGGCCTGGTCCAGTGCCGCCGCGGCGCCGGCCAGATCGCCGGCCGCGCGCTTGCGCTTGGCGCTGTCGCGCAGATCCTCGACCTGCGGATCGCGCAGCGGCTGCACGCTCAGTTCAGTGTCGTCGACGCCGCCGCTGGCTTCGATCGCGGCGACGCGCTGTGCCGGCGTGGTGGTGTCCACCGGCGGCGGGGGCGGCGGGGGCGGCGCGCTGACGCAGGAGGCCAGCAGCAGGCTGAGGGCGGCGATGGCGGGGGCGTATCGGGTCATGGCAGGCATCCGTGGATCATTGCGCTGGCGGTGTGGACGCCGCGTCGGCAGGCGGCGTTTCCTTCTTCTTGTCCAGGCCGAACCAGCTGCGCCAGCCGCCGCCCTGGCCCTGGCCCTGGCTCTCGCCTTCGGCCGGTTGCGCTTCCTCGGGCAGCGCCTGCGGCGGCGCGCATGGCGCGTACGCCGGGGCGAAGCCGACCACGAACGGGAACTGGCGCGCGCCGGGGCAGCCGGGGTCGGTGCTGTTGCTGCCGGCCGGGTCCATCCACTGCCAGTCGATGCCCTTGCCCTGCACCTTCAGCGGCGAACTCGGCAGCCGCGCGAAGATGCCCGACCACACCCGCATCGCGCCGGTGGCGCCATACAGGCCGGTCTGCTTGTTCTGGTCGTTGCCGATCCAGATCACCGCCAGGTGGTCGCCGGTGTAGCCGGCGTACCAGCTGTCCACCCCATCGTTGCTGGTGCCGGTCTTGCCGGCCGGGGACAGCTTGCCCAGGCCGTCGCCGAGCAGCTGCCGCGCGGTGCCGTTGCTGACCACCTGCTGCAGCGCCAGCCCGACCAGGTTGGCGGCGACCGAATCGCCTTCCTGCGCCGGCGCCGGCGCCTTGTCGTAGCGCTTGAGCAGCTTGCCCTGCGGATCGAGCACGCCGCGCACTGCGTGCAGCGGCTGGATCTCGCCGCCGGAGGCCAGGAACTGGTACAGCTGGGTCATCGCGTACGGGCTCTGGTCGGTCGCGCCCAGGATCAGCGAGGGATTGACCTCGGCCTCGAGCCCGGCCAGCACCTTGACCAGCTGCGCCACCCGCTCCGGCCCGACCTGCATGCCGATCCGCACCGTGGCCTGGTTGTACGAATGCGCCAGCGCATCGACCAGGCGTACCGTGCCGTGGCTGCGGTTGTCCGAATTGCCCGGGGTCCAGCGCTTGCCGCGGCTGAGCTGCACCGTCACCGGCGAATCGTCGACCCAGCTGGCCAGCGAATAGCGGTCCGGCTGCGCCAGCGCCAGCAGGTACACGAACGGCTTGAGCAGCGAGCCGACCTGGCGCTGCGCCTCGATCGCGCGGTTGAAGCCGGGCTGCGACACGTCGCGGCTGCCGACCACCGCCAGCACGTCGCCGTTGTGGGTATCGGTCAGCACCAGGCCGGCCTGCAGCGGCGGCCGCTTCTTGTTGCTCTCCAGCGACTTGAGGGTGCGGGTCACCGCGCCTTCGGCATAGGCCTGCGCCGACGGCGACATGCCGGTCAGCACGCTCAGCCCGGCGCCCTGCAGCGCGCTTTCCGGGTAGTCGCGCGCCAGCTGGCGGCGCACCAGGTCCACGTACGCCGGGAAGCTGTTGGCCGCGACCAGCCCCGGATTGGCCGGCACGCCCAGCGGCGCGGCCAGCGCCTGGCGGTAGGTGGGCTCGTCGATCAGTTCGCTCTGGCGCAGCTTGCCGAGCACGAAATTGCGCCGGTCCAGCGCGCGCTCGGGATAGCGGCGCGGGTCGTAGTAGGACGGTCCCTTGACCAGGCCGATCAGCAGCGCCACCTGTTCCGGCGGCAGCGCGTCCAGTTCGCGCCCGAACCAGAATTCCGCGCCCGAGGCCACGCCGTGGATCGCCTGGCTGCCGCGCTGGCCCAGGTACACCTGGTTCAGATAGGCCTCCAGGATGGTGCGCTTGTCGTAGCGCGCCTCCATGATCAGCGCGTACAGGATCTCGTTGAACTTGCGGGTGAGCGTCTGCTCCTTGCCGATGCCGAGCAGGCCGCTGCGCGCCAGCTGCTGGGTCAGGGTGCTGGCGCCCTGCCGGCTCTTGCCGCCGGAGCGCACCATCACCCACGCTGCGCGCACCATGCCGCTGAGGTCGATGCCGTGGTGGTAGTTGAAGTCGCGGTCTTCCACCGCCTGCAGCCCGGTGACCAGCAGCTCGGGCACTTCGTCCACCCGTACCAGCCGCCGCTCTTCCTGCTTCTGCCCGTACAAGGTGGCGATGCGCGCCGGATCCAGCCGTGCGGCGGTCAGCGACTTGCGCGTCTGCGCATCGCGCAGCGCCGCCACGCGGCCGCCGGACAGGCTCACTTCCACCCGCTTGGGCGCGACCCGGCCGTCCACGTCGACGTAGCCGCGGCTGGCGATGACGAAGCGGTTGCCGTCCTGCTGGT
Organism: Xanthomonas sp. WHRI 7945; assembly: GCF_035026585.1. NCBI lineage: Bacteria > Pseudomonadati > Pseudomonadota > Gammaproteobacteria > Lysobacterales > Lysobacteraceae > Xanthomonas > Xanthomonas sp. WHRI 7945. Next base: position 93,078 of record NZ_JAYIQP010000003.1, read on the forward strand.
AGCTGCCGGGGCGCTGCGCGCCGGCGTCCTCGCGGTAGCTGGCCGCGTCCAGTTCGGTCTTCAGCGTCTGCGCGTCCATCGCCGTGTCCGGCGCCAGCGCCAGCGGCCGTGCGTAGACCCGGGTCGGAATCTGCCAGCGCAGTTCGCCGAAGCGCTGCGTCACCTGCTTGTTCAGATAGACCGTGTACGGGATCAGGAAGCCCAGGCCCAGCGCGGCCGCGGCCAGCCCCCAGGTGAGCAGACGCCGGCGCCAGGGCGAGGCGCCGCTGTCGAGATCGTCGGTGTCCTGATCGTCGGTGTCGTTGTCGTCGTAGCGTCGTGGCACGGGGATGCGAGAATGTAAATTCCGGCGAGTCTAGCGCAGGCCAGCAGGCAGCGCGGCGCGGGTCCCCTTTTGTTTAAGCTGGAGTTGCAACGGATGTCGATGTCCTGGGCGAACCTGCGCTACGCCCTGAACCGCCTGACCGGCCTGCTCCGGCGCGGCCTGGCCAGCCTGCGCACGCGCGGCTGGCGCAGCACCTGGCAGCGCCTGCGCGTGCATGCGCAGCCGTTGCCGCCGGCGCGGCGCGCGCTGTTCGCGGTCGCGCCGCGGCCGTTCGCGCCATTCGCGGTGCCGGCCAGCGACGCGCCGCTGGCGAGCATCGTGATCCCGGTCTACAACCACATCGCGCACACCCTGGCCTGCCTGCGCGCGCTGGCCACGCACCCGCCGGCGGCGGCCTGCGAGATCCTGGTGATCGACGACGGCAGCAGCGACGAGACCGTGCAGTGGCTGCCGCAGATCCAGGGCCTGCACTACCACGTGCGCAGCCAGAACGGCGGCTTCATCGCCACCTGCAACGACGGCGCGTCGCGCGCGCGCGGCAAGTACCTGGTGTTCCTCAACAACGACACGGTGCCGCAGCCGGGCTGGCTGGACGCCCTGCTGGACACCTTCGCGCAGGTGCCGCAGGCCGGCCTGGTCACCGCGCAACTGCTGTACCCGGACGGGCGCCTGCAGGAAGCCGGCGGCGTGGTCTTCGCCGACGGCAGCGCCTGGAGCTACGGCCGCTTCGAATCGCCGGACGATCCGCGCTACGCCTACCTGCGCGACATCGACTACGGCGCCGGCGCGGCGCTGGCGATCGAACGCGCACGCTTCCTGGCGCTGGGCGGCTTCGACACGCGCTACATGCCGGCCTACTACGAAGACACCGACCTCGCCTTCGCCGTGCGCGACGCTGGACTGCGCACCCTGCTGCAGCCGGCGAGCCAGGTGCTGCACGACGAAGGCACCAGCAACGGCACCGATACCGGCAGCGGGATCAAGGCCTACCAGGTGCGCAACCGCAGCGTGTTCGCCGACAAATGGGCCGACGTGCTGGCGCAGCAGCCGGCGCCAGGTACCACGCCGACACCGGCGCTGTTGCACCGGCACCAGCGCCAGGTACTGATCATCGACGAGGCGCTGCCGCAACCGGACCGCGACTCGGCCTCGCTGCGCCAGCTCAACCTGATCCGCCTGCTGTTGCAGGAAGGCGCGCACGTGGTGCTGGTGCCCAGCGGCCGCGAATACGCCAGCCGCCACAGCGAGGCGCTGCAGCGGCTCGGCGTGGAGGTGTGGTACGCGCCGTACCTGAAGAGCCTGAGCGGGTTCCTGCAGGAGCATGGCGCGCGCTTCCACGCCGTGCTGCTGGTACGCCACCACGTCGCCCACGCATGTCTGCCGCTGCTGCGCCGCTTCGCGCCGCAGGCGCGGCGGCTGTTCGACACCGTCGACCTGCACTACCTGCGCGAACGCCGCGGCGCCGAGCTGGCCGGCGACGCACGCCTGCTGCGCGAGGCCGACCGCACCCGCGCGCGCGAACTGGAGGTGATGGCCCAGGTCGATGTCACCGTGCTGGTCAGCGAGGTCGAACGCGCGCAGTTGCAGCGCGAAGCGCCGCAGGTGCGCACCGCGCTGATCTCCAATCTGCACGAGGTCGCCGGGCCGGGCCTGCCGTGGGCGCAGCGCCGCGACCTGGTGTTCGTCGGCGGCTTCCGCCACGCGCCCAACGTCGATGCGGTGCGCTGGTTCCTGCAGGAGGTGTTCCCGCCGCTGCGCGCGCTGCTGCCGGAACTGCGCTTCCACTGCATCGGCGCCGACATGCCCGAGGACATCCGCCGCCTCGGCGCGGCCACGCCCGGGGTGGAGCTGCTCGGCCACGTACCGGACATCGTCCCGTACATGGACGACATCCGCATCGCGGTGGCGCCGCTGCGCTTCGGCGCCGGGGTCAAGGGCAAGGTCAACCTGAGCATGGCCCACGGCCAGCCGGTGGTGGCCACCCCGTGCGCGGTGGAAGGCATGCACCTGCGCCACGGCGAGGACGTGCTGATCGCCGACAGCGCACCGCAGTTCGTCGCCGCACTGGCGCAGCTGTACACCGACGAGACGCTGTGGAACACGCTGGCGGGCAATGGCCTGCGCAACATCGCCACGCACTTTTCGCTGGACGCGGCACGCGCCACGGTGCGACAGGTGTTTCTCGACTAGGACGTTGCGGCGTTGGCGGCCGCTGCCGGCAGCGCAGATGCAGCGGCTCGGAGCGGCCCGAATGACCGACCGCCGCTCAACCGTATCGCGTCGGGGCTGAAGCCCCTCCCACAGTGCACTCGACAAGCTCGCCGCAAGTCCCCTGTAGGAGCGGCTTCAGCCGCGACGAGCGAAGCCGGAAACTACCAAGGCCTCGCCTACTGTCAGGGCTAAGCCCTTTTACAGTGCACCCGGCAAGCTCGCCGCAAGTCCCCTGTAGGAGCGGCTTCAGCCGCGACGAGCGAAGCCGGAAACTACGACAGCTGCGACCACTGCCGGGGCTGAGCCCTTCCTACAGTGCACCCAGCACGCTGGCCGCGAGCCTCTTGTGGGAGCGACTTCAGTCGCGACGAGCGAAGTTCGGAACTGCCTCGGCGTCGACCACTGCCCTGACTTGAGCCCCTCCTGCAGTGCACCCAGCACGCTGGCCGCGAGCCTCTTGTGGGAGCGACTTCAGTCGCGACGAGCGAAGTTCGGAACTGCCACGGCGTCGACCACTGCCCTGACTTGAGCCCCTCCTACAGTGCACCCAGCGCGCTGGCCGCGAGCCTCTTGTGGGAGCGACTTCAGTCGCGACGAGCGAAGTTCGGAACTGCCACGGCGTCGGCCACTGCCCTGACTTGAGCCTGCAACGTACCAGCAGCCAGCAGGAGCGGTTCCAGGCGGTCTCGCACCATCGCCCGGGACGAAACAGCGACGGAACGGTGCGCTTCGCCAGCCATCGGAACGAATCCCAAGGGTCCAACATCCCTCCTGCAGCAATCGGATTCTCTGCGCAAGACGCTCAGCGCCCAGGCGACAAACTCCGCAAGCGCTGCGCGAATGCCGCCAGCTCCGGCGTACCCGGATCGATCGCGCGGGCGCGGCGCAGCGCCTCGCGCGCGAACTCGGCATCGCCGGCGCTCAAGCGCTCGTCGCCGACCGCGAGCCAGCGCTGCGCCAGCCGTCGCCGTGCCGCGGCCACGCCGTTGCCGCCCGGCGCCAGCGCCCGCCACGCGTCGTAGCACGCGCTCGCCGCCAGCACCCGGTTGCCGCGCAGTTCGTCGTCGAAGCACTGCCGCAGCGCCGCCAGCACGCGCTGCTCGGCACTGCGCACGCGCGCATCGCGCGGTGCCAGCACCTGCGCCGCCAGCAGCGTGTCGTAGGCGCTGGCGCCGGGCGGAGTCAGCCAGTCGCCGCGCGCTTCGGCCGCCTGCAACGCCGCCAGCAAGACCTGCAGGCGGCGCGCGCGCTCGGCCGGCGAGAGCCGCGACTGCAGAGTGGCCTGGCTCTGCCGTGCGCGCGCCAACGCCTGCCGCGCATCGCCCAGCGCGCGGCTGTCCGGCGCCAACGCCTGCCCCTTCTGCACGGCTCGCTCGGCCTCGGCGAAACGGAAATCGGCGGCGGCACGCATGGCCTGCGCCGCGTATGCGGCGGCCACGCGTTCCTCGCCGTCGCCCACGCCGGCAGCGTCCGGCGCGGCGGCGCGCAGCTTGGCGAAGGCGCGCGTCGCCGCGTCCAGGCGCTGCCGGCGCAGGGCCAGTTCGGCCTCGCGCTGCAGCGCTTCCAATGCCCGGTTCAGCGCCGCCTGCGCCGCCGGCAGGTCGACATGCCCGGGGTCGTAGTCGCGTGCGCTGGCGACCAGCGTCGCGGCCGCCGGCACGTCGCCGCGCGCCAGCGCCGCCTGCGCGCGCTGCAGCAGCTCCGACAACGCATCCTCGCGACCTTCCAGCGCTTCGGTGCGTTCCGGCGCGAACTCCAGCACCTGCCGGTACAGCGGCAGCGCCGCATCGGGCGCGCCGTCCAGGCGCCCCTCGCCGCGCGCCTGCGCCGCGCGTTGCAGCAGTTGATCGAGTCCGGCATGCGCGGCCTCGCGCTGGCGCAGCGCGGCCTCGATACGGTCGGCCTCGGCGCGCGGCACCTGCAGCGCGCGCGCCAGCGCCAGCGCCGAGCGCACCTGCGCATAGCGTCCCGCCGCCAGTGCCGCACGCGCCTGGCCGAGCGCGGCGCGGCCGGTCGCGGCCAACCCGGCACGCGCCTGCAGGCGATCGCCATCCAGCGCCAGGGCGGCCTCGAACCGCTCGCGCGCGCCGCTGCCGTCGGCCGCGCTGAGGCGGCCGGCGCGCAACGCGGCATGGCCCTGGTCGAGCAGCTGCTGGATGCGCGTCTCCGGCCACAGCAGATCGGCCAGCGGGCGGCGGAACACCACCAGGGTCATCGCCACCAGCAGCAACGCCGCCAGCGCCCAACGCCAGACACGGCGATCGCGCCACAGCGGCACCCGTCGCTGCGGGCGCCGGCGTTCGTCCTTGATCTGATCTGGCGGCTTGCTCACCGCGCAAGCTTAACGCGCGCGCATGACGAAGGCCTGTTGCGGCGAGTCCTCCGCACCAACACGGCATCGCGGATCCTGCGCCAGGCAGTCGCCCTGCTCGCTGCCGCCCCGCCCTCAGCCCAGGCGCCGTGCCTCGTCCACGCCGGGCAGCGCGTCGAGCTTGCCGAGCAGGGTCGACAACTGGCCGTAGTCGCCCACCTTCAGCCGCAGGCGCAGCTGCGCGCGGCCGCTGTCGCGCACGTTGTCGCTGTTGATCTCCAGCACGTGGGCGTCCTCCTGCGCGATCAGGTTGGTGATGTCCTTGAGCAGCCAGCGCCGGTCCATCGCCCGCACCAGCACGTCGACCTCGTAGCCGCCGCCGGCCTGGCCCCACTCCACCGGCAGCACCCGCTGCGGGCTGCCGGCGGCGAGCCGGGCGAAGGCGGCGCAATCGACACGATGGACGGTGACGCCACGGGTGCGGGTCAGGTAGCCGGCGATCGGTTCGCCGGCCACCGGCTGGCAGCAGCGCGCCAACTGCACTAGCAGGTTGCCCACGCCCTGCACGGTGAACTTGGACTTGGCCAGTCCGCTGCGGCGTGCGGTCGGTCGCGGCAGCGCTGGCGCGGCCGGCTGCGCCGCGGCGCGCTCGGCCTCGTGCAGGGCGCGGCCGACCTGGCTGGGGCCGACGTCGCCCAGCGCGACCTGGATGTACAGCTCTTCGATGCTGTCGGCATGGAATTTCTTCGCCGCCGGCAGCAGGTCGGCATGCTGCAGGCCCAGGCGCTTGAGTTCGCGATCGAGCAGGTCCTTGCCGGCCTGCACGTTGCGCGCGCGGTCGAGCTTGTGGAACCAGGCCCGCACCTTGTCGCGCGAGCGGCCGCTGGCCAGGTAGCCGTTGGCCGGCAGCAGCCAGTCGCGGCGCGGCTCGGCCTCCTTGCCGGTGAGGATCTCCACGCGGTCGCCGCTGCGCAGCTTGTGGGTCAACGGCACGATGCGGTTGTTGACCTTGGCGCCGCGGCAGCGGTGCCCGACCATGGTGTGCACGTGGTAGGCGAAATCCAGCGGCGTGGCGCCCTGCGGCAGGTCGATCACCTCGCCCATCGGGGTCAGCGCATAGACCCGGTCCTCGACCAGCTCGGCATCCAGCGCACCGGCCAGCCCGCCCTGCTCGCCGTCCTGCGACTGCTCCAGCAGCTGCCGCATCCAGGTGATCTTGCGGTCGAACGCCTTCTCCGCGCCCTTGCCGCCTTCCTTGTACTTCCAGTGCGCGGCCACGCCCAGCTCGGCCTGCGCATGCATGTCGTGGGTGCGGATCTGCACCTCGATCGTGCGCCCTTCCGGGCCGACCACGGCGGTGTGCAGCGAGCGGTAGTCGTTGGCCTTGGGCCGGGCGATGTAGTCGTCGAACTCGCTGGGCACCGGCGCCCACAACGCGTGCACCACGCCCAGCGCGGCGTAGCAGGCGGCGACATCGTCAACCATCACCCGCACCGCGCGCAGGTCGTACAGTTGGTCGAAGGCCAGCCGCTTCTTCTGCATCTTCCGCCAGATGCTGTAGATGTGCTTGGGCCGGCCGCTGATCTCCGCGCGCAGGCCCTGCTCGCCCAGCGCCTTGGACAGGAGCTTCTTGACCGCCTCGATGTAGCGCTCGCGCGCTACCCGGCTCTCGTCCACCTCGCGCGCGATGCGCCGGTAGGTGTCCGGCTCCAGGTGGCGGAACGCCAGGTCTTCCAGTTCCCATTTCAGCTGCCAGATGCCCAGCCGGTTGGCCAGCGGCGCGTGGATGTCGCGGGTCAGCTGCGCCAGCGCGCGGCGCTGCGCCTCGGGCAGCTTGTCGGCCTCGCGCATCTTCGCCAGCTGCCGCGCCAGCAGGATCGGCACCACGCGCAGGTCCTGCACGATCGACAGCAGCAGCCGGCGCAGGCCCTCGCTGTTGCGCCCGGCCTCGCGCCCGGCATGCAGCGCCCACACCTGGTCGGCCGCATCCTGCCCGTCGAGCAGGCCGGCCACCGCCTGCGCCCGCGCCGCTGGCGCCACCGGCAACTGCGCCAGGTGCGCACGCAACCCGGGCAGATCGAAAAACAACGCGGCCAGCAGCGCCGCCTCGTCGGCGGACAGCAGCGCCAGCGCGTCCAGGGTGTCGGCCAGCACCGGCCACGGCGCGCGTGCGGCCTGCTCCGGCTGCGCGTGCCAGGCCTGCAGCAGCGCCTCGCGCAGCGCGGGCGCCAGGACAGCCGCCGCCGGGCGCTGCAGCAGCGCCTCCAGGCCGGGATGGGAAGAGTGGTTCAAGGACGGGCAGTCGTGGCGAAACAGTGCCGCCTACACTAGCGCGCTTGCGCGCTTCCCCACAATTGCGCGGCGCTGCGGCCGCCGTGGCGTCCGTTGCGCATACGCACCGCAAGCTCAGTGTGATGCGCTTGCGACTTGGTCCGCCTTACCGGAATTTTCACATCCATGGCGAGGGGCAGGCCTATTCTCGAAGCCGACGCCGTCGCCCCGCCGCAGGCGGATGCCGCCGTCGTCGCCCTGTCGTCCCACTCTGAAGAGGAATGCCCATGAAGCAGTGGAACAAGCCAGTGATCCGCGAGATCTGCGTCGGCGCGGAGATCAACTGCTACGCCTCCGGCGAGCTTTGATCGCGCGTTAGCTCCTTTCCCGAGACGATGTGACCGGCCAGGCGCCGTAGACGGAGACCGGATGCACCTCATCGTATTGGGATCGGCGGCCGGCGGAGGGCACCCGCAATGGAACTGCCATACGCCCGCGAGCCTGCGGGCATGGCAACAGCTTGCGGGTGCCCAACGTCGCACCCAGGCCAGCATCGCGGTCAGCGCCGACGACCAGCGCTGGCTGTTGATCAACGCCTCCCCCGATTTCCGCCAGCAACTTCTGGCGACCCCGGCACTGTGGCCGCAACGCGACCTGCGCCATTCCCCGATCGAGGCCGTGCTGCTGACCAGCGGCGAGATCGACCATATCGCCGGCCTGCTGTCGATGCGCGAGAGCCAGCGCTTCGACCTGCATGCCAGCGGCCGCGTGCTCGACCTGCTGGCGCAGAATCCGATCTTCGACGCGCTGCATCCGGCCTACGTGCAGCGCCATGCCTTCGCCCTGGACACGCCGCTGTCGCTGCTCGGCCTGCAGGTGACCCCGTTCGCGGTGCCGGGCAAGGTGCCGTTGTTCATGGAGAGCCGCCACAGCGGCGACCTGGCCGGCTCCGACGAGGAAACCCTGGGCCTGACCATCGACGACGGCCGCCATCGCCTGCACTACATCCCCGGCTGCGCGGCGATGACCGACGCGCTGCGCGCGCGCCTGCGCGGCGCCGAGCTGGTGTTCTTCGACGGCACCCTGTGGCGCGACGACGAACTGGTGCAGCTCGGGGTCAGCGCCAAGACCGGCCAGCGCATGGGCCATCTCAGCATCGACGGCGAGGCCGGCACCCTGCGCGCGTTCGCCGACCTGGACGTGGCGCGCAAGGTCTTCATCCACATCAACACCACCAACCCGATCCTCGACGCCGGCTCGGCCGAACGCGCGGCGGTGGCCGCGCACGGCTGGGACGTCGCCCACGACGGCATGGATATCGCGCTGTGAGCCATCCACCTGTGAGCATCCGCCCGTGAGCGCTTTGCTCAGCCCCGACCAGCTGGAAGCGGAACTGCGCGCGATCGGCGCGCGCCTGTACCACGATCAGCACCCGTTCCACGCGCTGCTGCACAGCGGCCGGCTCGACCGCGGCCAGGTGCAGGCCTGGGCGCTGAACCGCTACGAATACCAACGCTGCATCCCGCTGAAGGACGCGGCGATCCTGGCGCGGATGGACGATCCGGCGCTGCGCCGGATCTGGCGCCAGCGCATCGTCGACCACGACGGCACCGCCGAGGGCGAAGGCGGCATCGCGCGCTGGCTGCACCTGACCGACGCGCTGGGCCTGGACCGCGAGCTGGTGCAGTCCGGCCGCGCCTTGCTGCCCGGCACCCGTTTCGCGGTGCAGGCCTACCTGCACTTCGTGCGCGAGAAGAGCCTGCTGGAGGCGATCGCCTCGTCGCTGACCGAGCTGTTCGCGCCGAGCATCATCGGCCGCCGCGTCGCCGGCATGCTGCAGCACTACGATTTCGTCTCGCGCGAGGCGCTGGCGTATTTCGAGCACCGCCTGCACGAGGCGCCGCGCGATTCGGACTTCGCCCTGGACTACGTCAAGCGCCACGCCGACACGGTCGAGAAGCAGCAGCTGGTGCAGGACGCGCTGCGCTTCAAGTGCGGCGTGCTGTGGTCGCAGCTGGACGCGCTGCATTTCGCCTACGTGCAACCCGCCGTGGCCTGGCCGGAGGCGTTCGCCGCCGCGCCGGCGCAGGCGGTGGCATGAGCGCGCTGGCGCCGGCCAGCTGCCCGCGGCTGCCGCCGGGCGTGCGCCTGCAGCACGACCGCGCCCGCGCGCAGTGGGTGCTGCTGGCGCCGGAACGGGTGATCGAACTGGACGAGATCGCGCATGCGATCGTGTCGCGCTGCGATGGCGTACGCAGCCTCGCGGCGATCGCGGCCGAACTGGCCGCGCAGTTCGACGCCGACCCGGCCGAGGTCGAGCGCGATGTGCTCGAGCTGGCCGCGCAGCTGCACGACAAACGCCTGCTGCGCGCATGAACGCGACCGTGCCGCCGCCGCTGTCGCTGCTGCTGGAGCTGACCCACCGCTGTCCGCTGGCCTGCCCGTACTGCTCCAACCCGATCGCGCTGGCCGCGCTGCGCGAGGAGATGGACACCGCCGGCTGGCGCTCGGCGCTGGACCAGGCCGCGGCGATGGGCGTGCTGCAGGCGCATTTCTCCGGCGGCGAGCCGATGCTGCGCAAGGACCTGCCCGACCTGGTGGCGCATGCGCGCGCGCTGGGCCTGTACAGCAACCTGATCACCTCCGGCGTGGCCGGCGGCGCGCCGATGCTGGCGCAGCTCGCCGACGCCGGGCTGGAGCACGTGCAACTGAGCGTGCAGGACGCCGACGCCGCCGGCGCCGACTTCATCGCCGGTTACCGCGACAGTCTGGCCAAGAAACGCGCGTTCGCCGCCGCGGTCACCGCGCTCGGCCTGCCGCTGACGATCAACGCGGTGATCCACCGCCACAACGCCGAACGGGTGCCGGCGATGATCGAACTGGCGCTGGAACTGGGCGCCGAGCGCCTGGAAGTGGCGCACACCCAGTACTACGGCTGGGGCCTGCGCAACCGCGCCGCGCTGATGCCCAGCCGCGCGCAGATCGACGCCACCGTGGTCGCGGTGACCGCCGCGCGCGAGCGCCTGCGCGAGCGCCTGACCATCGATTTCGTCACCCCCGATTACTACGCGCACCGGCCCAAGGCGTGCATGGGCGGCTGGGGCCAGCGCTTCGTCAACATCTCCCCGCGCGGCGACGTGCTGCCCTGCCACGCCGCCGAAACCCTGCCGGACATGGTGTTCGAGAACCTGCGCGAACGGCCGCTGGCGGCGATCTGGCAGGACGGCGAGGCGTTCGTGCGCTTCCGCGGCACCGCCTGGATGCCGGAGGTCTGTCAGGGCTGTCCGAAGCGCGAGATCGACTGGGGCGGCTGCCGTTGCCAGGCGCTGGCGCTGAGCGGCGACGCGGCCACCCTGGACCCGGTCTGCGAGCGCGCGCCGGAGCACGCCGATCTGCAGGCGCTGGCCCAGCGCGAGGCGGCCGACGCGGCGCCGGCCTTCGTGTACCGGCGCCCGGCTCGGCCGCACGCCGCCGCCGAGCCCAGCAGCGGCTGAGCGAGAGGCCCTGCCCGCCTGCGCCAGCGGCGATCGGCGACGGCGTGGATGGCGCGCAACCCGGCACGACGGCGCGCCGCCACCCACCCGGCACCGGCGGCGCGGCTTGCGACTACACTAGCCCGCATCCCACTGCCCGGATCCCGCCATGCTGCTTGCGCGCCTCACTCCCCTGGTCCTGTGCGCGGCGCTCGCCGTGTCCGCCGCTCCCGCCGCCGCCCAACGCACCGTCGCCGGCGACCTGCAGACGCAGATGTCGGCGCAGGAGTTCAAGGCCGCCGGCCTGGACAAACTGTCGCCACAGGAACTGGCCGCGCTGAACGATTGGCTGCAGGGCAAGGTCGCCAAGGAAACCGCGGTGGCGCTGGAGAAGGCCAAGGAAGAAGGCCGCCAGGAAGTGATCGTGAAGAACCGCGGCTTCTTCGACTTCGGCAGCCAGGAACCGATCGTCAGCACCCTGATCGGCGACTTCACCGGCTTCTCCAAGGGCCGCCGCTATGTGCTGGCCAACGGCCAGGAATGGGAGCAGACCGAATCGGCCAGCCTGAGCAGCGTGCACCGCAGCGCGCCCAAGGTGCGGATCAAGCCCGGCATCGCCGGCGTGTGGTACATGCAGGTCGACACCTACAACACCCAGGCCAAGGTCCGACGCGTCAAGTAAGGCGCGTGCCGTGAACGTGCGCCAGCACCCGCGGCTAGGCCTGGCCGACGCCTCGCACAGCCTGGCCGACGCGCTGCGCCGGCGCTTCCGCGCCAGCGACGTCTGGTTCATCGCGCTGGCGCTGCTGGTCGGCCTGATCGCCGGCCTGCTGACCCTGCTGCAGAGCGGCCTGGCGCATCACGCACAGGCCTGGCTGTACGGCCTGGACGCCGACGCCCGGCTCAGTGCGCTGCCCGAACTGAGCCTGGGCCAGTTGCTGGTGTTGCCGCTGGGCGGGCTGCTGGTCGGCCTGCTCGGCATGGCCGCACGCGCGCGCAAGCGCCAGCTGATCGATGCGGTCGAAGCCAACGCACTGTACGGCGGGCGCATGTCGATGCGCGACAACCTGATCGTGTCCGCGCAGACCCTGCTGTCCAACGGCTGCGGCGCCTCGGTCGGGCTGGAAGCGGCGTACACGCAGATGGGCGCGGGCAGCGGCTCGCATCTGGGACGGATCCTGCGCCTGCGCCGCGCCGACATCCGCACCCTGGTCGGCGCCGGCGCCGGCGCGGCCATCGCCGCCGCGTTCGGCGCGCCGCTGGCCGGCGCGTTCTATGCGTTCGAGATCGTGATCGGCGCGTACTCGCCATCGGCGCTGGCGCCGGTCGCGGTGGCGTCGCTGGGCGCGGTGTTCGTGGCCCAGGCCGCCGGCGTGCAGCCTTACCTGCTGCCGGCCTCGGCGGCGTCCGCGCTGGAAGCGCGCGACTACGCGCTGTACGCATTGCTCGGCGTGATCTGTGCGCTGCTGGCGGTGGCGGTGATGCGCCTGGTCACGGCGATCGAGCAGGCGGTCAACCGCAGCCCGCTGCCGCGCTGGGCGCGGCCGGTGGCCGGCGGCCTGATGCTGATCCCGCTGGCGCTGATCACCCCGCAGGTGCTCTCCTCCGGGCACGGCGCGCTGCACCTGGACCTGACCAGCCCGACCTCGCTGCAATGGCTGGGCATGCTGTTGCTGCTCAAGTGCCTGGCCTCGGGCATTTCGCTCGGCTTCGGTTTCCGCGGCGGCCTGTTCTTCGCCTCGCTGTTCATGGGCTCGCTGGTCGGCGGCCTGTTCGCCGGCCTGTTGAACCTGGGCAGCGGCATGGCTCTGGTCGACGGCACCGCCGCCTCGCTGGCCGGCATGGCCGCATTGGCCGCGGCGGTGGTCGGCGCGCCGATGACGATGGCGATGCTGGTGCTCGAAGGCACCCACGATTTCGTGCTGGCCAGCGCGGTGATGGTGGCGGTGCTGGTGGCCAACACCATCGTGCGCCAGGTGTTCGGCTATTCGTTCTCGACCTGGCGCCTGCACCTGCGCGGCGAGACCATCAAGAGCGCGCGCGACGTGGGCTGGGTCAAGCACCTGAGCGCCGGGCGGATGATGCGCAAGGACGTGCACCCGCTCGCCGCCGCCACCTCGGTGGCCGAGTTCCGCCGCCGCTTCCCGCTCGGCTCGGGCACGCGCGTGGTACTGGAGGACGAACACGGCCACTACGCCGGCCTGGTGACGCTGGCCGCGGCCTACGCCGACGGCGTCGACGCCGACGCGGCGATCGCCGACTACGCCGGCAACCGCGACGTGGCGCTGCGCGCCGACACCGACGTGGTCACCGCGATGCGCCAGTTCGACCTGACCCAGAGCGACGAACTGGCGGTGGTCGACGAACAGGGCCAGATCCTCGGCGTGCTGACCGAAGGCTTCGTGCGCAAACGCTACGCCGAGGAGCTGGACAAGCGCCAGCGCGAGCTGATGGGCGAGCGGGTGGATGATTGAGTGAGAGGCCGGGATTTGGGATTGGGGATTTGGGATTGGTAGAAGCGCCTACCGATGTCTGATGGGCCGTGATGACCAGCATTCGGCTGTGGAGAAGCGGAGAATCGTGATCGGATTCGTAGAAGCGCTACGAATGTCTGATCGCGCGCTTTGCGCTTTTACGAATCCCCAATCCCGAATCCCGAATCACCGCACCTGAGCCACCCGCTGCGCCAGCTTCTTCGCCGAGATCCCGGCCTTGGCGCCCAGCTCCTGCGCGAACAGCGACACGCGCAATTCCTCCAGGTCCCAGCGCAGCGCCTGCCATTGCGGATCGCCGCTGCGCCCGGCCGCGGCGGCGGCAGCCAGCGCGTCGACGAACGGCTTCAATTCCAGCATCCGCGCCTGGTCGCGCGCCGGGTCGCGCTTGGCGCGTTCGGCGCGCAGGATCATCGCGCGCAGGTAGCGCGGGAACTGCGCCAGCGCCGTCGCCGGCGTCTCGCGCAGGAAGCCCGGATGCACCAGCGCCGCCAGCTGCGCGCGCAGGTCGTCGAGGTTGCCGCTGGCCCAGCCCATCAGCGGCGATTCCAGCTGCGGCTTCAGTTCCGCCGCCGCGCCCATGATCGCCTCGGCCAGTTTCAGCCGCTCCATCGCCTCGCCAAACAGCTGCTTGCCGGCGGCATCGCGGCGCTGGGCGAAGCTGCCGGGGTCGCGGATCGCGTCCAGGCCATCTTCGAGCAATGCATTCAACGCCGCATCGACCAAATCGCCGCGCAGCCGCTCCTGCGACTCGATCGCCGCATACAGCAGCCCGGTCTTCGGCGACACCGGCAGTTGCTTGCGTGCCTGCTTGACCTTGTCCGCCAGCGCGATCTCCAGCAGCCGGCGCACGCCGCGCGGATGTTCGGCCTCGGCCTGCGCGCGGTCGGCGAAGATGCGCAGCGCCGCGGCCTCGCCTTCGTCGACCAGCGCCGGATACGCCGGCACGCCGGCTTCGCCCGGCACCTGCAGCGGGATCGGCGCGGACGGGAATTCGCGCAGCCCGTCGGCGGCCATTTCGCGTCCGGCGCGGGCCGCGAACGCCTGCCCGGCGCGGTCGCCGAAGCGCGCGCGCAGCGCCTCCAGGTCGCGCGCTTCGGCCAGCACTTTGCCGGCGTCGTCGCGCAGCCGCAGGTTCATGCGCAGATGCGGTTCCAGCGTGGTCTCGTCGAAGTCCAACGCACTCAGCGCCGCGCCGGTGGCGCGCTGCAGGAAACGCGCCAGCTCGCCGCGGATGTCGTCGGCGCTGGGCTGCGGGAACGCCTCGTAGAAGGCGCGGGCGAAATCCGGCGCGGGCACGTAGTTGCGGCGCAGCGCCTTGGGCAGGCTACGAATCAGCGCCGCGGCCTTGTCGGCGACGAAACCCGGCGCCAGCCACGACAGCCGCGCCGCATCCAGCGCGTTGAGCAGGTGCAGCGGCACCTCCAGGGTCACGCCGTCGTCGGCCGCGCCGGGCTCGAATTTATAGTGCAGCGCCAGCCGCGCGTCGCCCAGCGCGAAGTACTTCGGATAGCGATCGGCCTCGCTGCCCTCGCCCGGCAGCAGGTCGGTCAGCGACCAGTGCAGCGCGCGCCGCTGCTCCGGCGGCAGCGCCTTCCACCACGCGTCCAGGCCGGCGGCCGAGTGGATCTCGCCCGGAATCCGGTCCAGGTACCAGCGCGCCTGCCAGTCCTCGTCGGCGACGATGCCGGCGCGGCGCAGCTTGGCTTCTTCCTCGTGCGCCTGCGCCAGCACCTTCTGGTTGTCGGCGACGAAACTGGCGCGGGTGTTGATCTCGCCCGGCACCAGGCCCTGGCGCACGAACAGCTCGTGCGCGCCGGGCGGATCGATACGGCCGTAATGCACCGGCTTCTTCGGCGCCAGCACCAGCCCGAACAGGCTGATCTGTTCGGAGGCCAGCACCTGCCCCTGCGCGCGCGACCAGTGCGGGTCGAAGTGCTTGCGCGCCAGCAGGTGCGGCAGTTCGGCGATGACCCAGTCCGGCTCGACCGCGGCATTGGTCAGGCCCCACACCTTCTGCGTGTCCAGCAGCGTGGCCGGCAGCACCCACGGCGGCGGCTTGCGGGCAAGCGTGGAGCCGGGGAACAGCAGGAAACGGCGCTGCCGCGGCGCCAGGAAATCGCCCTTCTCGGTGCGATGGCCGACCTGCGTCGGCAGGCCGGCGAGCAGCGCGCGATGCAGCGCCTGGTAGGCGGCGGCGCGTTCGCGCTCGCTCGCACGTGGCGCGTCGTCGGCCGCATTGGCCGGCGGCGCGGGCCTGGTCTCGACCGGCGCAGCCGTCGGCTCGCTGCGCCCTTCGCGCGCCAGCCGCGCGGCACGGTGCAGCTGCCCGCGCGTGGCCCGCGCATTGGTCTCGGCATCGCGCGCCGGCGGCAGCGACGCGGCGCCGGCCAGCAGCGGCAGCAGCGAGGCCGCCGCCGGCTCCTCGCTCCAGCCCAGTTCCTCGCACAGCAGGTGCAGCTGGCGGTGCAGTTCGCGCCACTCGCGCATGCGCAGGAAGCCGAGGAACTGCCGCCCGCACCAGTCGCGCAGCTTGGACTGGGTCAGCTCCTCATGCGCCTGCCGATAGCCGTCCCACAGGCGCAGGATGCCGACGAATTCCGAGCGCGCATCGGCGAACTTGGCGTGCGCGTTGTCGGCCGCCTCGCGCGCTTCCGGCGGGCGCTCGCGCGGGTCCTGGATGCCCAGGAACGCGGCGATCACCAGCATCGGCCGCAGGCAGCCATGCTGCTGCGCGGCCACCAGCATCCGCGCCAGCTTCACGTCCACCGGCAGCCGCGCCATCTTGCGGCCGGTCTCGGTGAGCTTGCGCAGGCCATGCCGGTCGGGCTCGCCGACTGCGCCCAGCTCCACCAGCTGCTGCCAGCCGTCGGCGACCGCGCGCTCGTCCGGCGGCTCCAGGAACGGGAAATCCTCGATCCGCCCCAGGCCCAACTGCAGCATGCGCAGGATCACCCCGGCCAGGCTGGAGCGGCGGATCTCCGGATCAGTGAATTCCGGCCGCGCCTGGAAATCGGCCTCGGCGTACAGCCGGTAGCAGATACCTTCGGCCACGCGCCCGCAGCGGCCCTTGCGCTGGTTGGCGCTGGCCTGCGAGATCGGCTCGATGTGCAGCCGGTCCAGCTTCTGCCGCGGACTGTAGCGCTTGACCCGCGCATAGCCCGGATCGACCACGTAGCGGATCCGCGGCACCGTCAGCGAGGTCTCGGCGACGTTGGTGGCCAGCACCAGGCGCCGCCGCGGGCCGGGATTGAACACCCGGTCCTGGTCGCTGTTGGACAGCCGCGCGTACAACGGCAGCACCTCGGTCTCGCGGTACTTGCGCCGCTCCAGCGCCTGGTGCGCATCGCGGATCTCGCGCTCGCCGGGCAGGAACAGCAGCACGTCGCCGCGCGGATCGAGCCGGGTGATCTCGTCCACCGCGGCCACGATCGCATCGTTGACTGTGAGGCCGGGATTGGGGAGTCGGGAGTCGGGATTCGCAACCGCAACGGCCGTTCGCGGCGAACGCTGGCCTTCTCGCGCTTCTGCCAATCCCGAATCCCCACTCTCCAATCCCGGCTCTTCCAGCGGCCGGTAGCGCACTTCCACCGGGAAGGTGCGGCCCTCGACGCTGATCACCGGCGCGCCGTCGAAATGTTCGGCGAAGCGCGCTGTGTCGATCGTCGCCGAGGTCACGATCACCTTCAGCTCCGGGCGCTTGCGCAGCAGCTGCTTGAGGTAGCCGAGCAGGAAGTCGATGTTGAGGCTGCGTTCGTGCGCCTCGTCGACGATGATCGTGTCGTAGCTGGACAGCCAGCGGTCGCTGGCGATCTCGGCCAGCAGGATGCCGTCGGTCATGAACTTGATCCGGGTCTCCTCGCCGACCCGGTCGTTGAAGCGCACCTGGAAGCCGACCGCCCCGCCCACCGGCGTGCGCAGTTCCTCGGCCACGCGCGCGGCCACCGCGCGCGCGGCGATGCGCCGCGGCTGGGTGCAGCCGATCATGCCGGCGGCGCCGCGGCCGGCGGCCAGGCACAGCTTCGGCAGCTGGGTGGTCTTGCCCGAGCCGGTCTCGCCGGCGATGACCACCACCTGGTGCGCACGGATCAGCGCCACGATGCGCTCGGCCTCGCGCGCGATCGGCAGTTGCTCGTCCAGGGTGATCGCCGGTTGCGCCGCCGCGCGCGCCTCGCAGCGCGCCCGCGACTGGCCCAGCGCCTGCTCGAACGCGGCCTCCGCTGCGGGATTGCCGGGCGCGGCCTGCCAGCGCGACCATAGGCCGAACAGGCGGCCGCGGTCGCGGGTCAACGCCCCGTCGATCGCGTCGCGGCGCTCGCGCAGGCGGGCGGGCAATTGTTTTTCGATAGTGCTCATCAATCGGGTGCCGTTGAACTTTGAATAACAGCGCATGCTTTAGTCTGTCTATTGTGACGCCATATCGTTCCCAACCCCTCAAGAGGATTCCCCGATGGCCAAGAGCAAGACCCCCGGCAAGACCAAGAGCCTCGCCACCAAGCCGCTGGCGGCGTTGGCGCCGTCCGCGCCCAACATCGATATCGGGATCAGCGGCGGCGACCGCAAGAAGATCGCCGACGGCCTGTCGCAGTTCATGGCCGACGCGTTCACCCTGTACCTGAAGACCCACAACTTCCACTGGAACGTGACCGGGTCGATGTTCAATTCGCTGCACCTGATGTTCGAGACTCAGTACACCGAGCAGTGGGCCGCGCTGGACGACGTCGCCGAGCGCATCCGCGCACTGGGCTTCAACGCGCCCGGCTCGTACAAGGAATTCGCCGCGCTGACCTCGATCCCGGAAGAACCGGGCCTGACCGACAGCGCCGACTGGCGCGAGATGGTCCGCCAGCTGGTGGTCGGCAACGAAGCGCTGTGCCGCACCGCGCGCAAGGCGCTCAAGACCGCCGACGACGCCGGCGACGATCCGTCGGTGGACATGCTGACCCAGCGCCTGCAGACCCACGAAAAGTACGCGTGGATGTTGCGTTCGCTGCTGCAGTAAGGGTACGGCCACGCCTGCGCAGCAGGCATGGCCTCCCAGAGTTTGCGCTGCAAACTCTGGGCCCCCAGCAGCGTGGCTCCAGATCCCCGCGCCTTCGGCGCGCCCCCTTACCAAGGGGGCTTGCACGCCGGGGTTTCAACGCAAGCGCCCGGGTCGCAAGCGTCGTGCATACTGGCGGGCGGAGCAGCCACTCCGCCCACATGGACGTTCGATGACCGCCCCGTCTCCGTATCCCTCGCTGCGTCGCCCACTGCTGGCCATCGTGCTGGGCTGCGCCGTTGGCATCGCGGCTGGTTTGGCCGCGGGTTTTCATGCCTGGTGGCAGCTCGGCGACTCCGGCGTGCCCACCAATAGTGGACATGGGCTGGTCGCGTTGCTGCTCGCGGTGCTGACCGTGATCGGCTACAGCGTCAGTTTCCTCATGCCCGCGCTGAACTGGTTCGCCGGGGTGTGGGCCGCCTGCGTCGCGCTGGCCCTGGCGGTGGACAGCTACCAGCCGCTGCAGCGCAGCGTGCCGAAGATGACCGCGCTGGCCTTGCTGCTGCTGGCGAGCGGCCTGGGCGTGCTGGCGGTGACGTGGTGGGCGCGCGGATACGACCCCGACCATCCGGCGCAGCTGGTGGCGTTGATCGCGCCGGCGCTGGCGTGTTCGGCAGGGCTGCTGGTCGCGCTGCCGGTGCTGGTGATCGGCCACTTCGTCGGCAGGCGCCGCGCGCGTCGGGCAATGCCGACGCATGCGGCATCGCTTGCCTGACACTGCGCAGCACGGCGGCGCCGCTCGGGCGCACTTGACCTACGCGGTATCCTAGGCGCATGCAATCCTCCGCTCATTCCGTGCTCAGCCGCGTGTTCGGCTACGACCAATTCCGCGGCCCGCAGCAGGACATCGTCGAACATGTCGCCGCCGGCCAGGACGCGCTGGTGCTGATGCCCACCGGCGGCGGCAAGTCGCTGTGCTACCAGATTCCTTCGTTGCTGCGCGACGGCACCGGCATCGTCATCTCGCCGCTAATCGCGCTGATGCAGGACCAGGTCGAAGCGTTGCGCCAGCTCGGCGTGCGCGCCGAGTACCTCAATTCCACGCTGGATGGCGAGACCGCGCAGCGGGTCGAGCGCGAACTGCTGGCCGGCGAGCTGGACCTGCTGTACGTCGCTCCCGAACGCCTGCTGACGCCGCGCTTCCTGTCGCTGATCGAGCGCAGCCGCATCGCCCTGTTCGCGATCGACGAGGCGCACTGCGTGTCGCAATGGGGCCACGATTTCCGCCCCGAATACCGCCAGCTCACGGTGCTGCACGAGCGCTGGCCGCAGACCCCGCGCATCGCCCTGACCGCCACAGCCGATCCGCCGACCCAGCGCGAGATCGCCGAGCGCCTGGACCTGACCCAGGCCCGCCACTTCGTCAGCTCCTTCGACCGCCCCAACATCCGCTACACCGTGGTGCAGAAGGACAACAGCAAGCGCCAGCTGCTGGATTTCCTGCGCGCACACCGTGGCAGCGCCGGCATCGTGTATTGCCTGTCGCGGCGCAAGGTCGAGGAAACCGCCGAGTTCCTGGCCAAGGAAGGGCTCAACGCCCTGCCCTACCACGCCGGCCTGCCGGCCGAGGTGCGCGCCGGCAACCAGCGCCGCTTCCTGCGCGAGGACGGCATCGTGATGTGCGCCACCATCGCCTTCGGCATGGGCATCGACAAGCCGGACGTGCGTTTCGTCGCGCATACCGACCTGCCCAAATCGCTGGAAGGCTACTACCAGGAAACCGGCCGCGCCGGCCGCGACGGCGAGCCCGCCGAGGCCTGGCTGTGCTACGGCCTGGGCGACGTGGTGCTGCTCAAGCAGATGATCGAGAAGGGCGAGGCCGGCGAAGACCGCAAGCGGGTGGAACGGCGCAAGCTCGACCAGCTGCTCGGCTACTGCGAATCGATGCAATGCCGGCGCCAGGTGCTGCTGGCCAGCTTCGGCGAAACCTATCCGCAGCCCTGCGGCAACTGCGACAACTGCCTGACCCCGGCCGCCGCCTGGGACGCCACCGTCGCCGTGCAGAAGGCGCTGAGCTGCGTCTACCGCAGCGGCCAGCGCTTCGGCGTCGGCCACCTGATCGACATCCTGCGCGGCAGCGACGGCGAGAAAATCAAGCAGTTCGGCCACGACCAGCTCAGCACCTACGGCATCGGCAAGGACCTGGACGCGCGCGCCTGGCGCGGCGTGTTCCGCCAGCTGGTCGCCACCGGGCTACTGGAGGTGGACAGCGACGCCTACGGCGGGTTGCGCCTGACCGACGCCAGCCGCCAGGTGCTCAAGGGCGAGCGCCAGATCATGATGCGCCGCGAGGCGCCGACCCGCGGCCGCGAACGCGGCGACCGCAGCGGCAGCCCGCGCACCGGCGTGCCGGTGCAGCCGCAGGACCTGAGCCTGTTCAACGCCCTGCGCGACCTGCGTGCCGCCCTGGCCAAGGAGCAGAACGTGCCGGCGTTCGTGATCTTCCACGACAGCACCCTGCGCAACATCGCCGAGCAGCGCCCGACCAGCCTGGACGAACTGGCCCACGTCGGCGGCATCGGCGGCACCAAGCTGGCCCGCTACGGCCAGCAATTGGTCGACATCGTGCAGCAGCAGGGCTAGCTCGGCGGGCCTGGCGGCGGCCGTTTGCCGCCGCATCGCGCCCTGTGGCCGGCACCGGCAAGAAAATCCCCGGCCGCCGACAGGCCGGGTTCAACGTGGTATTGATAGCGTCGCGTTATGGCGGCGCGCAGCTGCGGCTGCAGCCACCGAGCCCTTCTTTCCTTGGCGTACGTCCGATGAAGCGATCCCTCCTGCTTGCCTGCGCCCTGCTCGCCGGCCCGGCGATGGCGCAAACCTCCGCCGACAGCGGCAACAGCGACAGCGAAGCGGCCAAGCGCGCGCTGGACCTGAGCGTGCCGCAGCAGCCGATCACCTACGGCACCGACCCGGTGTACAAGGCCGACCCGCCGGGCGCCTATTACGGCGACACCAGCGGCACCTCGGCCTCGGCGCAGAAGGCCGCGGCCACCCAGGCCCTGGCCGAGGCGCAACAGGCGCGCGCCGACCGCTGCAAGGGCGACGTGCACGGCAGCGTCGCCACTGGCTTCGGCTATTCTTCGCGCGGCGGCAACAGCAACTACCAGGCCGCCAACCTCAACCTGTGCAAGACCTACTACAACGACGACGGCAAGCCGCGCGAAGTCGGCATCAGCATTAGCGTTGGCCAGAGCGAAGGCCATGGCGGCTATTACGGCCACGGCGGCTACGGCTATCCCTACGGCGGCTGGTAGGTAGCCGCAGACGGCCGGCGCAGCGGCGGCCTGCCCGCACCGGCATCCGGCAGGCGAACGCCACGCATGGATTCCGGCGCGAGCGGCCGGAAAACGCGATCGGACACCTAGTGCGATCGGACACCTGTTGCAGGCGCTGCTCGACAACGCCGCCGATGCCGGCGAACGCACCGGCCCGGCAAATGATCCAAGCCAGTCGGCAGCGGATGGCTGCACACAGCCACGCCGTCACCCGCGTCCGTCGCCCGATCCAGAACTCTCCGCACACCACCGCAACGCCGCGCCTGCGGACGCGCTCAAGCGCGCGCCACGCAGCGGCCGCCGCTCAGAAATCCAGGCTGTAGCCCACGGTCAGCGTGCGCCCGCGCCCGGCAAAGTAGCGGTCCGGTTCGACCAGCGCGCTCTGCGAGTAATAGGTGATGTACTGGCGATCGAGCAGGTTGGCCACGGCCAGGCGCAGTTCGCCCTGGCGCAGCCGGTAGTTCAGCGCCGCATCGACCAGCGCGTAGCCGCTGAAGCGCTTTTGCGGATCGTCGAAGCTGCGGCTGAACGCGTATTGCGCCTGCACGAAGCTGGACAGCCGCGGCGTCCATTGCGACGACCAGCTGCCGATAACGCGGTTCGGCGCGATGTTCAGCCCGTCCAGGTGCGCATCCAGCGTCCCGTTGCCGTCGCTGTCGTAGCGCCCGCGCGTATACGCATAGGCCAGGCCGAGGCGCTGCCGGTCGTTGAGCCGGTACTTGGCGCTGGCGTCCACGCCCTCGATGCGGGTCTTCTCCCGCGCCATCTGGAACGCGCCGTCCACCGCGATCACGCGGGTGCCGTAATCCGAGCGCGACTGGAACACGCCGACATCGACATCCCACGCACCGCCGCGCAGGCGCGTGCCCAGTTCGACGTTGCGGGTCAGCACCGGCTGCAGCGCGCTCAGGCTGGCGACGCTGGTGCCGGGCGTATTGATCGAGCGCAGCACGCGGCCCACGTCGGGCATGCCGAAACCTTCGGAATAGCTGGCGAAGACATTGAAACGCTCGCTCGGCGCCAGCACCGCGCCGGCGTTGTACAGCGTCTCGGCGAAGGACAGGCTGCCACCCTGCACCTGCACCCGGTTGTAGCGCGCCAGGGTCTGGTAGCTGTCGATGGTCAGCTTCGCGTCTTCGTGGCGCACGCCGCCATGCACGGTCAGCTGCGGCAGCAGCCGGTATTCGCCCTGCACGAAGGCGGCCAGGTCGCGGAACTCCGACTCGGGCACATAGGTGCGGCCGGTGCCGTACAGATCCTGCTTGCCGCTGTCCCACAGGATATCGACGCCGCCGGTGAGCTTGAGCCGGCCATCGAGCAGGTCGTCCTTGCCGAGGCTGGTCTTGGAACCCCACTTGGACGCGACCGAGCGCGACTGGTCGTACAGCGTGCCGTTGGGCGCGATGCGCGGGTCCTGGAAGGTGGCCGAGTTGTCGGCGCCGAACAGGCCCTCGAACTCCTGGTTGAACACCATCGCCTTCAGTTCCATGCCCGCCAGATCGTGATGGGCATAGGACAGGCCGGTGGTCCACACGTCGTTCCAGGGCGGCGTGCCCTGCGGCCGGCCGCGCACCGAGGTGGTCGGGATGCCGAGATCGCGATCGCCGGCCACGCCGAGGTACTCGGCCTTGGACTTGATCCGGTAGCGGTTGGAACTGAACTGCAGCTCCTGCCGGTCGTCGATCCAGTAGCCCAGCTTGGCGTGCACGTCGTAGGCGCGCGTAGCCATCAGATCGCCCTGGGTCACGTCGGTGCCGATCGCGCGTCCGTCGCCGTCCAGGTACAGGCCCTGGTCCTCGTAGCCGACGGCGAGCAGATAGTCGAGCTTGTCGCGGCGCCCGTCGATGCGGTAGCTGGTCTTGTAGCTCGCGGTCTCGGCATCGACGTCGGTGGTCGGCACGCTGGCCTGCACCTCGACGTGCTGGTTGAGCACGCCCGGCTGCGGGCGGCGCGTGACCAGATTGATGGTGCCGCCGGTGGCGCCCAGGCCGTTCATCGCGTTGGCGCCCTGGATCACTTCGATGCGCTCGACCATCGCATAGTCGATCGTGTGCGCTTCGCGCCCGGTCGGACGCAGCGGATTGGACTGCGGAATGCCATCGACCAGGATCAGTGGCGTGCGTCCGCGCAAGGTCTCGCCGCTGCCGTTCATCTTGCCGCGGCTCGGCGTATACGACGGCAGCAGGCTGGACAGCAGATCCGACGAATTGCTGCTGATGCTGAGCTGCTGGGCGATCTCCTGCTGGTCGATCACCACCACGGTCTGTGGCGCCGTGTCCGCGGGTTGATCGGTCCGCGATGCGCTGACGACCACGGCGTCCAGCGTTTGCGTGGAGGGCGACTGCGCGCGGGCATCGGGAATGGCGGCCGTCGCCGGCAGCATCGCGGCGAACAGGGAAAGCGGCAAACGCATCAATGGGTCCTTGGGACGAGACGGCGCCACCCAGGCGCCGTCGACTAACGAGAATGATTATTATACGCACACGTGCGATTCGACCGCCGCTTCCCGCACCCGCGACTCCGCATTCGCGCTGGTCCGGCATGGCGCCAGCGGCACAACCGCGTCACCATGTTTTTCCGCCCAGGACCGATCTCCATGTCCAACCTTATTGATCTGCGCAGCGTCAGGGAACGCGAGCAACGCCTCTACGACGCCGCGTTGGACGCGGCCGAACAGTGCATCGCCGACAAGGGTGTCGGCGCGACCACCTTCGAACTGATCGCCCAGACCAGCGACGTCTCCTGCAGCACATTGCGCCGGCGCTTCGGCGACAGGCGCGGATTGGTGCGGGCGCTGATGGAACGCAGCTATGAGAGGTCGCTGCGCGCGATGTGGACGACCGAACGGCCGCCGCACCTGGACGCGACCGACTTCATCGCCGGCGCGCTGGAGGAATGGCTGCTGTCCGAGGTCGACGAGCGGCGGTTGAGGTTCAACCTGGAAATGGACCTGGCCGCCGCGCGCGACCCCGAGCTGACCGCGTATGCGCGGCGCCTGGCCGTCTCCCTGGTCGAACACCTCGGCGACATGCTCAAGCGCCTGTTGCGCGGACACGGCAGCTGGAACGGCAGCGACCAGGAATTCCAGGCGCGGGTCTACGCGGTCGCGGCGATGTGCGCCGGCCTGCAACTGATGATGATGGGCGTGGAACTCAAGCGCATGCACCTGCAATTGATCCTCAGCGAAAGCCTGGCCGGGATGCTCAGCAGCGCGCCCGCCTCCGCGTAGCGGCCACCGGGCCAGCGCTTCGCGTGCCGCTGGCCTACCGCGACCGGCCGCGTGCCGCTGCAGTACCTCGCATTGCCGCCGAGCGCGTCAGCCGAGCGGCCGCAACAGCAGCAACAGGCACAGCGCCAGCATGAACACCGCGATGCACGCATCCAGCACCCGCCATGCGTTGGGCTTGCGGAACACCGGCTGCAGCAATCGCGCGCCATAGCCCAGGCTGCAGAACCACGCCACGCTCGCCAGGCACGCGCCGAACGCGAACGCCCAGCGCAGCGTTCCCGGATAGCGGGTGGACAGGCTGCCGAGCAGCACCATCGTGTCGAGATACACGTGCGGATTGAGGAAGGTAAAGGCCAGGCAGGTCAGCAGCACGCGGCGCCAACTCGCCGGCTCCTCGCCCTGCGCCTTCAATGCGCCGGCACCACGCCATGCACGCTGCGCCGCCATCAGGCCATAGACGCCAAGGAAGGCCGCGCCTGCGTAGCGCAGCACCTGCAGCAGTGCCGGCCATTGCTGCACCAGCGCGCCGATGCCGGCGACCCCGAGCACGATCAGCGCGATATCCCCGAAGGCGCAGACCGCCACCACCACGCCCACATGCTGCCGCTGCAACCCCTGGCGCAGGACGAAGGCGTTCTGCGCGCCGATCGCGATGATCAAGCCGGCGCTGGCGACGAAGCCGGCAAGCGATGCTTCGAGCAACGTGCGGATGTCCAGGACTGCGGAAGGCGCATGCTGGCCCTGGCCATAGCATTAGCCAAGCTAAATATTCTGTAGCCTATGAAGAAATTCTAATCGGCCAGGCGCATGGACCTGCTGCATCCACAACTGTCGGCCTTCGCCGCCGTGCTCGACGAAGGCAGCTTCGAGGCGGCCGCGCGCCGGCTTTCGCTAACCCCTTCGGCGATCTCGCAACGGATCAAGGCGCTCGAGGACCGCCTGGGGCAGGTGCTGGTGGTGCGCCAGGCGCCGTGCCGGCCGACGCCTGCGGGAGAAGCGCTGCTGCGCCGGGTGCGGCCGATGCAGGCGCTGGAGGCCGAGGCGCTGGCCGACTTCGTGCCGAGCGCGGCCACCGCCGGACCCGCGCGCAGCATCGCGATCGCGGTCAACGACGACTCGCTGCAGACCTGGTTCCTCGCCGCACTGTCAGCCCTGCACGATACGCACGGTTTTCTGTTCGACGTGCACGTGGACGACCAAGACCACACCCTGGAACTGCTGCGCAACGGCACTGTGCTCGGCGCGGTCACCTCCGCGAGCAAGCCGCTGCAGGGCTGCAACGTCCATCCCCTGGGCGCCATGCGCTACTACGCGATCGCCTCGCCGGCATTCGTCGCCCGCCACTTCGCGGCAGGATTCGGCGCGGCGGCGCTGGCGCAGGCGCCGATGATGGTGTTCAACCGCAAGGACGCACTGCAGGCCCGCTTCGTGCGGCGCATCACCCGCACCCGCCTCGCCCCTCCCATCCACTACCTGCCGACCTCCACCGGCTTCGTCGAAGCCGCCGCACGCGGTCTCGGATGGTGCCTCGCCCCCGAGCAGATGCTCGCGTCCGGATTGCGCGAGAAGCAGATCGTGATCATCGATCCGCAGCGCTGGCTCGACGTCCCGCTCTACTGGCAGCACGCGGCGGTGCGCTCGAGCGTGCTGCAGCAGATCGGCCAGGCGCTGCGCACGGCGGCGTCGAGCATGCAGGGCGGCCGGCAACGCGCTTGAGCGGGGCGTGCTCAGTTGCTGCGCTTGTCGCGACGGAAGCCGCTCTCTTTGACTTGCGATCAGGTGCACGGCGGCAGAAGCTACAGTCCCGACAGCCGCGTGCAGGTTTGTTCGACGCGTAACCAGCGACGCAGTTCCCGCGGCAACCGCAACGATGCGTGCTCGCCCGCACCGCCAGATTTTCTGGCGTGATTTCAGCAAGCGGTGACGAGACCAGCGAAGGCGACGCTCGGATCGCTGATCGAAGTGGTGGGCCGTGATGGATTCGAACCATCGACCAAAAGATTAAAAGTCTTCTGCTCTACCGACTGAGCTAACGGCCCAAAACAATGCCCCGGCGTTGCGCCGGGGTGCGTATTCTACCCCAGCCCCGGGTCAACGCGAAATCAGGCGTAGCGGGTCGGGTCGGCCACGCCGGCGTCGGCGAAGCCGGCGGCGCGCAGGCGACAGGCGTCGCAGTGGCCGCAGGCGCGGCCGGCGGCATCGGCGCGGTAGCAGGACACGGTCAGGCCGAAGTCCACGCCCAGGCGCACGCCTTCGCGCACGATGTCGGCCTTGCTCATGCGCTGCAGCGGCGCGTGCACGCGCAGGCCCGCGCCTTCCACGCCGGCCTTGGTCGCCAGGTTGGCCAGGGTCTGAAAGGCGTCGATGAACTCGGGGCGGCAGTCCGGGTAGCCGGAATAGTCCACGGCGTTGACGCCGCAGAAGATGTCCGCCGCGCCCAGCACCTCGGCCCAGCCCAGCGCCACCGACAGCATGATGGTGTTGCGCGCCGGCACGTAGGTGACCGGGATGCCCTCGCCGCCCGCCTCCGGCACCTCGATGTCGTCGGTCAGCGCGGAGCCGCCGATGCTGCGCAGGTCAACGTTGACGGTCTTGTGCGCCACCGCGCCGAGCGCGTCGGCCACGCGCGTGGCCGCGTCCAGTTCGGAGGTATGCCGCTGCCCATAGCTCACGCTCAGCGCATGCACGGCATAGCCCTGCTCGCGGGCGATGGCGACGACGACGGCGGAATCCATGCCACCGGAGAGTAGGACGACGGCGTTTTTCATTGTGGGGCCGGGATTTGGGATTGGAGATTGGGGATTCGCAAAAGCTACAGCACGCGATCGGACATCGGAGGGGAGCTTCTACGAATCCCCAATCCCGAATGCCCAATTCCGGCTTCTCACCGGCCCGGCTCGTCGTTCCACAGCAGCTTATGCAGCTGCATCTGGAAGCGGACCGGCAGGCGGTCGGCGACGATCCAGTCGGCCAGGTCGCGCGGGGCCAGTTCGCTCTTGCTCGGCGAGAACCACACGGTGCAACGTTCGTGCAGGCGGTGTTCGGCGACGATCGCGCGCGCCCAGTCGTAATCGGCGCGGCCGCACAGCACGAACTTGATCTGGTCGCGCGCGGTCAGCAGCGGCAGGTTGTCCCAGCGGTTGCGATGCGCCTCCTGCGAGGCCGGGGTCTTGATGTCGAGCACCCGCGACACGCGCGGGTCCACCTCGGCGATGTCGAGCGCGCCCGAGGTTTCCAGCGACACGTCGTAACCGGCGTCGCACAGTTGCTGCAGCAGGCCCAGGCAGCGCTTCTGCGCCAGCGGCTCGCCGCCGGTCACGCAGACATGGCGCACGCCGTGCCGCGCCACTTCGGCCAGGATCGCGTCGATGTCCCACCATTGCCCGCCGTGGAAGGCGTAGGCGGTGTCGCAGTAGCTGCAGCGCAGCGGGCAACCGGTCAAACGCACGAACACGGTCGGCCAGCCGGCGCTGTCGGCCTCGCCCTGCAGCGACAGGAAGATCTCCGTCAGCTTCAGGCGCGGCAGCGGACTTTGTACGATATCGCTGGGAACGGCGGCCATGGCGGGAGAAGTATGCCCCCGCGACGATGGCGGCAGCGTTCGGGGCTCAGCGCAGCTGCTGGCCGATGCGGATCGACTGCAGGCGGTCCTGCGCGGTGCGCGCGGCATCCGATCCCGGATACTGGCTGATCACCTGCTGCAGGGTCTGCTCGGCTTCCTGCGCATGGCCTTCGCCATACTGCGACAGTCCCAGCTTGAGCAGGGCGCCGGACGCCTTGTCGTGGGTCGGATAGCGGCCGATCAAGTCGCGGAACTGCGCCTCGGCCAGCGGGAAATTCTTGGTGGCATAGTAGCTCTCGCCCAGCCAGTACAAGGCATTGGGGGCGTAGACGCCGTTCGGGTACAGCTCGAGAAAGCTCTGGAACAGGTTGGCCGAGTCGACGTACTTGCCGGCCTTCAGCGCGTCGAACGCGACGTTGTAGCTGGTGCGCTCGTCGCCGGTGGCGCTCAGCGTGCCGGCATCGCCATGCACCGACGGCGGCCGTTCGGAAACGGCGGCAGCCGGCCTGGCAGGCGGTGCGGAAGCGGCCGGTGCGGCACCGCCAGCCGGCGGCAACGGCGGCATGGCGCCACCCTCGAGCCGGTTCAGGCGGCCGTCCAGGTCCAGGTACTGGTCCTTGGCACGCTGCTTGAGTTGTTCGTTGTCGTGCTGCAATTGCTCGATCGTGGCTTGCAGCGACTGCATCTGCGTCCGCAGCTGGTTGAGCTGGTTCAGCATGTCGGTGTTGCCCTGGGTGTTCATCGCCTGCTGCTCGAGCACGGTCACCCGGTCGGCCAAG
Source organism: Xanthomonas sp. WHRI 7945 (assembly GCF_035026585.1). NCBI lineage: Bacteria > Pseudomonadati > Pseudomonadota > Gammaproteobacteria > Lysobacterales > Lysobacteraceae > Xanthomonas > Xanthomonas sp. WHRI 7945. The sequence goes on from NZ_JAYIQP010000003.1 coordinate 122,047, forward strand.
CTGGCGCGTTGCGCATGAGCCGGCGCGGCGGCCACCAGGGCCGCCGCGACGATCATCGATGTAAGGACACCGATACGCATCTATTACTGAGCCGTGTAGACGATCTCGACGCGGCGGTTCTGCGACCAGCAGGACTCGCCCGACTCGGTGCAGACCGGACGCTCTTCGCCGTAGCTGACCACGGTCAGCTGCGCAGCCGAACCGCCGGCAGCCTGCAGCGCCGAAGACACGGCGTTGCCACGACGCTCGCCCAGGCCCATGTTGTACTCGCGCGAACCGCGCTCGTCGGCATTGCCCTGCAGGGTGATGCGCGAGGACGGACGGTCACGCAGGTACTTGGCGTGGCAGGCCATGATCGCCTGGAACTCCGGCTTCAGCGAGTCCTGGTCCAGATCGAAGTAGACCACGCGCTGGCGCAGGCAGGCGTCGGTGTCCAGGTCGCCCGGGCCGTACAGGCCGGAGGTCGACGGACCGGTCGGGGTGGTGGAACCGGTGGTGCCGGTGGTGTCGGTCTGGGGAACTTCCTTGACCTTCTTGGAGCAGCCGGCCAGAGCTGCGACGGACAAAAGCGAAACAAGCAGAACGCGGGTGGTCTTGTTCATGGGGATACCTATATGGCTCCTGAGCCGAAAGGGGGTTCAACGCAGCGAAATATTAACATCAAACTTACGTTGTCAACGCGCCGTCCGATACGGAGACCACGACGGCTCGCGCACGTCGCCATCGGCCAGGACCAGGCGCTGGCGCACCCGGGCATCGGCCGAGACCGCATAAAGGACGCCTCGCCCGCCTTCGCGGGCGGCGTACAGGACCATGCTGGCGTTGGGCGCAAAGCTCGGCGACTCGTCCAGCGAACCCGTAGACAATGTGTTCCAGCGCGGCGAACCCAGGCTGCGATCCATCATCGCGATCTTGTAGGTGTTGCCGCTGCCCTGGGCGACGGCGATCTTGTTGCCGTCGAAGGACACGCTGGCGGTGGCGTTGTAGTTACCCTGGAAGGTCACCCGGCTGGCGCTGCCGCCGGTCGCGGCCACCTGGTAGATCTGCGGGCGGCCGCCGCGATCGGAGGTGAAGTAGATGGTGCTGCCGTCCGGTGCCCAGGTCGGCTCGGTGTCGATGCCGAAGTGGTTGGTCAACTGGGTCAGCTGCTTGCTGCCCAGGTCCATCACGTAGATCTCCGGGTTGCCGCTGCGCGACAGCGCCAGGGCCAGCTTGCGGCCGTCCGGCGAGAACGCGGGCGCGCCGTTGATGCCACGGAAGCTGGACACCAGCTGGCGGGCGCCGGTGGCGATGTCCTGGATGTAGATCGAGGAGTTGCCGCGCTCGAAGCTCACGTAGGCCAGCTTCTTGCCGTCCGGGCTCCAGTTCGGCGACAGCAGCGGTTCGGCCGAGCGCACGATGGTCTGCGGGTTGTAGCCATCCGAGTCGGCGACCATCAACGCATAGCGCATCGCGCCGCCCTTGCCGCTGGCGGTGACGTAGGCGATGCGGGTCCAGAACGCGCCGCGCACGCCGGTGATCTTCTCGTAGATCGCATCGGCCATCTGGTGCGCCACGTCGCGCATCGCGCTGGCACGCGCGGTCATCGCCAGGCCGAGCATGCGCTCGCCCTTGGCCACGTCGAACAGTTCGTACTCGACCCGGTAGGTGCCCTCGCCGGCGTCCATCACCCGGCCGGCGACCAGGTAGTCCTGCTTCAGCGCGCGCCAGGTGGCGTACTGGACTTCGCTGCCGCGGGTCGGACGCTCGACGATCTGCGCCTCGGGCAGGTTGCGGAACTGGCCGGACCGGTCCAGGTCGGCGCGGACCACCGCAGACACGTCGGTGGACGGCGCGGCCGCCGATCCCTGGTAGGGCATCGGCACGACGGTGATCGGGGTCGCCGACGCGTTGCCGCCGACGATGTCGATTTCCAGGCCCTTGTCCTGCGCGGACGCGGCCAAGGGGAGCAACAGGGCAGTCAGGACGGCAAGCCAGCGCGGCAGTTTCTTCATGGGTCGCTCAGCAGTACTCGGGAAGGCGCAAGAGATAGCAATGCGCGGGTGAACGTATTCGCAATCATGAACCATCGGCATGTGAAGCCGATGGCAGGAGCCACCGATTATCGCCTATCGCACCGCCGCCCGGGAGTTCCGAACCTCGCCAAGCCCGGAAGCGGGGGTTTTGGCCCGTGGGGACAGGTAACGAAACTTCGCATCCCCAATCCCGAATCCCCAATCCCGGCGTCTCAGCGATCCTGCGCGGTGAAGTTGAAGGTCAGCTCGCGCGCGAACACCGATTCGAAGCCGCGATACGGCAACGGCTGCGCGCGCAGCACCGCCGCCTCGATCGAGCGGCGCCCGGCCTCGTCGTAAGGGCAGTCGGGACTGACCCGGGCCTCCATCACCGTGCCGCCGGGGATCTGCTTGATCGAGATCTTGCACTTCTGCCCCAGCGGCACCGAATCCGGGCGCACCCACTGGCTCAGCACCGCCTGCTGGATCGCCGCGGCGTACTTGGCCGACAGGTCGGTGTTGGTGCCGTTCTGCCCGGGTGCGGCCTGCGGCGTGGACGCGGCGGTGGCCGAGGCCTGCTTGGCGCGCACGTCGGCCAACTGGCGCAGCTTCTGCTCGGCCAGCTTGGCCTCGCGCTCGGCCTGCTCGCGCTGCTTGCGGATGTCGGCGATCTTCTTCTGCCGCTCCTCTTCCTGCTGCGCGGCCAGGCGCTGCTTCTGCTCGGCCTCCTGCTGGCGCTTCTGCTCGGTCAGGTCGACCTGCTCCTGGCGGCGCTTGGCTTCCTGCTCCTGCTTCTCTTTTTCCTGCGAGATCGCGGTGCGGCTGGCGCGGTCCTGGTCGACCTTGTCCGGCACCGGGATGAAGTCCTGCGCCTTCTGCTGCTGCTCGGTCGGCGCCTGCTGCGGCTTGGGCACGGGGATCGGCTGCGGCGGCGGCACGGTGTCGTCCTCGGCGATGTCCTTGACCGGTTCGGGCAGCGGCTCGGGCAGCGGCTCGGGCGCGTCCTGCACCGCCTTCTGCGCCGAACGCACGTCGGCGGCGGACACCACCAGCGAGGCCTCGACCATCGGCGACCCGGCCGCCGGCTCCACCTCGCGCAGCGGCGACCACCACCAGGCGAGGAAGAACAGCAGCGCCAGCAGCACGTGCACGCCTACCGCCAGGGCGATGCCGTACATCAGGCCATCGTTGTCGCCCTGGGCCAGATGCGGTCGGGTATCGGCTTCAGCGTGCATTGGTACCGGGCTGGCTCATCAGGCCCACCTTGGGAACGCCCGCCTGCTGCAGCATGACCATGGTGTCCATGACCAGCTGGTAGTTGGAATTGCCGGGCGCGGCGACGAACACCGGCACGTCCTTGTTCTGGCCGACGAAGGCCTGGATCTTGGCCTTCAGCTCCGGCGCGCCGATCTTCTCCGGCTTGCCGTCCTGCAGGGTCAGCGTATAGCGGCCCTCGGCGTCGACGGTGACGATGACCGGGTCCTTCTTGCTCTCCACCGAACGCGCGGTGGAATCGGGCAGGTCCACGTCCACGCTCAGGCTGAGCAGCGGCGCGGTGACCATGAAGATGATCAGCAGCACCAGCATCACGTCGATGTACGGCACGACGTTGATCTCGGACTTGAGCTTGCGGCGCTTGCGGCGGGAAATGGCGGCAGTCATGCGGGAATCCTGGGATCTGGGGCGGAGCGCGCGGGCGCGCTCAGTCGCCGCTGGCCTGGCGCTGCAGGATGGAACTGAACTCTTCGGAGAAGGTCTCGAAGCGGACGGCCATGCGCTCGACCCGGGTGGTGAAGCGGTTGTACGCCCACACCGCCGGGATCGCCACGAACAGGCCGATGGCGGTCGCGAACAGCGCCTCGGAAATGCCCGGCGCGACCGCGGCGATGCCCGCCTGCTGGCCGCTGTTGATCATGTCGTGCATGGTCACCATGATGCCGAACACGGTGCCGACCAGGCCCACGTAGGGCGCGGTGGAGCCAATGTTGGCGAGCAGTTCCAGGTTGCGCTCCAGGCGGTCCACTTCGCGCGCATAGGTCGCCCGCATCGCGCGCTGCGCGCCTTCCAGCTGGATGCGCGCGTCGAGCTTGCGCTTGTCGCGCAGACGGGTGAACTCGCGGAAGCCGGCCTCGAAGATCGCTTCCAGTCCGCCGACGACGCGGTTGCGGTCGGCCGCGCCGGCGTAGAGCTTGGTCAGGTCAGTGCCGGACCAGAAGCGGTTCTCGAAGTCGTCGGCCTCGCGGTTGGCCTGCTTGAACACCCGCGCCTTGCGGAAAATGATCACCCAGCTGATCAGCGAGCCGAGCAGCAGCAGCAGCACGATCACCTTGACCGGCAGGCTGGCCTTGAGCAGCAGGTCCAAGTAGTTGATGCCGCCGTGGGCAGCCGTGTTGGCGACGGCCTGCGCGGCGGTCTGGGTCACGTCCTGCGGCAGCGCCTCCACCACCGTGTCCTGCAAGGCCAGGAGCAATGCGATCATCCGTCGTTCCTCAGTAATTCTGTTTCAGTGATTTCGAGAACTTTCAATGCGTCGTACAGCGCGTCGTCCATGCCGCGCGGGCGGAAGCTGCCGGCGCCGAGCACCGCCACCTTCACCTGCGCGCGCAACAGCAACTCGCCGTCGCGGTGGATCGACTGCGCGAACAGCAGGCTGGCGCGCTTGCACTGCGACAGCGCGGCGCCGACCTGCAGCGTATCGTCGAGGCGGGCCGGGCGCAGGAAGTCGAGCTGCATCGCGCGCACCGCAAACACCAGATCGTGCTGCAGGCGCAAGCGCTCCTGTCCGTAGCCCAGCGCGCGCAACCATTCCGTGCGCGCCCGCTCCAGAAAGGCGACGTAGCGCGCATGGTAGACCACCCCACCGGCGTCGGTATCTTCCCAGTAGATGCGTGTCGGCCAACTGAATAGCTGCCGGGATTGGGGATTGGAGATTGGGGATTCGCCGAGCAAAGGCGCGTCCTGGCGGCTAGCAGTCAAAACAGCCCTCCCGAATCCCCAATCCCCAATCCCGAATCCCGCTTGGGCGGCAAGCCCAAGTGCAGATACGCCTTGTTGGTCGCCATGCGCCCGCGGGCGCTGCGGATCAGGTAGCCCTGCTGAATCAGGTAGGGCTCGATCACGTCTTCCAGGGTGCCGCGCTCTTCGGACAGCGAGGCGGCCAGCGACTCGACCCCGACCGGGCCGCCGTCGAAGTAGTCGATGATGGTGCGCAGCAGGCGCCGGTCGAGCTCGTCGAAGCCTTCCGGATCGACCTTGAGCATCTGCATCGCCGCCTGCGCCACGGCCAGGTCGATGTGCCCGTCGGCGCGCACCTGGGCGAAGTCGCGGACCCGGCGCAGCAGCCGGTTGGCGATGCGCGGGGTGCCGCGCGCGCGCCGCGCGATCTCCGCGCAGCCGTCGGCGTCGCAGGCGATGCCGAGGATGCTGGAGGACCGGCGCACGATCTTGCCCAGCTCTTCCGGGGTATAGAACTCCAGACGCTGCACGATGCCGAAGCGGTCGCGCAGCGGCGCGGTCAGCAGGCCGGCGCGGGTGGTGGCGCCGATCAGGGTGAACGGCGGCAGGTCGATCTTGATCGAACGCGCGGCCGGGCCCTCGCCGATCATGATGTCGATCTGGAAGTCTTCCATCGCCGGATACAGCACTTCCTCGACCACCGGCGACAGGCGGTGGATCTCGTCGACGAACAGCACGTCGTGCGGCTGCAGGTTGGTCAGCAGCGCCGCCAGGTCGCCGGCCTTCTCGATCACCGGGCCGGAGGTCACCCGCAGGTTGACCCCCAGTTCGTTGGCGATGACGTGGCTGAGCGTGGTCTTGCCCAGCCCCGGCGGGCCGAAGATCAGCACATGGTCCATCGCCTCGCCGCGCGCCTTGGCCGCTTCGATATAGATCGACAGCTGCTCGCGCACCGGCTGCTGGCCGAGGTAGTCGGCCAGGCGCTTGGGACGGATGCTGGCCTCGACCGCATCGTCTTCGCGGGTGGCGCTGCTGGCGATGATGCGGTCCATCAACGGGACCGGGGACCGGGGACCGGGGACCGGGCAACAGCGACAGGCAGTCGACCGGTTGCGGCATGGCCAGCGGGGATGAGGAACATCGTCATCGGACAATTGTAGAAGAACGGAGCCCGCTTTTACCGGGTCCCTGGTCCCTGGTCCCTGGTCCCGGCCCCACTCAGATCTCCACCTGCGCCCCCAGCTCCACCAGCCGGTTGCCCGGGATGCGGAAGAAGCCGGTGGCCGGGGCGGCGTTGCGGTGCATGACCGCGAACAGCTTGTCGCGCCAGATCGGCATGCCGCGGTTGGCGCTGGCGACGATGGTCTCGCGGCTGGCGAAATAGGTGGTGTCCATCGGGTCGAAGTAGATGCCGCCCTGGTCGCAGGAGCGCATCAGCGCCAGCGGCACGTCGGGGGTTTCCATGAAGCCGAAGCGCACGATCACCCGGTAGAACTCGTCGCCGATGGCATCCATCTTCAGCCGCTGCCGCGCCGAGGCGTACGGCACCGGCAGGGTCTCCACGGTCAGGAACACGTTGCGCTCGTGCAGCACCTTGTTGTGCTTGAGGTTGTGCATCAGCGCATGCGGCACCACGGTCGCGTCGGCGGTCAGGAACACCGCGGTGCCCGGCACGCGCACCGGCGGCGCCAGCATCAGCCCGGGCAGGAAGCTGTCGATCTGGATGCCGTCCTTGCGGATCTCCTCGCGCAGCAGCTCGCGGCCGCGGCGCCAGGTGCGCATCATGGTGAACATCACGATGCCCAGCGCCACCGGGAACCAGGCGCCCTGCAGCAGCTTGGCGCCGTTGGCGATCAGGAACGCGGCGTCGATGACGAAGAACACCACGCACAGCGGCAGCACCCAGTTGCGCCAGCGCGGCCACAGCGCGCGCGCCACCAGCGCCAGCAGCAGGGTGTCGATCAGCATCGTCGCCGACACCGAGATGCCGTAGGCCACCGCCAGGTTGGTGGAGCTGCGGAAGATCAGCACCAGCGCGATCACCATCACCATCAGCAGCCAGTTGATGCCGGGGATGTAGATCTGGCCGATGGTGTCGTGCGAGGTGTGCTTGATCAGCATGCGCGGGATGTAGCCCAGCTGCATCGCCTGGCGCGCGATCGAGAACGCGCCGGTGATCACCGCCTGCGAGGCGATCACCGCCGCCAGCGTGGCCAGCACGATCATCGGGTACAGCGCCCAGCCGGGCACCGCCTCGAAGAACGGGTTCTTCAGCGCCGCCGGATGCTTGAGCACCAGCGCGCCCTGCCCCAGGTAGTTCAGCACCAGGCACGGCAGCACGAAGAAGTACCAGGCGTGGCGGATCGGACGCGCGCCGAAGTGGCCCATGTCCGCGTACAGCGCTTCGCCGCCGGTCACCGCGAGCACCACCGCGCCGAGGATCCACACCCCGTGCCAGCCGTGCTCGAGGAAGAAGCGGATCGCCCACCACGGGTTGAACGCCTTCAGCACTTCCGGCGCGTCGACGATGTTCCAGATGCCGATCGCCGCCAGCGACAGAAACCACAGGCAGGTGATCGGGCCGAACACCTTGCCGACCTTCTCGGTGCCGAAGCGCTGGCCCAGGAACAGGATCACCAGCACCACCACGGTGATCGGCACGATGAAGGCGTGCAGGCCCGGTGCGGCCACCTCCAGGCCCTCGACCGCGCCCAGCACCGAGATCGCCGGGGTGATCACGCCGTCGCCGAAGAACAGCGAGGCGCCGAAGATGCCGAGGATGCCGACCACGTAGGCCGAGCGCGAGCCCTTGCGCATGGTGCGCTGGGTCAGCGCCATCAGCGCCATGATGCCGCCCTCGCCCTCGTTGTCGGCGCGCATGATGATGGTGACGTACTTCAGCGTCACCACGATCATCAGCGACCAGAACGCCAGCGACAGCACCCCGAGCACGGTGTCGTGGTCGCTGCTCAGGCCGTAGTGCGGCGAGAACGCTTCCTTGAGCGTGTACAGCGGGCTGGTGCCGATGTCGCCGAACACCACGCCGATGGCGCCGATGACCAGCGCGAAGCCGGCCTTGCCATGCGCATCGGCCGAATGGCCTGAGCCGGGGGATGGAACGGGAGTGGAGGACATGAGGGGATCAGGTTAGCGCCGCAAGGCGTGAAGAAGAGGGGTACGGCGCCGGCTCAGCGCAACGCGGCCTGCAGGGCCTTGCGGATCACGGTGGCGACCTCGTCGCCGTCGGCGGCGGCATCGCGCGCCATCTTCGCCGCCTCGGCCGGCTTGTAGCCGAGCTGCTGCAGCGCCACGGTGGCCTCGGACACCGCGTCGGTGCCCAGCTGGCCGGTGATCGGCGCGCCGCCGCTGAAGTCCGCGGCGCGGTCGCGCAGTTCCACCACCATGCGCTCGGCGGTCTTCTTGCCGATGCCGGGGATGCGGGTCAGCGCGGTGACGTCGGCGGCGGTGACCATCCGCGCGAACTCGTCCACGCTGACCCCCGACAGCACCGCCAGCGCGATCTTGGCGCCGATGCCGGTGACCCGCTGCACGTCGCGGAACAGGCGCCGCTCGCCCTCGCGCAGGAAGCCGTACAGCGACACGCTGTCCTCCTTCTGCGCGTAGTGGGTGAACAGGATCACGTCGCGGCCGACGTCGGGCAGGTCGTAGAAGGTGCTCATCGGCGCCTCCAGCTCGTAGCCGACCCCGCCCACGTCGATCACCAGCCACGGCGGCTGCTTGTAGGCGAGGATCCCGCGCAGACGGCCGATCATTGGGCGCCTCGTGCGAGGCGCCGGGATTGGGGATTGGGGATTGGGGATTCGCAAAGACGTGGCGGCGTCCGCGCTTGCGCGCGGCCGTTTCCAATCCCCAATCCCCAATCCCGAATCCCGGCTCCACTCATTTCCTGCTCCAAGCCTGTTGCGTACTGATGCCCAGGCGCTGCGCGGTCGCGCGCACGTGGGCGTGGGTGATGGCCACCGCCAGCGCGTCGGCGGCGTCGGCCTGCAGCTTGCCGGTCAGGCTCAGCATCAGGCCGACCATATGTTGCACCTGCTGCTTCTCGGCCCCGCCCTTGCCGACGATGGCCAGCTTGATCTCCTTGGCCGCGTATTCGTGCACCGGCAGATCGCGCAGCACCACCGCGCAGATCGCCGCGCCGCGCGCGTGGCCGAGCTTGAGCGCCGCATCGGCGCTCTTGCCCATGAACACCCGCTCGATCGCCACTTCCTGCGGCTGGTATTCCTCCATCAGCGCGCCCAGCCCGTGCAGCAGGCGCTTGAGCCGCTGCGAGAAGTCGCCCTCGCCGAGCAGCAGCAACGGCGCGTGGTGCACATGGGTGGTGCGGCCGGCGGCGTCGACGTCGATGATGCCCACGCCGGTGCGTTGCGAGCCGGGATCGATGCCGAGGATGCGCACGGCGCCGGGACCGGGGACCGGGGACCGGGGACCGGAAGCGCTCACCGGGGCGCGCATTGGAACACCTCGACGCGCCGGGCAGTGACGTACCTGTGCCTTGCGCCGTTACGGGTCCCCGGTCCCCGGTCCCCGGTCCCGCGCCTCAGTTCACGCATAACCGCCCAGGTCGGCATTGGAATAGACCGCCTGCACATCGTCCAGGTCTTCCAGCATGTCCAGCAGCTTGCGCACCTGCAGCGCGGTGTCGCCTTCCACGGCGATGTCGTTGTCGGCGCGGAAGCTGATCTCGGCATGGTCGGCGGCCAGGCCAGCCGCCTGCATCGCGTCCTTGACCGCGTGGAACGCGTCCGGCGAGGTCAGCACGTCGATCGCGCCGTCCTCCGGATAGACCACGATGTCGTCGGCGCCGGCCTCGATCGCCGCTTCGGTGATCTTCTCCTCGTCGGCGCCGGCGGCAAAGCTGAGCACGCCCAGGCGCTTGAACATGAAGGCCACCGAGCCCTCGGTGCCCATGTTGCCGCCGCACTTGCTGAAGGCATGGCGCACGTCGGCCACGGTGCGCACGCGGTTGTCGGTCAGGCAGTCGACGATCACCGCCACGCCGCCCGGGGCATAGCCCTCGTAGCGGATTTCCTCGTACTCGACCCCTTCCAGCTCGCCGGTGGCCTTCTTGATCGCGCGCTCGATCACGTCCTTGGACATGTTCGAGGCCAGGCCCTTGTCCATCGCCACGCGCAGGCGCGGGTTGTTGGACGGGTCGCCGCCGCCGGCGCGCGCGGCGACGCCGATCTCGCGGATGATCTTGGTGAAAATCTTGCCGCGCTTCGCATCGGATGCGTTCTTGCGGGCTTCGATCGAGGGGCCTCTACCCATGGGGCGTTCCGGACATCAGAAGGACAAGCGGCGGATTTTACTCGATTGCGCCGCCGCGCCCCCATCCGCGGTGCCCGCGCTCAGGCGGCGAAGCGGCCATGGCGCAGGAACGCCGCGGTCTGGCGCGCGGCCGCCGGCGAGAACAACAGGCCGCTGTGGCTGGCGCGCACCAGGCAATGGTCGTGCAGGCCGGGCACGCGGGTCTCGGCCAGGGCCACGGTGCCGTCCGACTCCGGCCCCAGCGCGACGAAGCGGTTGCCCAGTCCCAACGCGACGCTGCCGGCGACCATGCCGACCGCGGCGCGCCCGTCCCAGAGTCCGAGACCCTGCTGCAGCAAGGCCGCGCTGCGGCCCAGGGCGGCGCCGAGGCCGCGTCGCAGCAGCGCCTGCGCCACCGCGCTGCCGGCCAGCGGGGCGCCCAGGCACACCACCCGGGTCACCGGCAGCTGCGGCGCCTGGCGCAGGGCCTGCAGCGCGATCAGCCCGCCCAGGCTGTGCCCGACCAGGGCCAGCGGCCCGTGCGCGGCCAGGCGCTCGATCCGCTGCTGCAACCGCGGCACCGCCGCCTCGGCGCCGCCGAACGCGGTCGAGTAGCCGAAACTGGCGACGCGGAAACCGTCGCGGCGCAACCGCCAGGCCAGCGGCCCCAGCCAGGCGCGGCCGTTCCAGATGCCGTGCAACAGCAGCACCTGCGGCGTTGCGGCGGCACCGGTGTCCGGCTCCGGCCGCGCTGCGCACGCGCCGGCCGGCTCAGCCGCAACCGAGCTTGGTGATGACATTGTCGGCGCCGACGAAGACGTTGAGCCGGTCCGGGCGCAGGTCGCGCGTGGTCGGCTGGCCCGGCGCGATCGGCCGCACCAAGCCGGCGCCGCTGTCCTTGCGCAGCCTGGCCATGGTCGCCTCGGTCGCGACCTGGCCGACCGCCCAGGTCACCGGCTCGGCCTGGCAGCGGCCGTCGCCCTGCCCGGCCGGGCCGCCGCTGGCCGGCTGCAGCGAGGCCGATGGCGCGCACGCGGCCAGCAGCGGCAGCACGGCGGCGGCGTATTTCAGTGATCGCGGCATGGCACTCTCCTGTCGGGTCGGGAGGAGTGGCCAGTCTACTGCGCCATGTCGCCGGCCCTGCCGATCGGCTGGCCGCGCCGGCATGGCGGTCATGCGTGCCGCGCGAGGCTATGCCGAGCGCGGCAGGCGCCGCAGGATGAATTCCAGGTCGCGGGTCTGCCCGACCGGGAACTCGTAGGTGCCGACCTTCTCGAAGCCGTAGCGCGCATAGAAGCGCTGCGCGCCGAAGTTCTCCGACCACACCCCGATCCACAGCGTGCGCGGGCCGGCGTGTTCCAGCCAGGCCAGCGCGGTCTCGAACAGGCGGCTGCCCCAGCCGCTGTTCTGGTGCGAACGCAGCAGGTACAGCCGCTTCAGTTCGCCGTCGCCGGGCTGCACCTCGGCATGCGGCAGGCCGCATGGGCCGGCCGCGGCGTGGCCCACCGCCACGCCGTCGTCCTCCAGCAGCCAGATCGCGTAGTCCGGGTGCTGCAGGATCGTGCGTTGCCGCTGCGCGGTGTAGTGCTCGTCGAGGAAGCCATGCAGGTCTTGCGGCGAATACAGGTGGCCGAAGGTCTCGGTGAAGGTGGCCGCGGCCATCGCCGCCAGCGTGGCGGCGTCGTCCGGCGTGGCCTGGCGGATCGCCAATGCCATCACTCAGCCCTGCACCGGCTTGGCGCGCACCTGCACGTGCACTTCGGCCAGCTGCTCTTCGCTGATCGGCGACGGCGAGCCGGTCATCAGGTCCTGCGCGCCGGTGGTCTTGGGGAACGGGATGACGTCGCGGATCGAGTCGGTGCCGGCCATCAGCGCGGCGATGCGGTCGATGCCGAAGGCGATGCCGCCGTGCGGCGGCGCGCCGTACTTCAACGCGTCGAGCAGGAAGCCGAACTTGATCCGCGCCTCTTCGGCGCCGATGCCGAGCAGTTCGAACACCGCCGCCTGCATGTCGGTGCGGTGGATACGGATCGAGCCGCCGCCGATCTCGTTGCCGTTGAGCACCATGTCGTAGCCGCGCGACACCGCGGTCCTGGCGTTAGCGCGCAGGTCGTCGATGTCCTCCACCGCCGGTGCGGTGAAGGGATGATGCAGGGCGACGTAGCGCTGCGCTTCCTCGTCGTACTCGAACATCGGGAAATCGGTGACCCACAGCGGCCGCCAACCGTCGGCGACCAGGGCGAAGTCCTTGCCGGCCTTCAACCGCAGCGCGCCCATGAAATCGGAGACCTTGCCGTAGGCGCCGGCGCCGAAGAACACGATGTCGCCGTTGCCGGCGCCGACGTGCGCGACGAGCGCGGCGAAGGCCGCGTCGCCGAAGAACTTGGCGATCGGCGATGCAATCTCGCCGTTGTCGCCGATCTTGATGTAGGCCAGGCCCTTGGCGCCGTACTTGGCGGCGTGCGCGGCGTACTCGTCGATCTGCTTGCGCGACAGGCTGGCGCCGCCGGGGATGCGCAGCGCGGCGACGCGGCCATCGGCGTCGTTGGCGGCGGCGCTGAACACCGCGAACTCGCTGTCCCTGACCAGCTCGGCCACGTCGACCAGTTCCAGCGCGATGCGCAGGTCCGGCTTGTCCGAGCCGTAGCGGCGCATCGCCTCGGCCCAGGTCATGCGCGGGAAGCTGGCGTCCAGTTCGACCTCGGCCACTTCCTTGAAGATGGCGCGGATCATCTCTTCGACGAAGTCCTGCACGTCGCGCTCGCGCACGAAGGCGAACTCCATGTCGAGTTGGGTGAACTCGAGCTGGCGGTCGGCGCGCAGCGCTTCGTCGCGGAAGCAGCGCGCGATCTGGTAGTAGCGGTCGAAGCCGGCCACCATCAGGATCTGCTTGAACAGCTGCGGCGACTGCGGCAGCGCGTAGAACTCGCCCGGGTGCATGCGCGCCGGCACCAGGAAGTCGCGCGCGCCTTCCGGAGTGACGTTGGCCAGGATCGGCGTCTCGATGTCCTGGAAGCCCTTGCTGTCCAGGTGCCGGCGCAGCGCCTGCACCAGCTTGATGCGGGTGCGCTGCATGCGCTGCATCTCCGGGCGGCGCAGGTCCAGGTAGCGGTACTTCAGGCGGGTTTCTTCGCCGGGGTTCTCGTGCGCATGGAACGGCAGCGGCGCGGCCTTGTTGAGGACGCTGATGCGGGTGGCGATGACCTCGACCTTGCCGCTGCGCAGCTTGTCGTTGACCGCATGCCGCGCGCGCACCACGCCTTCGACCTGCAGCACGTCCTCGTAGCCCAGCGAGGCGGCGACCGCGAACACCTCCGCGTTCTCCGGCTCCACCGTCACCTGCACGATGCCTTCGTGGTCGCGCAGGTCGATGAAGCAGACGCCGCCGAGATTGCGGGCGACATCGGTCCAGCCGGCCAGGGTGACGGTTTGGCCGATCAGGGTCTCGTCGACCAGGCCGCAGAAGTGGGTACGCATCGCAAACTCCAAGGAGGGACCGCCGCCGCAGAAGGCGCCGGCAAGCCGGATATTCTGCGGCGCGGCGCCGGCCCGGGCAAATCGCGCCGCAACTCACCTGGCCTTAAGTTTCCGTGAGGCTATAGTCCGCCCACATTCACGGGCATCGGAGGGGACCCATGTTGAAGCATCTCAGCGGTTGGCTATTGGTGGCCGGACTGGCCTTGGCCAGCGCGCCGGTGGCCGCGCAGAGCGCGCGCGCCTACGCGCCGGAGGACCTGCGGCAGCTGTCGGTGCCGAGCCGGGTGCGGGCGATCGAGCGCGAGTACGCCGACCAGTCGCGCGGCCGGCAGATCCCCGACGACCAGTTGGAGTTCTACCTGGACCAGATCGACCGCGGCTGGGGCTTCGGCCGCATCCAGCAGGACATCGCCACCTCGCTGCGCGGCAGCAGCGGCCAGTGGCGGCCGCAGCCCGGGTCCACCGCGCAGACCATCGCCTGCTCCAGCAGCGACCGCAAGCGCCGCCAGTGCGCGACCCCATTCCGCGGCCGCGCGCGGCTGGTCGGCACGCTGTCGGACTCGCCGTGCATCGAGGGCCAGACCTGGGGCGCCGGTCCCGGCGCGGTGTGGGTGGACCGCGGCTGTCGCGGCCGCTTCGCCGAGGGCCGGGGCGGCTGGAGCGACGGCGGCGGTGGCGGCAACTGGGGCGGCGGCAATGGCGGCGGCGCCGGTCCCGGCGGCACCATCCGCTGCGAGAGCCAGGACCAGCGGCAACGGGTGTGCAACACCGGCTGGCGCAACGCGGTGCTGGTGCGGCAGCTGTCCGACACCCGCTGCATCGAGGGCCGCAGCTGGGGCCAGCGCGACGGCACGGTGTGGGTCGACGATGGCTGCCGCGGCGAATTCGCCGAAGGCCGGGGCGGTGGCGGTGGCGGTGGCGGCGGTTGGGGCCCGGGCCGTCCGCCGTCCGGCGGCGGCGACTACTCGGTGACCTGCAGCAGCGACGACAAGCGCCTGCGCAGCTGCGCCTGGGACCGCCGCCAGGGCCGCCCGGCGGTGATCCAGCAGCTGTCCGGCACCACCTGCGTGGAAGGCCGCAACTGGGGCTACGAGGGCAACGCGGTGTGGGTCAAGGAAGGCTGCCGGGCGCGCTTCGGCGCCCGCTGATCTTCCCAGGCGGAAACGCGAACGGCCCGGAGGCGACTCCGGGCCGTTCGCATTTCGGGCGTTGGCTGCTACTGCGGGCATCGGGCCGCCGGTGGCAAAGGTGCCTGGCCGGGCGAGCCGCGCGACGCCGCCTACAGGCGCGCCCTCAGGTCGCGGCGGGCTTGGCCGCTGGCGCGGGCGCCGGCGTGCTGGCCGCGGCAGCGGCGGGCTTGGCGTCGGAGGCCGCGGGCGCCGCGGCGGGTTTGGCCTCGCCGGTGCCGCCGGTTGCGCTGCCGGACTCGGCCAGGTTGCGCTTCTTGTCGCCGTCCTTCTTGAAATCGGTCTCGTACCAGCCGCTGCCGGACAACCGGAACGACGGCGCGGTCAGCTGCCGCTTGATCGCGGGCGCACCGCACGACGGGCAGGCGTCCGGATCGGGATCGGAGAGTTTCTGCAGGCGGTCGAAGCTGTGACCGCACTCGGCACATTGGAAAGCATAGATCGGCATGGCGGCAAAAACGCGAGAGGAACAGAGGCCGCCAGTATGGGGCCCGGGCGCAGGCTTTCAAGCGATGCCGTCGGCGCGGCCGCCAAGGCGGTGCCTGCCGAGGCCATAGCGCCGCCAGCCGCCGAGCCCTTAGCCCCTCTCCCAAGGGAGAGGGGTTGGGGTGAGGGTACGGCGCGAAGCGACTCGCGGGGTTTGGGTGCACGAGGCTGCGCCCGTACCCTCATCCGCCCCTGCGGGGCACCTTCTCCCGAGGGGAGAAGGAAAAGCCGCGACCTGCCTTAAGCCCCTCTCCCGTCGGGAGAGGGGTTGGGGTGAGGGTCCGGCGCGAAGCGACCCGCTGGGCGCACGAGGCTGCGTCCGCCCCCCTCATCCGCCCCTTCGGGCACCTTCCACCAAAGGGGCCGTAGCCCCGATGGGAGAAGGAGCAGCCGAGCGCGCCGCCACCGCAGAGGCGTGCGCACAAGGGCCGCAAACCGACAGTCACATCCACGCAACCATGTGCCGACACCATCGCGGTCCCCCACATGCAAGCGTTCACCCTTGATGAATTTTCCGAAAAGTTTCCGTGTCCCGCGGCGGACCACGCTGGCCATGTTGCTGTCGGCCATGGTCGCCCACGCCCAGGCCGCCAGCGACACCGGCGCTCCCGCGGCCCCCGCCGATGCTGGCGAGCAGGTGTCCACCCTGGAGCAGGTCCAGGTCGTCGGCCAGGCCACCACCTACGCCAAGACCAGCGTCAGCAAGGAAATGCTCGACCGCCAGTTCGCCATGGGCAGCGTCAACGACGTGCTCAACGAACTTCCGGGCGTGATCGTGACCGAGGCCGACGCGTTCGGCTCCTCCGACTGGGGCACGCAGATCAGCATGCGCGGCTTCGTCAGCAACCGCGACACCCAGCAGATCGGCACCACCATCGACGGCCTGCCCAACGGCGGCTCGGCCTACGGCGGCGGCGCCAAGGCCAACCGCTTCATCGATCCGCTGGACCTGGAGACGGTGGAAGTCAGCCAGGGCACCGCCGACATCGCCTCGCGCTCCAACGAGGCGCTGGGCGGTACGCTCAACTACCTGACCGGCGAGCCGCTCGATGCGCAGCGCGTGCGTGTGGCGGTGGGCATCGGCGACAACGATGCGCGCAAGTACTACGCCCGCTACGACACCGGCCTGATCGGCAGCACCAAGGCCTGGCTCAGCGCCTCGCACAGCAGCAACGACGACTGGATCGACGGCAGCGGCCACACCACCCGCGACCACCTGGCCGGCAAGTTCGACAGCGAACTGGGCGCATGGAAACTGAGCGGCTACCTGTCCTACGACGACGCCGACGAGTCCGAATACACCAGCGTCACCCCCGAGCAGTTCGCGCGCGATCCCGAGCACGACCTGCTGACCGGCACGCTGACCGGCATTCCCTATCTGGACCAGAACTACCGTTCCGGCTCGCGCGCGCTGCGCAAGAACACCTTCGGCTACCTGCGCGGCGCGTTCGACGGCGGCAACGGCTTCAAGGCCACGCTGGCCGGCTACGCGCACCGCCTGGAAGGCCGCGGCGACTGGATCCCACCGTACCTGGTGGACGTGAGCGACGACGGCAGCGGCAGCCCGGAGTCGGAATACCGGGGCGGGCGCACCGTGTACGGCGGCAGCGACCTGGGCAAGATCTACTTCGTCACCCCCAGCGGCGCGGCGGCGACCATGCGCGCCGGCTGCAGCGGCAGCGCGACGCTGCCGGCCGAGTCCGACCCGGCCTGCTACCCGGCCGGTTCGCAAGCGGTGCAGTCCTACCGCCATAGCCACTACGACAACGACCGCGCCGGGTTCACCGCCGATGCCGAATGGCGCACCGCGCTGGGCGCGATCGACAACACCGTGCGCGCCGGCGTGTGGCTGGAGAAGTACCAGCGCAGCGTCACCCGCGACTGGCACCGGCTGCTCAACGTCGGCACCAACATCGCCTTCGACCACAGCCCGTACTGGGTGCAGTTCAAGGACCGCTACGACACCGACGAGCGCATGTACTACGTCGAGGACCTGATGCGCTACGGCGATTTCGCCTGGCGCGTGGGCGTCAAGCAGTTCTTCGTCGACCAGACCCGCGACCGCCGCATCGGCGACAGCCAGCACGCCGCGTCGGACGCGCATTCCGATCCGCTGTTCTCCGCCGGCCTGACCTGGACCACGCCGGTCAAGGGCCTGGAAGCCTTCGCCGGCTACTCGCAGAACTTCGCCGCGATCCCCTCCGGCGTGCTCGGCGAGACCGACCCGGTGGCGCTGAGCCGGGTCAAGCCGGAAACCGCCGACAACGTCGAATTGGGCCTGCGCATCAGCCGCTGGCCGCTGACCGGCAGCGTCACCGTGTACGACATCCGTTTCGACAACCGCATCGTCTACGTGCCGGCCAACTTCGTTGACGGCATCGACTACCTGGGCGAGACCGACGGCGTCTACGAGAACTTCGGCGGCGTGCACGCGCGCGGCGTGGAAGCGGCGCTGGGCTACGGCTGGGACAACGGTTGGCGGATCAACGGCGCCTACACCTTCAACAAGGCGACCTACCTGGGCAGCGGCGACGCGGCGCGCGACACGGCGCTGGAGATCACCCCCGGCTCGCAGGTGATCGGCCAGCCGCGCAACACCCTGGTCGCCTCGGCCGACTGGCAGGGCCAGGCCTGGGCGTTCGGCATCTCCGGGCGCTACCTGGGCAAGCGTTACCTGGATGCGTCCAACAGCGCCAGCCTGGACGGCGTCACCACCTTCGACGCGCACCTGGGCCTGAGCCTGTCGCAACTGTCGGCGCAGTTGCAGGGCGTGAAGCTGGACCTCAACGTCAGCAACCTCACCGACAAGCGCTACCTGGAAGGCGTGGACGGCAGCGACAGCGCCTTCATCGCCGCACCGCGCACGGTCGGCCTGACCCTGACGCTGGATCTGTAATCGCGCAGCCCGCATGCTGCGCCCTCGCCGGCGGCGCGATGCCGTCGGCGAGCCCTCTTCGTTCCGTCCTGCCGGTGCCCGTGCCATGACCGATCTTCCCCGCCGCCGCCTGCTGCAGGCCGGCGTCGCCGGTGCCGCCGCAGCGCTGCTGCCGCCCAGCATCGCCCGCGCCGCGGCGATCGCGCCGGACGTGCGCAGCGGCACCCTGCAGGACCTGCAGCACGTGGTGATCCTGATGCAGGAGAACCGCGCCTTCGACCACTACTTCGGCAGCTTTCCCGGCGCGCGCGGCTTCGGCGACCGCTTCCCGATCCCGGCGCCGCCGCTGCCCGAGGCGGCACGGCGCAGCGTCTGGCTGCAGCCCAGCGCGGACGGCAGCCGGCTGCTGGCGCCGTTCCCGCTGCACACCGCGCGCGACTTCGCCACCATGCGCGTGCAAGGCACGCCGCACACCTGGCCCAACGCGCAGCAGGCCTGGGACCACGGCCGCATGGGCCACTGGACCGCGGCCAAGCGCGACCATGCGCTGGCCCACTACGAACGCGACGACCTGCCGTTCCAGTTCGCGCTGGCCGAGGCCTTCACCCTGTGCGACGCCTACCACTGCGCGATCCAGGCCGGCACCAATCCCAACCGGGTGTTCCTGTGGACCGGGCACAACGATGCGCATGCGCGCGCCGGCGGGCCGGTGATTGCCAACTCGCACGACAACTTTCCCGAATTGGGCGGACATGCGGAAGACTACCGCTGGCCCAGCTATGTCGAAGCGCTGCAGCAGGCCGGCGTGTCCTGGCAGATCTACCAGGACATGGCCGACAACTTCACCGACAACCCGCTGGCCGGCTTCGCGCCGTTCCGCGCGGCCTGGCGCGGCGCGCCCGGCCACGATCCGCAACTGCGCGAACGCGGGGTCGGCACGCGCACGCTGGCGCAGTTGCGCGAGGACGTGCTCGCCGCGCGGCTGCCGGCGGTGAGCTTCATCATCGCCGACGCCGCCGGCAGCGAGCATCCCGATCCGTCCAGCCCCGCGCAGGGCGCGGCCTACACCGCGCGCGTGCTCGACGCGCTGACTGCCGATCCGCAGGTGTGGGCGCGCACCGCGCTGCTGCTGATGTTCGACGAGAACGACGGCTTCTTCGACCACGTGCCGCCGCCGGCGCCGCCCTCGCCCGATGCGGCCGCGGCCGGCGGCTGGGCCGGCGCCTCGACGGTCAGCACCGACGGCGAATACCACCTGCATCCGGCGCCGGGCGACGAGAAGGCCGACCTGCCGGAATTGCGCGGCCGGCCCTATGGCCTGGGCCCGCGGGTGCCGCTGTACGTGATCTCGCCGTGGAGCCGCGGCGGCTGGATCGACTCGCAGGTCTACGACCACACCTCGGTGCTGCGCCTGCTGGAACGCCGCTTCGGCGTCGCCGCGAGCGGACTGACGCCATGGCGCCGCGCGGTCTGCGGCGACCTGCTCGACGCCTTCGATTTCCGCCAGGCCGATACGCGCCCGTTCGTCGCCGCGCTGCCCGATGTGAGCGCCGCCGCGGCGCGCGCGGCCGCCCTGCGCGAGCATGCGCTGCCGCCGCTGCCGGCCACCGTGCAGGCGCCGCAACAGCCGTTCGGCGTGCGCCGCTCGCGCGCATTGCCGTATCGCCCCACGGTGCAGTTCGAACACGTGGACGCGCGCGGCGAAGTGCGGCTGCGGATGACCAATGCCGGCGCGGCCGCGGTGCTGCACGTCTACGACCGCTACGACCTGGCGGCGATTCCGCGGCGCTACACGGTCGGCGGCGGCGCGACGCTGGACGCCACCTGGACCACCTACGACGGCCGCTACGACCTGTGGCTGCTCGGCCCCAACGGCTTCCACCGCCACTACCGCGGCGACCTCGACGCACCGCTGCTGCAGGCCGAGATCGCCCAGGACGCGCACGATCCGCAGGCGCTGTGCCTGCTGCTGCGCAATCCCGGCGACAGCGCCCTGCACGTGCAACTGCAGCCGGGCGCCTACGCGCAGGCGCAACCGCACGACCGCCTGAGCGTGGCCCCGGGCGCGCAGCGGCGGCTCGCCTGGAACGCGGCGCCGACCGGCGGCTGGTACGACCTGTGGCTGGTGCAGGACCGCGCGCGCCAGCGCCTGGCCGGGCGCGTGGAAACCGGCAAGGCCAGCGTCAGCGATCCGGCCATGGGCGGGCCGGCGCAGCTGTACCAGAGCGAGGTGGCCGAGATCGCCGCGCCCGGTTGAGCGCCCCGCCTTCGCTCGGAGAGGCCGCGATGGCGAAGTCCGGACGGCCACCGCTTATCGCCGAAGCCCATCGCCGACTACATGCATTGCGCGGACCGGACACGCCAGGCGTTCAGTGCGCGAGCGTTTCCCGTACCGCGACCGCCACCGCCTTCAGCGCCGCGTCGCGTGCGGCGTCGTCGACCTTGGCGCCATTGAGATAGGCGGTCAGCAGCAACGGCGTGCGCCGGCCCGGCGGCCACACGATGGCGATGTCGTTGCGGGTGTCGACGCCGTTGCTGCCGGTCTTGTCGCCAATCTTCCAGGCAGGCGTCAGCCCGGCGCGCAGGCAGGCGTCGCCGGTGCGGTTGTCGATCATCCAATCGGTCAGCCGCTTGCGCGAGGCCGGCTGCAGCGCATCGCCGAGCAGCAGCGTGCGCAGGGTCGCGGCCATCGCCGCCGGGGTGGTGGTGTCGCGCGGGTCGCCGGCGGCGTACCGGTTCATCTCCGGCTCGTGGCGGTCGGAGCGGGTCTGCGTATCGCCGAGCCCGCGCAGGAAGCGGGTCAGCCCCGGCGGGTCGCCGACCAGCGGGAACAGCAGGTTGGCGGCCGGGTTGTCGCTGAAGATCATCGTCGCCTGGCACAGCTCGGCCACGCTGAGCGCGCCGCCGACATGGCGCTCGGTGACTGGTGCGTGCGACAGCATGTCCGACGCGCGGATCTGCACGCGCTGCTGCAGCGTCAGTTCGCCGCGATCCACCCGCTGCAGCACCGCCGCCGCCAATAGAAATTTGAAGGTGCTGCACATCGGGAAACGCTCGTCCTGGCGCTGCCCGCCGAGCGTCGCGCCGTTACCGTCGAGCAGCGTCACCCCGAGCCGGCCGCCGCTGCCGCGCTCGATCGCGGCCAGCCGCTGCGCCAGGGCCGGCGCCTTGATCCGCGGCGCTTTCGCGTCCACCACCCCGACCGCCAGGGCTGCCGCCGCCACCCCCATCCCCTGCAAAAATTGTCGTCTCGCCAGCATCGTCCACCTCCGTCGGAAGCGTCGATGATGCGCAGCTTGACCGCCGCCCACCAGCGAGGTTATTCAATCGCAGCCATGAGCAAAACTAATTCCTGACGATGATCCGCCCGCAGCTGCCATTGAATGCCCTGCGCGCCTTCGAGGCAGCCGCGCGGCACCAGAACCTGACCCGCGCCGCCGCCGAGCTGTGCGTGACCCAGGCCGCGCTGAGCCACCAGATCAAACGGCTGGAGGAGCGCCTGGGCGTGGTCCTGTTCCAGCGCCTGCCGCGCGGCGTGGCCCTGACCGACGAGGGCCAGCGCCTGCACCCGGTGCTGACCGAGACATTCGACCGCATCGCCGCCACCCTGCAGCGCTTCGCCGGCGGCCGCTACCGCGAGACGCTGAGCCTCGGCGTGGTCGGCACGTTCGCGGTCGGCTGGCTGCTGCCGCGGCTGGACGCCTTCCACGCCGCGCATGCGGACATCGAACTGCGCGTGCACACCCACAACAACCGCGTCGACCTGGCCGGCGAAGGCCTGGACCTGGCGATCCGCTTCGGCGACGGCGACTGGCAAGGCCAGTGCGCCACGCCGATCCTCGATGCGCCGTTCGCCCCGGTGTGCGCGCCGGCACTGGCGCGCGCGCTGCGCGCACCGGCCGACCTGGGCGGCGTGCCGTTGCTGCGCTCCTACCGGCTGGACGAATGGCCGCGCTGGCTGCGGGCGGCCGGCGCGCCCGAGTTGGTCGCCGGCGGGCCGATCTGCGACTCGTCGCTGACCCTGGCCAGCGCCGCGGCGGCGGGTGCCGGCGTGGCCTTGCTGCCGCTGCGCCTGTTCGCGCAGGACCTGGATGCCGGGCGCCTGGTCGCGCCGTTCCCGACCCGCCTGGACGCCGGACGCTACTGGCTCACCCGCCTGCGCTCGCGCGCGGAAAGCGACGCCGGACGCCGCTTGCGCGAGTGGCTGCAGGAGGAGGGGCAGCAAGCGGGGCACTGAGCGGCGCTTCGCCCCGCGCTTCGGTCCGGCGCTACCGCCTTCGCCGCACGAAACCGCAGGTCCGCGAGCGCCCCGAAGCCGTGCAGACCCCCACACCAAACCGCGTGAAAAATTTGTGCACTGCCACTTGGCGGCCGACCGAACGCCGAACTATGATCAGGGTCGCAGTTGCAATGTGCGCCAGGGGAAGGCGATCACGTTCCTGGGGGGAACACGCAATGAACCGTATCGTCATGGCCGCGCGTCCGGCCCTGGTCTCTCGCGACGTCGTCCTGGCCGCTGCGCTGGCCTGCCTATGCCTGTTGCACCTGGCCTATTTCCTGCGCAGCGGCGCGAGCGAATGGCACTGGGCGCTCAGCGCGACCGGACTGGCGCTGATGGCGATCAAGGCCAGCCTGCGACCGACGCCGACGGCGCGCCCGTCGCTGCGCAGCCTGCGCTCGCGCACGCCGCTGGACTGGGCCGCCATCGCCGGCGGCCTGCTGGTGGTGGCCAGCGCCGCCGCCTGAGCCACCCCTAAACGCCGGCGCCCGTCGGGGCGCACGAGCTGGCAACGGTCTGGCGCGACCCTGAACACGCCGCGGGCGCACGCTCCACTTCTGCCGCGACGCGTCACCCGTGTTCGCGCATGCCACATGCACCCATCTGCGGCCGCAGCTACACAGCGCGTGCGGCAGAGGCCCCCACGCGCGACGCCAGGCGCCGAAACGCCTCGTGCTGGGCGGCATCGGCGAACCAGGAGGTGGGCACCAGCTCGAACAGCATGTCGTTGTGGTACAGCAGCAGTACCTGCGCGTTCTCGCGATAGCGGACGTAGTCAGCCCAGGGATGGCGCGCCTGCCCGCCCGACCATGACACCTCTATTTCGGCCTCGTTCCAGGCATAGGTGACGACGTGCCGCAGCGTGGCCTGTTGCGTGTGCAGGCGCCGCACCTTGCGCGGCAGTATCCACGCGCGCGTGACGCCCAGGCCGATCAGCCCGCCGCCGGCGGCGCCGATCAGCAAGGCGCCGAATACCGTGGCCGCGGACGGCAGCGACAGCACCAGCACCAGCCCGACCAGCAATGCGACCACCAGCACCGCCAAGGCGCGCCGCAGCTGATGCCGGGTATGCAGACGTTGCGCGGCAAGATAGTCGTCCACGCTGATGATGCCGCTGATCATGGTTGGCTCCCTGCTTGCTGGCGTGGCGCCACAGCTTAGCGAACCGGCGTGCACGTGCGGCGCCAGGCAGCGCGCCGCAGGCAAGCGCCGCCGCTCACGCGCCCTCGATCAGCTCCATCCATGCCTGCTCGGCCTGCGCCAGCTGCTGCGCGGTGGCTTCGCGGTCGCGGCCCAGCACCGCCATCTTTTCGGCATCGGCGTAGTGCTTGGGATCGGCCAGCTGGCGATCGAGCTCGGCCAGCGCCGCCTCAAGCTCGCCGACGCGCTTCTCGGCGGCAGCGAGCTTGTGCGGGTTCGGCGGCTTCTTCGCCGGCAGCGGCTTGACCGGCGGCGGCGGGGTCGGCGCGACCTCGGCCATCTTCTGCTTGGTGCCCTGCGCGGCCGGGCGGCTGCGCAGCCACGCGGCGTACTCGTCCAGATCGCCGGCGAACGGCTCGACCACGCCGTCGGCCACGCGCCAGAAGGTGTCGCAGACCAGGCCGATCAGGTGGCGGTCGTGCGAGACCATCACGATCGCGCCCTCGAAGTCGCTCAGCGCTTCGGCCAGCGCCTCGCGCATCTCCAGGTCCAGATGGTTGGTCGGCTCGTCGAGCAGCAGCACGTTGGGCTGCTGCCAGGCGATCAGCGCCAGCGCCAGGCGCGCGCGCTCGCCGCCGGAGAAACCGTCCACCACTTCGAAGGCGCGGTCGCCGGGGAAATTCCACTTGCCGAGGAAGTCGCGGAACGCCTGGATCGACGCGTCCGGCGAGATGTCGCGGAAATGGTCGATCGGCGACTGCCCCTCGTGCAGCGATTCCACCGTGTGCTGGGCGAAGTAGCCGATGCGCAGGTCCGGGTGCGCGCTGCGCTCGCCGCTCAGCAGCGGGATCTCGCCGACCAGGCTCTTGACCAGGGTCGACTTGCCGGCGCCGTTGGGACCGAGCAGGCCGATGCGGTCGCCCGCTTCCAGGCCGAAGCCGGCCTGGTGCAGGATCACCTCGCTGCCGTAGCCGCAGTCGGCGTGGTTGAGCCGGATCAGCGAATGCGGCAGGCGGTTGGGCTGGGCGAACTCGATGCGGAACTCGCGCTCGGCGCGCACCGCCTCGGTGCCGGCCATCTTCGCCAGCCGCTTCATCCGGCTCTGCGCCTGGCTGGCCTTGCTGGCCTGCGCCTTGAAGCGGTCGATGAAGCTCTGCAGGTGCGCGCGCTCGGCCTGTTCCTTGTCGTGCGCGATCTGCTGCTGGCGCAGCTGCTCGGTGCGCTGGCGCTCGAAATCGGTGTAGCCGCCCACGTATAGCTTGGCGCCGCCGCCATGCAGGTGCAGGGTGTGGGTGGCGACGTTGTCGAGGAACTCGCGGTCGTGGCTGATCAGCAGCAGCGTGCCGGGGTACTTCAGCAGCCACTGTTCCAGCCACAGCACCGCGTCCATGTCCAGGTGGTTGGTCGGCTCGTCGAGCAGCAGCAGGTCCGAGGGCATCATCAGCGCCCGCGCCAGGTTCAGCCGCACCCGCCAGCCGCCGGAGAAATCCTTGACCGGGCGCGAATGCGTCGCCGCCGGAAAGCCCAGGCCATGCAGCAGCTTGCCGGCGCGCGCGGTGCCGTCGTAGCCGCCGACCTCTTCCAGGCGCACGTGCGCGGCCGCGACCGCCTCCCAGTCCTCGGCGGCCAGCGCGTCGGCCTCGGCCTGCAGCGCCGCGGCCACCTCGGTGTCGCCGCCGAGCACGAAGTCCAGCGCCGGATCGGGCAGCGACGGGGTCTCCTGGGCGACGCTGGCGGTGCGCAGCTTGCCGGGCAGCTCCACGTCGCCCTTGTCGGCCTCCAGCTCGCCGCGGATCGCCGCGAACAGGCTGGACTTGCCGGTGCCGTTGCGCCCGACCACGCCGACGCGGTAGCCGGCATGCAGGGTCAGATCGACATTGGACAACAGCAGCCGCTCGCCGCGGCGCATGGCGAAATTACGTAACGAAATCATCGGGGGAGAGCGTCCAAAGAACGGTTGGGAATATGCAGATGAGCATGCTTCCTGGGACACGATTCTACCGTTAACGAATAATTGACGCTCAGGGACCCGCGCGCCACCCTGCCACCCCGCTTGTGGCACCCCGCGCCGCCCGCTCCCCCACTTATTGGGCCCTCGCGGCCCACCCGTTGTCTGGAGAATCCATGAAGCACCCTGTTTCCCGGCTCGCGACCGCCGTCGTCGCGGTCCTCGTCGGCGTCCCCGCCTTCGCCCAGAACGCCGACGGCAGCGCCACGCCGAGCACCCTGGACACCGTCATCGTCACCGGCACCCGGGTCAGCGACCGCACCGTGGCCGAATCGCAGTCGCCGATCGACATCATCACCCCCGAAGCGCTGCAGTCCACCGGCACCTCGGAACTGGCCACCGCGCTGTCGCGCGCCCTGCCCTCGCTGAACTTCCCGCGCCCGGCGCTGACCGACGGCACCAGCGGCATCCGCCCGGCGCAGCTGCGCGGGCTGTCGCCGGACCAGGTGCTGGTGCTGGTCAACGGCAAGCGCCGCCACACCTCCGCGCAGATCAACGTCAACGGCAGCATCGGCCGCGGCGCCTCGGCGGTGGACATCAACGCGATTCCGATCGCGGCGATCGAACGCGTGGAAGTGCTGCGCGACGGCGCCTCGGCGCAGTACGGCTCCGACGCCATCGCCGGGGTCGTCAACATCGTGCTCAAGGGCGCCGGCCAGGGCGGCAGCCTGGCGGTCGACTATGGCCAGTACTCGGCCGGCGACGGCGAGAAGTACCAGCTCTCCGGCGACACCGGGGTCAGCTTCGGCGACGGCCGCGGCACGCTGCACGTGGCCGGCCAGATCAGCCAGCAGGACGAGACCAACCGCGCCGGCCCGTACCAGGGCGTCGCGCCGAATACCGGCAACTATCCCGGCATCGGCGAAACCACCTTCGTCTACGGCGATCCGCAGGTCGACGCCAGCGCGGTCTCGGCCAACGGCGAGTTCCGCTTCAGCGACAACGTCACCGGCTACGCCACCGCCATCGCCAGCAACCGCGACATCACCTCGTTCGCGTTCTACCGCTCGCGCAACCACAACGGGCAGAGCGCGCTGCTGGCGCAGACCTACCCCGACGGCTACGTGCCGGAAATCGACCAGTCCTCCAAGGACCGCTCGCTGGTTGCCGGGCTCAAGGGCAGCACCGCGGGCGGCTTCGGCTGGGACGTGAGCTACAACTACGGCTACAACAAGATCGGCTTCAACACCCGCAACAGCATCAACTACAGCCTGGGCACCGACAGCCCGAGCAGCTTCTACGACGGCGCGCTGGAGTACACCCAGAACATCGTCAACGCCGACTTCACCCAGCCGCTGGAATGGGGCCTGGCCTACCCGGTGACGCTGTCCTTCGGCGCCGAATACCGCCAGGAGAAATGGAACCAGTCGCCGGGCGAAGCGGCGTCCTACACCGGCACCACCGGCGGCGCGCAGGGCTTCGCCGGCTTCTCGCCGGCCAACGCGGTGCATTCGGACCGCCACAACTACGCCGTCTACGCCGGCCTGGAAGCCGACTTCACCGACAAGTTCTCCGCCGGCCTCACCGGCCGCTACGAGGACTACTCGGACTTCGGCAGCAAGAGCTCGGGCAAGCTGTCGGCGCGCTACGCCTTCACCGACAAGGTGGCGCTGCGCGGCACCGTGGCCAGCGGCTTCCGCGCCCCGTCGCTGGCGCAGCAGCAGTACCAGGCGGTGACCAGCAACTACATCAACGGCAGCTTCTTCGAATCGGGCACCTTCCCGGTGGACAGCGCCGTGGCCCAGGCGCTGGGCGCCGCGCCGCTGAAGGCCGAGACCTCGCTGTCCTACAGCCTGGGCCTGGTGCTGCAACCGGTCGAG
This sequence comes from Xanthomonas sp. WHRI 7945, assembly GCF_035026585.1. NCBI lineage: Bacteria > Pseudomonadati > Pseudomonadota > Gammaproteobacteria > Lysobacterales > Lysobacteraceae > Xanthomonas > Xanthomonas sp. WHRI 7945. The sequence goes on from NZ_JAYIQP010000003.1 coordinate 149,539, forward strand.
CGCCTGTACGTGACCCTGGACGCGTACCAGATCAAGATCGACGACCGCATCCTGCTCTCCTCCAACCTCAACGACGCCGCCGTGCTCGCGCAGCTGCAGGGCCTGGGCTACGCCAACGTCACCAGCGTGCGCTACTTCGCCAACGCCGCCGACACCCGCACCCGCGGCGTCGACCTGGTCGGCACCTACACGATCCCGTTCGCGGCCAGCACCCTGGACCTCACCGCCAGCTACGGCTACAGCAAGACCGAGATCACCGATGCGGTCGAACAGCCGCAGGCGCTGGCGGCGATCGGCTCGACCCAGACCATCCTCGGCCGCGACGAGATCGGCCGCCTGGAGGACAGCTTCCCGAAGGACAAGCTCATCCTCAGCGGCACCTGGAAGCTGCAGCGCTGGGACTTCAACCTGGCCGCCACGCGCTACGGCGATTTCACCGTGCGCAACTCGGCCAGCGCCGCCCGCGACCAGACCTACGATGCGAGCTGGGTGGTGGACGCCTCGGCCAGCTTCAAGCCCGGCAGCAACTGGACCCTGACCCTGGGCGCGGACAACCTGCTGGACCAGTATCCGGACAAGACCACCAACCTGGTCAATTCCACCTACGGCATGCTGCCGTACAGCAACTATTCGCCGTACGGCTTCAATGGCGCCTATGTGTACGGGCGGATCAACTACCGCTGGTAGGCCCACGTACGTAGCGCACCACGAGCACGCCCCGGCCGGTCCGGGGCGTTCTCGTTCCTGCGCCGCACGCCGGTGTCTCGCATCCACACGACCTGAACAAACCGGGGCGGGAACGGTGGTATCACACGCGCCATCTTCCTTCGGCAGAGCATGCACATGGAAACCGAGCGACTGTACCGCGGGCGCCTGATCGACCACCTGCACCTGGTGGTGCGCGACCTGCAGGCGAGCCAGGCCTTCTACACCGCCGTGCTCGGCGAACTGGGCATCCCGCTCGGCGGCCAGGGCGAGGGCTATTTCTGGGCCGACGAACTGTTCGTGTCCGACCGCAGCACGCTCGCGCAGGGCGAGCTGACCGGACGCCACCACCTCGCGTTCCAGGCACGCGATCGCGCGATGGTCGACGCCTTCCACCGCACCGCGCTGGCGCATGGCGGACGCGACAACGGCGCGCCGGGGCTGCGCCCGTATCACCCCGCCTACTACGCGGCGTTCGTGCTCGATCCCGACGGCAACAACGTCGAAGCGGTCTTCCACGGGCCGGCACAACGCAGTGCCGACGCGGTGCAGATCAGCTTCTGAGCCGACTGCAGCTGCCGGGCTGATTCCACGATCCAGTTGCGGAGCGCAAGCGCATTGGTCGCCATTGCGCTGCAAGGGATGCCCGGACCTGCGCATGCGGGAGGCGCGGGGAGCACGTCGATGCGTGCGCCTACACGCCATCCTCGGCAATGACGTCGAGCGACTGCGGCACATGCGGAGCGAACTGTTGAAAGCGACGCAGCGTCGGCCTGATCGAGTTTCCTCATCCCTCACGCGAGCGCTTGCGGCGCGTCGCTACGCATATCCTCCAGTGTGATCGCCCGCCGCCGTGCGAGTGGCGCCGGCCTTTGCCGGCACGCGGCGCGACGCGCGAAGCGCAACGCACTTCTACCGCCCGGTCGGACGACACCGCCCGGTTTTGTCTACAAGCACGGCGAACCGCCGCATCGCCGCTGGCGCAGGTGTCGCGGCGGTCGTTGCACTTGCAACCACGCGACAAGGTTTAACGGAACATTGACACACCTGACATATCCCGGTAATCCACTGGGCAGCCGCCACGTTCGCCATGCGCGCGACACCCGGGAGGGGGTGATGGCGAATCTGGCGGCGACCTCCCCCGTTCTGGAGCCGCCCACCGATGAACCGCACGTCCCATCCTCTCGCTATCGCCGTCGCCCTCGCCCTGACCACCTCCGCAGCGCCCGCCATCGCCCAGAGCACGTCCAGCAGCGCACAGACGCTGGATACCGTGATCGTCACCGGCACCCGCGTGGCCGACCGCACCGTCGCCGAGTCGGCCTCGCCGATCGACATCATCTCGCCGGAAATGCTGCAGTCCACCGGCACCACCGAACTGGCCACCGCACTGTCGCGCGCGGTGCCGTCGCTGAACTTCCCGCGCCCGGCGATCACCGACGGCTCCGACGCGGTGCGCCCGGCGCAGTTGCGCGGGCTCTCGCCCGACCAGGTGCTGGTGCTGGTCAACGGCAAGCGCTACCACACCACCGCGCTGGTCAACCTCAACGGCGCGCAGGGGCGCGGCTCATCGCCGGCCGACCTCAACACCATTCCGATCGCCGCGGTCGAGCGCATCGAGGTGCTGCGCGACGGCGCCTCGGCGCAGTACGGCTCCGACGCCATCGCCGGGGTCATCAACATCGTGCTCAAGGGCAGCGGCGACGGCGGCAGCATCGCCGCGCGCTACGGCAAGTACAGCGCCGGCGACGGTGAGCAGTATCAGTTGTCCGGCGATGCCGGAGTCAAGTTCGGCGAGAACGGTGCGGTGCATTTCGCCGCGCAGGCCGGCCACCAGGACCAGACCGACCGCGCCAAGCCGTACCTGGGCGAAGTGCAGCAGCGTTACGGCGATCCGGACATCGACCAGGGCGCGTTCTCCTACAACGGCCAGTACAGCCCGGCCGAGTACATCACGTTCTATTCCTACGGCATGCTCAGCCGCCGCGAAGTGCTGTCCAACGGCTACTTCCGCTGGTCCGGCGACAACCGCAACCGTCCGGAGATCTACCCCGGCGGCTTCCTGCCGCAGATCTACAACGTCAGCAAGGACGTCTCCTGGGTCGGCGGCTTCAAGGCCAGCACCGAGGGCGGCCTGGGCATCGACATCAGCTACAACTACGGCCGCAACGACCTGAGCTTCGAGGTCAAGAACAGCCTCAACAACAGCATGGGCCTGAGCAGCCCCACCGACTTCTACGCCGGTTCGCTGGAAGTCACCCAGAACCTGCTCAACGCCGACTTCAGCAAGTCGCTGGAGATCGGCCTGGCCTATCCGGTGACGCTGGCCTTCGGCGGCGAGTGGCGCGGCGAGAAGTTCAACGAATCGCCCGGCGACGTGGCCTCCTACCTCAATGGCGGGGTACCCTCGGCCAACGGCACGCTGCTGCCGGGCGCGCAGGTGTACGCCGGCTTCAAGCCCAGCGATTCGGGCCACTACGACCGCAACAGCTATTCGGCCTACGTCGACCTGGAAGGCGACATCACCGACAAGTTCTCCGCCGGCCTGGCCGGGCGCTACGAGAACTACAGCGATTTCGGCGACACCAGCACCGGCAAGCTGTCGCTGCGCTACGCCTTCACCGACAAGGTCGCGCTGCGCGCCACCGCCTCCACCGGTTTCCGCGCGCCGTCGCTGCAGCAGCAGTATTTCCAGTCCATCGCCACCAACTTCATCAACGTCACCCAGCCCGACGGCAGCATCACCGCCACGCCGTTCGAGATCGGCACCTTCCGCACCGACAATCCGGCCGCGGTCGCGCTCGGCGCCGAGCCGCTGAAGGCGGAAAAGTCGAAGAACTACGGCCTGGGCCTGGTCCTGCAACCGGTCGATGCGCTGTACGTCACCGTCGACGCCTACCGCATCGACATCGACGACCGCATCGTGCTGTCGGAAAACCTGACCTCCACCGCAGTGCGCAACTACCTGCAGGCCAACGGCTACGCCGGTATCGGCGGCGGCCGCTACTTCACCAACGCCATCGACACCAAGACCCAGGGCGTGGACGCGGTCGGCACCTACAAGATCGCGCTGAGCAACAGCAACCTGGACCTGACCGCCGGCTACAACTACAACAAGACCGAGATCGAGAAGATCGCCGAGAACCCGGCGGTGCTGGAGGCGATCGACCCGACCGCGGTGCGCATCGGCCGCGCCGAGATCGGCCGCATCACCAAGGGCGCGCCGCGCGACAAGTTCTTCCTCAGCAGCGTGTGGGCGCCGGGCAACTGGGCATTCACCGCCACCGCCACGCGCTGGGGCGAGTTCACCGACTTCGGCACCACGCCGGCGGCCGACCAGACCTATACGGCGAAGTGGACGCTGGACCTGGCCGCCAGCTACAAGCTGGGCAACTGGGACTTCACCATCGGCGGCGACAACGTGCTCGACGAATACCCCGACCAGTCGCGCGCCGGCGCGGGCACCCGCACCTACCTGCCATACAGCACCTCCTCGCCGTTCGGCTTCAACGGTGCGTTCGCCTACGCCAACGTCAACTTCAAATGGTGAGCCGGGTCGGTACGGCCTAGCCGATGCGGCGCCGGCCGCTGAGCGGATAGAAAAGCCCCGGCTCGCCGGGGCTTTTTTGTCTGCCGCGCGCTGCGCAGGCGGCCATCGCGCATTAACGCCGGCCGCCGCCTGTCGATTAACTCACCCGGCTAACACAGATTAAGAACCGGAGGAAGTTACTTCGGTAGACATCCTCACAATATGCGGGATATCAATGGCATAGGCTAAAACTCCGTTTATCTAACCGATATTTGTCAACAGCTGCCCGCCGCGACTCGCGTAAGGTGGAATCGCCTGAACGGCAGGCGATAAAACCCTTAGCAGGGGAAGGACAAGCTATGGACTGGAATATCTCGAAAACCGCGGCGCTGGCCTCGGGAGTGTTGTTGTGCTCCGCATTCGCCACGGCCGCCCACGCGCAGACCTGCTGCCCCACCGGAGGCGGCAGCCATATCGCGACGCAAGGCCTGGGCGAAAGCATGCCGGCCGCAACCAATCTGTCGACCAACGCCACCGTGAGCATCTATCAATTCGAGCGCGGCGGGGTGACCTACCTGCAGATCAACGATGCCAACGGCCAGGTCCGCGGCGCCGTGGCGCGCATCGAAAACACCGCCTGGGTGACGCCGATGGGCCAGGACGTCGACCGGGTCAGCATCGTCGATACGCTTGACCAGAGCCGCGGCATGGTGCTCTACGATGCACGCTACTTCACCGTGCAGCGCTCCAGCACCGCCAGCGGCGACGCGTGGACCGTCACCATCAAGAAGTGAGGGGGCGCCGCTCCGAGGGTTCGGAGACGAGGAAGCTGATCTTCAGCTCATGGCGACGCCGACAGGTGCCGTCATGAGCTTTCAGCCGGCTCGCCAGTTCCCACTCGATCTCGTCCGTGCTCTTGCCTGCGCCGGTGTCGAGCAGCAGCGCCGGATCGGCGGCGATCGCCACCACCAGGCCGCGCCGGCCACGCCCGTTCCAGACGCGCGCCGTGATCCGATGCCGGCCGCCGCGCGGCAGGATCTCCATCGCATTGAGCACGCAGCGGTACGCCGCCAGTTGCAGGCCGATCGATAGCTGCCGGGATTCGCCGCGCAACCGCGTCTCCACCTCGGTATCGCAGGCATTGGCGAAGGCGACCGAGCTCAGTGCGCCGTAGAGCCCATGGGTCTCGATGTCCAGCGGATACAGCGCGGCGACGTAGTCGTCCAGCAGCTGCGCCTGGATCACCCCGGTGCGGTTCATTTCCATGGCCGCGGCGTAGTGCCCGCGCTCCTTCAGCGAGGAGGCGATGTCGCGGCGCAGCTTGTTGAGGTGGACATGGATATCGGTGTACTCGATCACCCGGTTGCGCAGCGTGCGTTCGGCGGACATGTAGCTGGCCTGCGCCACCTGCAGCGCCTGCTGCTCGGCATAGCCGAAATGCCGCGCCTGGCGGAAGGCGCTGGAAATCTTCGCGCCGAGCACGAACAGCAGGGTCGCGGCGACCGCGATCAGCATCTGCACGTCGAATCCCTGCTGGTCGTAGGCGCCCGAATAGTTCGAGCGCGGCAGCGACATGGCCACCGCCAGGTTGGCCAACACCACGCCTACCGCCGAGCCGCGCCAACCATGCGAAAGCGTCAGCCAGGCGCCGGGCACCAGCAGCATCAGCAAGATGACCTGGTGCAACAGGCCCGGCGTCCTCATCGCCAGCGCAAAGATCGCCGCCACCGCGAGCACCGCGATCGCGGAGTCGCGCAGCAGCTTGCTGGGCACGGCCTTGTCGGTCTTGCGATGCAGCCAGAGCAAGGCCGGCAGGAAGAACATCAGGATGCCCAGATAGCTACCGATCCAGTACCTGACGCTGTGCTCCAGGGTGATGAACGCGGCCGGCCCGTCCAACATCGCGTTGACCGCCTTGTTGACCAGCAGGCCCCACAGCGCGAGGCTCACGGTGAGGAGCGGCAACCAGCGCTGTACGGCCGTGGCGGCGGGAAAGCGGCTGCGGAAGGCCCAGGGCAGCAACGCGAACAAGGGCGCGACCAGGAACGGGCTCAGGTACGCCCACACTTCGCTCACGCCGTCGTGGTTGGCCATCGGCACGCGCATCGCCAGCAACGCGGCGGCGTCGCCGAGCAGCACATACGGCCACAGCCGGTAGGGCAGGAACAGAAACGCCGCCGCGCGCACGCCCGCCGGCAGGAACCATTGGTCCACCGACCAGCGCCACACGGTCATGTAGAGCGCGCAATACAGCGCACTCAGAAGGATGCCGCCAGCGAATTTTTTCAGTGTTGCCATGCCACCTTGATCCTTGGCAGGACGCCCAATTGGCGCAAACATACAGCACGCCGCGAACCCGCACAGTAGACATTTTGCAGCGCGCGCGATCGCGGCAACCCCTTGCCTGGCGGGGGTTTGCAGCGATCGCGAGGCGCCCTGGGACAGGCTTCTCATTCGACGTCTTCCCGGGCCGGCGCAATTTTGACGGTTTCGCGTATCACGCTTGTGTGAGAGTGCCGCCGATATTGGCGCGGCGGCGTCCGAGATGCTGTGTAACCCGGTATCCAGGCGGCGATGTCGGTGTTTTGTCGGAACGGAGCCGCTTTACTGCAATCGGGCGGAGCGGCCGACTCCGGCGCAGAACGGATAGCGCGCGCGGGAATGCGAACGCGACGCATGTTTGCCGAAGCGCGATGTGCCGCGCTGCCACGCCGCCGCGCTGCAGCGTCGATCGGGAGCACATGCCGGGGCGCGACGAGCGGCCGCCGGCGACGTCGCAGCGCTCGGCACGCCAGTGCCGTCGCAAGGTGTCCTGGCCCGCAAGCAGGCGGCGGCCGTGCGTCGTGCGACGCGCCGCGCGGGATCCGCGGCAGGCGTTCTAAGTGACTCGGCCGATTGGCCGGAATTTGCCGACAAAAGCCGTATCGGCCAAACTCCGGGCATCCCTGTTCTGCGAATCTGAATGCATCACGACACCAGCCTCATCGACATCATCGCGGTCGGGCTCGCCCTCGCCTTCGTCCTCGGCGCGCTCGCCCATCGCCTCAAGCTCTCGCCGCTGGTCGGCTATCTGGTGGCCGGCATCTGCGTCGGCCCGTTCACTCCCGGCTTCGTCGCCGACCAGGCGCTGGCCAACCAGCTGTCGGAACTGGGGGTGATGCTGCTGATGTTCGGCGTAGGCCTGCACTTCTCGCTCGAAGACCTGATGGAAGTGAAGTGGATCGCGATCCCCGGCGCGCTGGCGCAGATCGCGGTCGCCACCCTGCTCGGCTGGGGCCTGGCCTGGAGCATGGGCTGGCCGACGCTGCACGGGCTGGTGTTCGGCCTGGCGCTGTCGGTGGCCAGTACCGTGGTGCTGTTGCGCGCGATGGAAGAGCGGCGCCTGCTGGAAACCCAGCGCGGGCGCATCGCGGTCGGCTGGCTGATCGTCGAGGACCTGGTGATGGTGCTGGCGCTGGTGCTGCTGCCGGCGCTGGCCGACGCGCTCGGCGGCAAGGGCGCCGGCAGCGGTGCGATCCTCGGCGCGCTGGGCATCACCCTGCTGAAGATGGCCGCGTTCGTGGTGGTGATGCTGGTGGTCGGCCGCCGCGCGATCCCGTGGGTATTGGAGAAGGTCGCCGCGACCGGCTCGCGCGAGCTGTTCACGCTGTCGGTGCTGGCCATCGCGCTGGGCGTGGCGTTCGGCTCGGCCACCCTGTTCGGGGTGTCGTTCGCGCTGGGCGCGTTCTTCGCCGGCATGCTGCTCAAGGAGTCCGAACTCAGCCACAAGGCGGCGAGCGATTCGCTGCCGCTGCGCGATGCGTTCGCGGTGCTGTTCTTCGTCTCGGTCGGCATGCTGTTCGACCCGCACATCCTGCTCGAGCATCCGTGGCAGGTACTGGCCACGTTCCTGACCATCACCGTGGGCAAGTCGCTGGCCGCGTTCGTGATCGTGCGCGCGTTCGGCCATCCCACCGGCATCGCCCTGACCATCTCCACCAGCCTGGCGCAGATCGGCGAATTCTCCTTCATCCTGGCCGGGCTCGGGGTGAGCCTGGCGATCCTGCCCGAGACCGGCCGCGACCTGATCCTGGCCGGCGCGCTGCTGTCGATCATCGCCAACCCGCTGCTGTTCACCTGGCTGGACCGCTGGCAGGCCAGGCAGGCGGTGGACGCGCCGGTGACGGTGGAAGCGGAACTGCCGCCGGGGCCGTCGCTGGACCTGGTCGACCACGCCATCGTGATCGGCTATGGCCGGGTCGGCAGCACCCTGGCCGCGGTGCTGCGCGAGCGCGGCGTGCCGGTGCTGGTGATCGACGACAACCGCGAACACGTGGAACGCGCGCATGCCGACGGCATCCCCGGCATCCGCGGCAGCGCCGCCGCCGACCGGGTGCTGGCCGAGGCGCATCCGGAGAAGGCCAAGATCGCGATCCTGGCGATCCCGCAACCGCTGGAGGCCGGCGAGGCGCTGGCCAAGCTGCGCGCGCTCAATCCGGGACTGACCCTGCTGGCCCGCGCGCACAGCGATGCCGAGGTCAAGCACCTGCTCGACCACGGCGCCGACGGCACGGTGATGGCCGAGCGCGAGCTGGCCTATTCGCTGGCCGAAATGGTGATGGCGACGCCGCCGTACCGCGCACTGCGCAAGCAGACCGCGCCGACCTAGGGTCGGACCGTCCCCGTTACGCGGCGGCTGTCGCGGGAGAGGCAGGGACCGGGATTCCGACGACACCGCGCGGCGTCGCTGCGGTCATCCGGCGGCCTGCACCGGCACACAGATGTCCGCGCGCAGGATGGACGCCGGCACTTCTTCCGGATCGTCCAGGTAATGGAAGTGCAGCGGCTGATCGCGCAGCAGATGGCCGCTGCCCGGCAGCCAGCCGGCGATCAACCGGTCCACCTCGGCGTCCAGCTCGTGGTAGGGGCCGACGTGGCGCAGCACCGCGTACAGGCCGCCGCCGAGCACACGCCGCTGCAGCGGCGGCGGCGGATCGACCGCAGCGGCGAATCCCATCGCGCAGTCGAATTCCAGTTCGCGCGGCGGCAGGTCGCGGTGGTCGCCCAGCGGAATGCCCACCAGCCGCTCCAGCCGTTCGGCGATGCCGGCGCGCATCGCCCAGGCGAACAGCCGGCCGAAGCCGCGGTCGAGATCGTCGAAGGCGCCACGCTTGCGCAGCACCACCAGCTCGAACGGCGCCAGGGTCAGCACGCTGACCTGCAGCGGCGCCGCGGCGTCGACCGCCACCGCCGGCTGCGCCAGTTCGCGCTGCTTGGCCTGCAGCCGTTCCGGCGCGGCGCGCAGTTCGCTCGGGGTGGCGTCCAGCGCCTGCCGGAACGCGCGCGCCAGCGCCTGCGAGGTTTCGTAGCCCACCGCCAGCGCCACCTCGCTGACCGGCCGCGCGGTGCCGCCCAACAGCTGCAGCGCGCACAGCAGGCGCAAGCGGGCGACGGTCCGGCCGACCGTCTCGCCGGTCAGCGCGCGGTAGATGCGATGGAAATGGAACGGCGACAGGTGCGCCACCGCCGCCAGCTCGGCCAGGTCCGGCAACGGTGCGTTGTCCTGTACCACCTGCTGCAGGTGCGCGATGACGCGCTCGATGGCGCGTGCGTAGGCGTGGCGTACGGCGATGTTCATGGCGGGCTCCGATGGACGAGGATCACAGCCTCCCATGGCGGCGGCCGCGTGGCGGTCCCGATCTTGCGCGATCGCGGTTACAACCTGTCCGGCGGCGGCACGCGCCGCGCCGGCAGCAGCGCCGCCACGATGCCCAGCAGCGGCAGATACGACATCGCCTGGTACACGAACACGATGCCCTCGCGGTCGGCGAGCAGGCCGAGTACCGCCGCGCCCAGCCCGCCCATGCCGAAGGCGAAGCCGAAGAACAGCCCGGAGATGGTGCCGATGCGGCCGGGCATCATTTCCTGCGCGTACACCAGGATCGCCGAGAACGCCGAGGACAGCACGAAGCCGATCAACACGGTCAGCGCGGTCGCCGCATGCAGACCGACGTACGGCAGCGCCAGCGCGAACGGCGCCACGCCCAGGATCGACACCCAGATCACCGGCTTGCGCCCGATCCGGTCGCCGACCGGACCGCCGATCAGCGTGCCCAGCGCCGAGGCCAGCAGGAACGCGAACAGGTGCAGCTGCGCGCTCTGCACCGACACCCCGAAGCGCTGGATCAGATAGAACGTGTAGTAACTGCTCAGCCCGGCGATGTAGAAGTACTTGGAGAAGATCAGCAGCAGCAGGATCGCCACGATCCGCACCACGGTCTTGCGCGGCAACGCCGGCACCGCCACCGCCGGCCGCGGCGCGGCGCGCACCGCCTGCAGGTGCAACGCGTACCAGCGGCCGACGTAGGACAGCAAGGCGATGCCGAGCAGCGCCGCGGCGCCGAACCAAGCCACCGCATGGCGGCCGTTGGGCACGATCACCGCCGCGGCGATCAGCGGCCCCAACGCGGTGCCGGTGTTGCCGCCGACCTGGAACACCGACTGCGCCAGCCCGTGGCGCCCGCCCGAGGCCAGCCGCGCGATGCGCGAGGATTCCGGATGGAAGATCGCCGAGCCGATCCCGACCAGCGCCGCGGCCAGCAGCACCATCGCAAAGCTCGGCGCATACGCCAGCAGCAACAGGCCGCACAGGGTGGAGGTCATGCCCAGCGGCAGCGAATACGGCGCCGGGCGGCGGTCGGTGCGCAGCCCGATCAGCGGCTGGAACAGCGAAGCGGTCAGCTGGTAGGTCAACGTGATCAAGCCGACCTGGGCGAAGCTGAGCTGGAACTGGCCTTTCAGCACCGGATACAGCGCCAGGATCAGCGACTGCATCATGTCGTTGATCAGGTGCGAGGAAGTGATCGCGGCCAGCGCGCCGGCCACGATCGGGCGGGGCGCGGCAGCGGGAACGGTGGCGGCGGCGGCAGGACGCGGGCTCGACATGGTGGACCGGGCAATGAGGGGACGGCGCGCATGGTAGGCTGCGCCGTCGCGACCTTCCTGCGCAACATGCCCATCGCTCGTCGAGAAAAGGACAGCTTCAGCGCCGCAACGCCCCGGGCGTGGAGCGTGGACGACGCGCCGGCCGACGTGGTGTGCAAGGCGTCCGACTATCCCAGCGACACCGTCATCGCCCCGCACCGGCATGCGCGCCACCAGCTGGTCTACGCGCTGTACGGGTTGATGGTGGTGCGCTCCGGCCAGGGCCATTGGGTGGTGCCGAGCACCCGCGCGCTGTGGATGCCGGCCGGCACCGTGCACAGCGTGCGCTGCGTCGGCACGCTGGGGATGCGCAGCCTGTACATCCGCCCCGGCGCGATCGCCGGCATGCCTGCGCAGCCCACGGTGATGGCGGTGGAGCCGCTGCTGGAAGCACTGATCCGCAGCGCCGCCAGCGTGCCCTGGGACCACGCCGCCGAATCGCGCGACGGGCGCCTGATGCGGCTGATCCTGGACGAACTGCATGCCTTGCCCGCGCTGCCGCTGCACCTGCCGCAACCGCACGATGCGCGCCTGCTGCGTATCGGCGCCGCGCTCGATGCCGACCCGGCCGACGCCACCACCCTGCACGCCTGGGCCGCGCGGCTGGGGGTGGACGTCAAGACCATCCAGCGCCTGTGCCGGCGCGAGTTGCAGATGAGCTTCGGCCAATGGCGGCAGCAGCAGCGCCTGCTGCGCGGACTGGAACGGCTGGCTGCCGGTGACCGCGTCATCGACGTGGCGGTCGAACTCGGCTACGACAGCCCCAGCGCGTTCACCGCGATGTTCAAGCGCCAGTTCGGCCAGCCGCCCAGCCAGTTCTTCCGTTAGGCGTGTCCTTCAGCGCGGCAGGCTCGGATCCGGAGACGCGGGCATGCGGCGTCCGCTGATGCGTTCGACCGTGCGCATGTGTTCCGTGCCCCACTCGCACAGCCCGCCCAGCGCGGTCGCCAGGGACTGCCCGAAAGGCGTCAGCGAATATTCGACCTTGGGCGGGATTTCCTGGAAGTCGATGCGCGCAACGATCTCGTCACGCTCCAGCTCCTTGAGTTGCTGGATCAGCACCTTGTCGGTCACCCCGCCGATCGCACGCCGCAATTCGCCGTAGCGGTGGGCACGCTTGGCCAGATAGTAGAGAACCAGGGGTTTCCACTTGCCACCAACCACGGCCAGGGCCGCCGCGAGCCCGCAACTGAAGGTGCTGTTGTTCGCCATGGTATCGGTCGCTCCAAGGTACTTACCTAATGGTGCATACTATTCAAAATAATAGCCGAGATCTACAGTTGCGCCTCGACATTCTCGGAGTGCAGACATGAGCAGGCTCAACGGCAAGATTGCAGTGGTGACTGGCGGCAACAGCGGGATCGGCCTGGCAAGCGCCATCCGCTTTGCGGCCGAAGGCGCGCAGGTGGTGATCGTGGGGCGCCGGCAGGAAGAACTGGACAAGGCGCTGCGCCTGATCGGCCATGACGCCGTCGCGATCCAGGGCGACATTTCAAGGCTGGACGATCTGGACCGCGTGTTCGCTCAGGTCGAAGCCGCCAAGGGCCGGATCGACGTGCTGTTCGCCAATGCGGGACTGGGAGAGTTCCAGCCGCTCGGAGCGATCACGGAAGAATCGTTCGACCGCACCTTCGGCATCAACGTCAAAGGCACGCTGTTCACCGTGCAAAAGGCGCTGCCGCTGATGCGCGCCGGCGGCTCGGTGATCCTGACCGGCTCGACGACCGGCACGATGGGCACCCCGGCCTTCAGCGTGTACAGCGCCACCAAGGCCGCGCTGCGCAATTTCGCCAGGAGCTGGGCGTTGGACCTGAAAGGCACCGGCATCCGCGTCAACGTCCTGTCGCCCGGGCCGATCGCGACACCGGGCCTGGATCTGGCGCTTTCCGGCACCGGCCAGCAAGAGGCGATCATCGACGGCATGACGGCGCAGATCCCGCTGGAGCGCATCGGCCGCGCGGAAGAAGTGGCGGCGATGGCGCTGTTCCTGGCGTCGGACGAGAGCAGCTTCATGACCGGTAGCGAAGTGTTCGTGGACGGCGGGTTCGCCCAGGTCTGACTCCGGCGCGCGTTTGCGGGCGGCCGATGGCGGCGGCCATCGCGCGGGCAGCAACGGCTGGCCGCCGACGACTACGGCGTCGACGCATGGTCGAACCCGGCTGCGACGGCTTCAACATTCACCGCGATGTTCAAGCGCCAGCTCGGCCAGCGGCCGAGCTGGTTCTGTCGGTAGCGTTTCCGGCCTCTACCAGCGCCGGACTCAGGCCTGCGCCAGCGCCTGCCTCAGGTCGGCGAGCAGGTCGTCGATATGCTCGATGCCGACCGACAGCCGCACCGTGTCCTCGCTGACGCCGCTGCGTTCCAGTTCCTGCGGCGACAACTGGCGATGCGTGGTCGAGGCCGGATGGGTGGCGAGCGATTTCGCATCGCCGATGTTCACCAGGCGGGTGAACAGCTGCAGCGCGTCGAGGAAGCGCGCGCCGGCGGCGCGGCCGCCGCGCAGGCCGAAGGTGAGCACGCCCGAGCCATGTCCGCGCAGGTATTTCTGCGCCAGCGCATGCTCCGGATGGCCGGGCAAGCCGACGTAGTTCACCCACTCCACCTTGGCCTCGCTCTGCAGGTGCCTGGCCACCGCCAGTGTGTTCTGGTTGATCCGGTCCATCCGCAGCGGCAGCGTCTCGATGCCCTGCAGGAGTTGGAACGCGTTGAACGGCGACAGCGCCGCGCCGGTATTGCGCAACGGCACCACCCGCGCGCGGCCGATGTAGGCGGCCTCGCCCAGCGCCTCGGTATAGACCACGCCGTGGTAGCTCACGTCCGGCTCGTTGAGGCGGCGGAAGCGCTGCGCATGCGCCGCCCACGGGAACTTGCCCGAGTCCACGATCGCCCCGCCCAGGCTGGTGCCGTGCCCGCCCAGGTACTTGGTCAGCGAGTGCACCACGATGTCGGCGCCGAACTCGATCGGCCGCAGCAGGTACGGCGTGGGCACCGTGTTGTCGACGATCAGCGGCACGCCGTGCGCGTGCGCGACCTTGGCGACCGCCTCCAGATCGGTGACGTTGCCGCGCGGATTGCCGATCGACTCGACGAAGATCGCCTTGGTGCGTTCGTCGATCAACCCGGCGAACGCGTCGGGTTCGCGGTAGTCGGCGAAGCGGGTTTCGATGCCCGACAGCGGCAGCGTGTGCGCGAACAGGTTGTAGGTGCCGCCGTACAGCGCGCTGGAGGAGACGATGTTGTCGCCGGCCTCGGCGATGGTCTGGATCGCATAGGTCACCGCCGCCTGCCCGGACGCCACCGCCAGCGCGCCGATGCCGCCTTCCAGCGCGGCGATGCGCTGCTCCAGCACGTCGGTGGTGGGATTCATGATGCGGCTGTAGATGTTGCCCTGCACCTTCAGGTCGAACAGGTCGGCGCCGTGCTGGGTATCGTCGAAGGCATAGGCCACGGTCTGGTAGATCGGCACCGCCACCGCGCGCGTGGTCGGGTCGGGACGGTAGCCGCCGTGCACGGCGATGGTTTCCAGCTTCCAGTTCGGGTCGGACATGGGCGGGTCTCGGCAAGAGGAGCCGAGACGATAGCGCCATGCGCGGCGGCGAATGCAAAGCTGCGGTTATGAGCTCATGCCGGCGCCGTGGCGGCGACGCTAGGCGCAGCGCCGCCGCACGCCGACGGTGCCTCGGCCGTCGCCGAGCGCACCGTGGGCCAGGATCGGCAACGCGTCAGGCTTTCACGAACGCGAGGCGTCCGCCCTCGGCATCGACCCGGATCGTGTCGCCGCTGAGGAACTGCCCGGACAGGATCTGCTGCGCCAGCGGGTTCTCCAGCTGCGACTGGATCGCGCGCTTCAGCGGCCGCGCCCCGTACACCGGATCGAAGCCGACGTTGCCGAGCAGTTCCAGCGCGCGGTCGCTGAGTTCGATCTTCAGCCCGCGCTCGGCCAGGCGCTTGTCCAGGCCGTGCAGCTGGATGCGCGCGATCGACTTGATCTGCGCCTTGTCCAGCGGATGGAACACCACGATGTCGTCCAGCCGGTTGACGAACTCCGGGCGGAAATGCGCCTGCACCACGCCCATCACCGCCGCCTTCATCTGCGTGTACGCCTCCGCGCTGCCGTCGCCGCTCAGTTCCTGGATCTGGTGCGAGCCCAGGTTCGAGGTCATCACGATGACGGTGTTGCGGAAGTCCACGGTACGGCCCTGGCCATCGGTGAGGCGGCCGTCGTCGAGCACCTGCAGCAGGATGTTGAACACGTCGCTGTGCGCCTTCTCCACCTCGTCGAGCAGGATCAGCGAATACGGCCGGCGCCGCACCGCCTCGGTGAGATAGCCGCCCTCTTCGTAGCCGACGTAGCCCGGAGGCGCGCCGATCAGCCGCGCCACCGAATGCTTCTCCATGAACTCGCTCATGTCGATGCGGATCATCGCCTCGCTGCTGTCGAACAGGAATTCGGCCAGCGCCTTGCACAGCTCGGTCTTGCCGACGCCGGTCGGACCCAGGAACAGGAACGAGCCGCTGGGCCGGTTGGGATCGGACAGGCCGGCACGCGAGCGCCGCACCGCGTCGGACACCACCTTGATCGCCTCTTCCTGGCCGACCACGCGCCGGTGCAGTTCGTCTTCCATGCGCAACAGCTTGTCGCGCTCGCCTTCGAGCATCTTGCTGACCGGGATGCCGGTCCAGCGCGACACCACCTCGGCGATCTCCTCGGCGGTGACCCGGTCCTGCACCAGCGTGAAATCGTGATGCTCGGCATCGCCGGCCGCGGCCAGCTGCTTCTCCAGGTTCGGCAGCAGGCCGTACTGGATCTCGCTCATCTTGGCGTAGTCCTGGCGTCGATGCGCCGCTTCCAGTTCGACCCGCGCCTGCTCGATCTGCTCCTTGATCTTGGTCGCGCCCTGCAACGCGGCCTTCTCCGACTTCCACACCTCGTCGAGGTCGGAGAACTCGCGCTCGAGCTTGTCGATGTCGCTTTCCAGGTCGGCCAGGCGCTGCCGCGAGGCCTCGTCCTTTTCCTTCTTCAGCATTTCGCGCTGGATCTTCAGCTGGATCAGGCGCCGCTCCAGGCGGTCCAGTTCCTCCGGCTTGGAGTCGATCTCCATGCGGATGCGGCTGGCGGCCTCGTCCATCAGGTCGATGGCCTTGTCCGGCAGCTGGCGGTCGCTGATGTAGCGGTTGGACAGCGTGGCCGCGGCGACGATCGCCGGATCGGTGATCTCCACGCCGTGGTGCACCGCGTAGCGCTCCTTCAAGCCGCGCAGGATGGCGATGGTGTCCTCCACGGTCGGTTCGCCGACGAACACCTTCTGGAAGCGCCGCTCCAGCGCCGCGTCCTTCTCGATGTACTTGCGGTACTCGTCCAGTGTGGTGGCGCCGATGCAGTGCAGCTCGCCGCGCGCCAGCGCCGGCTTGAGCATGTTGCCCGCGTCCATCGCACCGTCGGCCTTGCCGGCGCCGACCATGGTGTGCAGTTCGTCGATGAACAGGATCACCTGGCCTTCGGTCTTGGACAGGTCGTTGAGCACGCCCTTGAGCCGCTCCTCGAACTCGCCGCGGAACTTGGCGCCGGCGATCAGCGCGCCCATGTCCAAAGACAGCACGCGGCGGCCGCGCAGGCCTTCGGGCACCTCGCCGTTGACGATGCGCTGGGCCAGGCCCTCGACGATCGCGGTCTTGCCGACACCGGGCTCGCCGATCAGCACCGGGTTGTTCTTGGTGCGCCGCTGCAGCACCTGGATGGTGCGGCGGATTTCCTCGTCACGGCCGATCACCGGATCCAGCTTGCCGCTCTCGGCGCGTGCGGTGAGGTCGATGGTGTATTTCTCCAGCGCCTGGCGCTGGTCCTCGGCGCTCTCCGACTGCACCGTCTCGCCGCCACGCAGCTTGTCGATGGCGGTTTCGAGCTTCTTCTTGTCGGCGCCGGCAGCACGCAGCGCCAGGCCCAGCGCGCCGGCGTCGTCGGCCGCGGCCAGCACGAACCATTCGCTGGCGATGAACTGGTCGTTGTGCTGCTGCGCCAGCTTGTCGGTCTGGTTGAGCAACCGGCTCAGGTCGTTGCCGATCGACAGGTTGCCGGGCTGGCCGCTGACCTTGGGCAGCTTGTCCAGCGCCTCGCCCAGGCGCTCGCGCAACACCGGCACGTTGACGCCTGCCTGCGCCAGCAGCGGCCGGGTGCTGCCGCCGGACTGGTCGAGCAGCGCGGTGAACACGTGCACCGGCTCGACGATGGTGTGGTCGCGGCCCACGGCCAGCGACTGGGCGTCGGCCAGCGCCTGCTGGAAACGCGAGGTGAGCTTGTCCATCCGCATCGGGAAGTTCCTCTGAATGAAGGGCCGGCCGTGCCGGCATGCTAGTCAGATGCGGTTGGCGCGGCATGTTTCAAGGCCGCCGGGACCGCCTGTATACACCCTTGCGACGCACGGGCCGCTCGCCGCAAGGATCGGCGGGAGTCGCGCCCGACACGCGCCACGGGCGACAACGCGAGCCTCGCCGCCTGTGCGCGATCGCCGCCGCGGCACGGCTCCGCCACCGCTGCGCATCCAGCGATGCCCGCATGACGCCGGATGCTCCTGCGCCGCGGGCACGGGCGCTGTCCGTCGCACCGCGGTCACACGCCGCTACCGGTAGTACCCCTACCCTGCGCGTTCCGAACGATCCGCACAGGAGCCGCAATGCACTACGAACTCTATTACTGGACCGGCATCCAGGGCCGCGGCGAGTTCGTGCGGCTGGCGCTGGAGGATGCCGGCGCGGCCTACCGCGACGTGGCCCGCGAAGAAGGCGACGCCGTGCTGCAGCCCTTTCTCGACGGCGAACAGCCGGGCGCGCGGCCATTCGCGCCGCCGTTCCTGAAGGCCGGGCGGCAGGTGATCGCGCAGGTGGCCAACATCCTGCATTACCTGGGTCCGCCGCTGGGGCTGGTGCCGGACAGCGAGTCGCGGCGCCTGCAGGCGCTGCAATTGCAGCTGACCATCGCCGACCTGGTGACCGAGATCCACGACAGCCACCATCCCATCGCCAGCGCGCTGTACTACGAAGACCAGAAGCCCGAAGCGCGGCGTCGTGCCGAAGACCTGCGCACGCAACGGCTGCCGAAGTTCCTGGGCTACTTCGAACAGGTGCTGGTCCAGGGCGGCGGGCGCCATGCGCTGCGCGAGCATTCCTACGTGGATCTGTCGCTGTTCCAGCTGATGAGCGGACTGGACTACGCGTTCCCCGGCGCGATGAAGAAACTCTCGCCGAAGCTGCCGCAGTTGCGCGCCTTGCAGCAACGCGTTTCCGAGCGCCCCGGCGTCGCCGCCTACCTGGCCTCGGCGCGGCGCCTGCCGTTCAACGACAACGGGATTTTCCGGCGTTATCCGGAGTTGGATGGGTGAGGTGTGGCGAATCGTGAGGTCTGCTTTCAAACCTGGGCTTTAGCATGACGTCTTCCTGTGGGAGCGACTTCAGTCGCGACGGGCATTGCCGGTGAAGCCCGTCGCGACTGAAGTCGCTCCCACATGATTCCTGCAGCAATGCGAAGGCGTTCCACAACGACGGTACCGAAGCCGGCCTGGTCCTCAGGTCCGGATCAACGCCGCACGGATCGCCCGCAGTTGCTTGCGCACCGCCTCGGCCTGCGCTGGCCCCAGGCGCAGCAGCGCCTTCTGCCCGACCGACAGCGACTCCAGCGCAGGATCGGCGAAGCGGTACTTGCCGGTGCGCGCATCGGCCACCACCGCCGGCGCAGCGGGTACCGCCGGGGTCTGCAGCAGGTGGTCGATCACCTGCACCAGGCGGTCGTTGAAATAACCCTGCGGATAGCCCAGCTCCACGTACGCCTGCTGGAACAGGGGATAGAAGCGCCGGTACGCGGTCACCATCGCGCCGGCATCGGCGTGGGTGAAGGCCTGCACGTAGGGCGCGTAGCGCTGCGCATTGGCCTCCGCGATGGTACTGGCGCCGGCCGCATCGGTGTCGACCTGCAGCTGTCCAGGCACCGGCTTCATTGCCAGGGTGCGCGCGGCAACGCGGCGCTGCGGCAGGTTGTCGATCATGGTCACCGCGCGCTGGACCAGATGGTCGCGGATCAGCAGCGCCAGCGGTGCGTCGCTGCCGGCCAGCGTCACCAGCTCGGCCCACGCCGCCGCGTCGCTGTCGGCCAACGCCGGGATCGCCGCGTCGGCGGCAGCGGGGTCGTCAGGCGCGATGGGATGCTGGATGGGCGGCGGCGGAGCGGCCGGTGCAGGTGCAGCCGCTGGCGCGGTGCCGGCCGCGGGTGCCGCGGCAGGAGGCGGCGGCGCGGCGGGCGTGCCGAGACCGCCCAGGTTGTCGCGGAACAGCCAGGCGGCCGCCGCGAGCATGGCGAGCGCCACCACGGCCCAGGGCCAGCGCGCGTGTCGGGTCTGCATGGAATCGCACCTCTTGCGGAACACAGGGGTGTGACCCGGTGCGGCGGTCCTGGTTCCGCGGCGAGTGTGGCGGCGTTAAGCCACACCGCACGGCGTGCGGCCGGCGCGTGCCTTGCCGCGCGCTACTGCTCCACCGTGTTTTCGTCGATGAAGTCCAGCCGCGACCCGACCCAGTCGGCGACGATCGCCGCGGCCACCGTGTCGGCCTGCGCGGCCGGCAACCGCTTGTGCTGCACCAGCCACGCCGCGGTCGCCGTGCGCGCCGCCGGCACTGCCGCCAGCGCGGCCTTGCGCGCGGCCGCAGGCCACGGCGTCTCGCCACGGATGGCGCGGATCGCCGGCAGCGGATCGGGCGCCCGCGGCACCTTCGCCGCCTGCAGGAAATCCAGCGGCGACACGGTCGCGCGCAGTTCCTGCACGCGCCACCCGGCGTAGCTGGCGAAACGGATCGTGCCCGCGTCGCCCGAGACGGTGGCGATCGCCGGCTCGAACGCCGCCCGCAGCTGGGTCCAGGCCGGCAGATCGAACAGGCCGCCCTGCGGTGCGCACAGCGGCGCGCTGCCGTCGCGCGAGGAGCCGTACAGCGGGCCCATCGCCGCATAGGCCAACTCGCCCTGCCGCGCGAACACGAAGCAGTGCACGTACGGACGCGTGCCATCGTCGTAGCCGCTGCGCTCGATCCAGTTGCGCAGCAGGGTCAATTCCACCTCGCCCGCCGGCGTCTTGGGATCCTTGCGCAGGTCGTCGAGCAGCGAGGCGGCGAACTCGTCCTGCGCGCGCAATGCCGTGGCGGCGCGGGCGAAACGCGTCTGCGCTTCCTTGGCGCCGACCCCGGCGTCGGGTTCGAAGCGCTGCAGGTACGCCAACCAGGCCGAGGCCAGTGCGCCGTCGTAGTCGCGCAGTTGCGCGGCGGCGGCGGCCGGCGCGCCCGGGATGCTGGCGACGATGCGGTCCAGGCGCGCCGCCTGCGCCGCGCTCTGCGTGTCGAACGCCCGCATCCGCGCCAGCTGGGCGCGCTGCACGCAGGCCACCGGCTGCGCCTGTTGCAGGCAGGCGTTGCGTTGCGTAAGCCAGGCGCGCTGCGCGCCGCGCAATGCGGCGACCTCGGCACGCGGCGTGCTGTCCAGCAGGGCGGCATAGCCGTTGGCGAGTTGCTCGTCCTGATGGCCCAGATTCGCGTCGCCGCACAGCAGCCGCTCGATCGGGCTGGCGGCCTTGGCGCAATCGAAGGAGGCGGCCGACGCGGCCGGCGCCAGCAGCAGCGCCGCCAGGGCCAGGCCGGCCAGCGGAACGAAGCGTGGGGTCATGTGCGACATCCCTGTTGCGGTTGGGCGGCCGAGCATGCCGGCCGCGGAACGTTCAGTCCACCACCACCGCGCGCGGTTTCTGCAGCGACAGCAGGCCGAGCAGCGCGGCCAGGGCGACATAGCCGCCGGCGAATTGCCAGGCGATCAACTTGGGCAGGCCGCTCAGCGTCCACGGCAGATAGATGCCGCCGCGCGGGTCCACCGAATGGATCAACCCGAACAGGGTCAACCCGGCCGCCACCAGCAGGAACACCGCGGCGCGGCGCAGGCGTCCGTCCACCATCGCCGCCACCGCCGCGGTCCACAGCATCGCGGTGATGATGAAGCCGTTGCCGAGGGTGAAGATCACCGCCAGCTCGGGCAACCCATGGCCGTCCAGCGTGGTGGTCAGCGCGGCCAGCTTGTCCGCCGGGATCCAGCCCGGCGCCTTGATCGCCAGCAGGTAGGCCACCGACGGCAGGAAGCCCAGCACCATCGCCCCGGCATGGCGCTTGGGCGTGGCCTGGAACGCCTGGGTGGTGATGTCGATGGCCACGTACACGATGATCGGCGCCAGCACCGCCAGCGGCAGCCACTGCACCAGTCCGGCGACCAGGCCGAGCATGCCGCCCAGGCCGATGAACAGCCCGGTCAGCAGCGTGTAGCCGCTGCGCGCGCCCATGTGCTTGTACGCCGGCTGGCCGATGTAGGGCGTGGTCTGGGCGACGCCGCCGCAGATGCCGGCGACCAGGGTCGAGCAGGCCTCGACCAGCAGGATGTCGCGGGTGCGGTAGTCGTCGCCGGCGGCGCGCGCGCTCTCGCTGACGTTGATGCCGCCGACCACCATCAGCAGGCCGAACGGCAGCAGCAGCGGCAGCAACGGCACGGTGTCGGGCAGGCCGGCGACGAAGCCCAGGCTCGGCCACGGCAGCACCAGCTGCGGCGCCACCCACTGCGGCGCCTGGTAGCCGGGGATGCCGAAACCGGCCGCGTTCGACCAGTAGTACAGGCCGGTGCCCAGCACCAGCGCCAGCGGCACGCCGGGCACGCCGTACGGCAGCCGGCCCTTGGCGATCAGCACGTACAGCAGCAGGCCCAGCACGACCAGCCCGACCAGCGGCGCGCGCAGCGTCTCCAGCAGCGGCAGGAAGCCCATCAGCACCAGCGCGATGCCGGCGATCGAACCGAGCAGCGCCGCGCGCGGCAAGGCGCGGGTGACCGCGTCGCCGAAGAACGACAGCACCGTCTTCAGCACGCCCATCACCACCAGCGAGGCCATGCCCAGGTGCCAGGTGGCGATCGCCGCGGCCTGCGGATCCAGACCCTGCTGCTTGTAGTGCACGAACGCCGGGCCCAGCACCAGCAGCGCCATGCCGATGCTGGTCGGCGCATCCAGGCCCAGCGGCATCGCGGTGACGTCGCTGCGCCCGCTGCGCGCGGCCAGCCTGCGCGCCATCCACGTGTACAGCAGATTGCCGATCAGCACGCCGAAGGCGGTGCCGGGAATCATCCGCGTGTAGATCACCTCGGCCGGGAACTGGAAGATCCCGACCAGCGCCATGGTGATGAAGCCGAGGATCGACAGGTTGTCGACCACCAGCCCGAAGAAACCGTTGAGGTCGCCGGCAACGAACCAGCGCGGGCGCGACGTAGGAGGAGCGATGCTGGGCATGCGGGCGATGGCTAGGTGAGGGATCGATGGATGGTAATGGAAGCGGCGCTTGCCGATTGGCGCGCGAACAGGGATGCAGCATCCCGGCCTGCGCCCGTGCGCCGCGGCTACAGCGCCAGATGCAGGAACTGGTTGAACGCGCTCGGCACGTAATCGGCGAACGCCGGTCCATTGCGAAAGCCGCGGCGCCGGTACAGGCCCAGTGCCGCGTCGAAGGCCGCGCCGCTGCCGGTCTCCAGGCTCAGCCGGCGCAGGCCGGCGCCGCGCGCGGCGGCCACGATGTGCTCCAGCAGCGCCGCGGCCGCGCCCTGGCGCAGGAACTCCGGATGGGTGCGCATCGACTTCAGTTCGCCGCCGCCGTCGTCCAGCACGCGCAACGCACCGACCGCGGCCAACGCATCGCCGCGCCAGACGCTCCACACGGTCACATCCGGACGCTGCAATCCGGACAGGTCCAGCGCATAGACGCTGCCCGGCGGCGACTGCGCATGCATCTGCTGCAGGTGGTATTCGAGCAACGCCTGCACCGCCGCACCGGACAGATCGTCCCGCCGAATCGAGAACGTCGCCGCCGGCGCTTTTCCGGGTCCCGAGTCCCCAGTCCCGAGTCCCGGCTTCAGAAAGACACCTCGACCGGCTGCCGCGACCACAGCACCGACTGGTGCCCGGTCGCCTGCTTCCACGCCAGCCGGATCGCCTCGATGTCGGCGCGGCGTTGCGGCGTGTCCTCGTGCAGGATCACCAGCACCTTGGTGTTGAGCCGGTTCGGTTCCTTGGCGCCGCGGAACAGCCACTGCCCGTAGGCGTCGAACACGGTCAGGCCGTCGGGGAAGCGCGGCGTGACCTGCTTGTCCAAGAACGCGCGCCACTGCGCCTGGCTGATCGGCTCGGCCTGCGGGCGGTCGGCCGGGCCGCTCTCCTCGCCGACGCCGAAGTACAGCTCGCTGCGCACCCAGCCGCTGGCCTGCGCCGGCCGCGCGGCATCGCCCTGCATGGCGGCAGCGACCTTGGCCGGCGCGGTGGAAGCAGACGGCGCCACGCTGGCGCAGGCG
This sequence comes from Xanthomonas sp. WHRI 7945, assembly GCF_035026585.1. Taxonomy (NCBI): domain Bacteria; kingdom Pseudomonadati; phylum Pseudomonadota; class Gammaproteobacteria; order Lysobacterales; family Lysobacteraceae; genus Xanthomonas; species Xanthomonas sp. WHRI 7945. Next base: position 173,136 of record NZ_JAYIQP010000003.1, read on the forward strand.
GTCAGGGCCAGGAACACGGCAAGCAACGGGGCACGCAGCAGCATCGGCAGGTCTCGGAAGCGAACGGAAAGACGGGATGGTAGGCGACGGCGGCCGCGCGCACCCGATAACCGCCGGGCATCAGCTCATGCCAAACGCAGCGGATCGGGCGGCTCGCGGCCGCGTTAACGATAAGCTAATATATCGCTTCATCCGGATGGATGTAACCAAATTCGATCGTCCGCGGCGCATGGACCACCGCCGCGGCCGGTCTTCGCGCCACCGCAGGAGAGAGCCCCCATGTCGTACCCGTTCGCCCGGCCGCTGAGCCTGGCCATCGCCCTGGCCTTGTCGGCCCCCGCCCTGGCGCAGCAGGCCGAGCCCGCCGCCGCGACCAACCTGGACACGGTGATCGTCACCGGTACCCGCGCCAGCGGCCGCACCGTGCTCGAGTCCACCGCGCCGGTCGACGTGCTCAGCGCCGAGGACATCCGCAAGGCCGGCGTGGTCAACGGCGAGCTGGGCAGCGCGCTGCAGGCGCTGCTGCCGTCGTTCAACTTCCCGCGCCAGTCCAACTCCGGCGGTGCCGACCACATCCGCGCCGCGCAGCTGCGCGGGCTCTCGCCCGACCAAGTGCTGGTGCTGGTCAACGGCAAGCGCCGCCACACCTCGGCGCTGGTCAACACCGACAGCAAGATCGGCAAGGGCACCACCCCGGTCGACTTCAACGCGATCCCGGTCAGCGCGATCCAGCGCATCGAGGTGCTGCGCGACGGCGCCGGCGCGCAGTACGGTTCGGACGCGGTGGCCGGGGTGATCAACGTGATCCTCGACGACGATCCGGACAGCGGCGCACTGGAAGCCAGCTTCGGCGCCCACCACACCGACGTGCAGCCGATCGACCGCACCGTCACCGACGGCCAGACCAGCTACGCCAGCGCCAAGGTCGGCACGCGCCTGGGCGAGGACGGCGGCTTCTTCAAGGTCGGCCTGGAACTGAAGAACCGCGAAGGCACCAACCGCGCCGGCTACGACCAGATCCCGCCGTTCGAAGCGCAGACCCCGGCCAACCTGGCCCTGGCCGGCAAGCGCAACTACGTGCTCGGCGATGGCGCCAGCAAGGACCTCAACGCCTGGATCAACGGCAAGCTGCCGTTTGGCCAGAGCAGCGAGTTCTATTTCTTCGGCACCTACAACCAGCGCGACACGCAGGGCGCCAACTACTTCCGCTATCCCGACAGCGACGCCAACTGGACCGAGGTCTACCCGAACGGTTACCGCCCGGTGTCGCTGGGCGAGAACCGCGACCTGCAGGGCGTGGCCGGCGCGCGCGGGCAATGGGGCGAGTGGGCGTACGACGCCAGCCTCGACTACGGCCGCAACGACTTCACCTACCGGCTGAAGAACTCGCTCAACGCCTCGCTCGGCCCGGGCAGCACGACCCGCTTCAAGACCGGCGACTACGCCTTCGAGCAGAGCGTGGCCAACCTGGATCTGAGCCGCAGCTTCGACGCGGCCGGCGCCACCCACAGCTTCGGCAGCGGCGTGGAATTTCGCCGCGAGCACTACCGCACCCGCCCCGGCGATCCGGCCAGCTACGCCGCCGGCGCCTTCACCGACCGTCCCACCGGCGCCCAGGCCGGCGGCGGGCTGACCCCGCAGGACGCGGCCGACCTGTCGCGCAACGTCGCCAGCGCCTACGCCAGCCTGTCCAGCCAGTTCGGCGACAAGTTCTCCACCGACCTGGCCGCGCGCTACGAGCACTACCAGGATTTCGGCGGCGAACTGACCGGCAAGCTGGCCGCGCGCTACGAGTTCGTGCCGGCGTTCGCGCTGCGCGGCGCGATCTCCAACAACTTCCATGCGCCGTCGCTGAGCCAGATCGGCTACGAAGCCACCTCCACCGGCTACGACGCCGCCGGCCAGCTGCAGCAGGGCCGCCTGCTGTCGGTCAACAACCCGATCGCGCAGGCGCTGGGCGCGAAAGAACTGAAGCCGGAGAAGTCGCTGAACTACAGCCTCGGCTTCACCAGCCGCATCGGCGCGCACTTCGACCTGTCGCTGGACCTGTTCCAGATCGACATCGACGACCGCATCGCGCTGTCCGAAGACATCAGCGGCGACGCGCTGACCGCGTTCGTGGCGCAGAACTTCGGCGTCAGCGGCCTGCAGAGCGCCAGCTTCTTCGTCAACGCCGCCGACACCCGCACCCGCGGCGCCGAGCTGGTCAGCAACTGGCGGCAGGCGCTGGGCAACGGCCAGCTGCAGCTGACCGGCACCTGGAGCTACGCCAAGACCGAGCTGAAGAACGTGGTCGCCACCCCGGCGCAGCTGCTGGCGCTGAATCCGGACTACGTGCTGTTCGGCGTGGAGGAGAGCAACACCCTGACCGACGCCGCCCCACGCACCCGCGCGCAGTTCGCGGCGAACTGGAGCAACGACCGCTGGGCGCTGCAGACCCGCGTCAGCCGCTACGGCAGCGCGACCCGCGTGTTCGACTTCGGCGGCGGCTTCGTGCCGCGGCAGACCTACGGCGCCGAGTGGCAGCTCGACGCCGAGGTCGAGTACCGCATCACGCCGCAGTGGAGCGTGGCGCTGGGCGGGCAGAACCTCACCGACAACTACTCCGACCGCTCCAACGAAGACATCTACTACTTCGGCAACCTGCCCTACGACGTGCTGTCGCCGATCGGCAGCAATGGCGCTTATTACTATGGGCGGGTGCGGTTTACCTTTTGACGCGGGACTCGGGACCCGGGACCCGGCAAAGCCGATTCGGCGATATCGCGCACGAATCGGCGGCATCTTCCAATGCAGGGGCGCGTGCGCCCCTGCATTGGTATCGGACGCGGATCCGCCCGATTTCTGCGTTAGCGGCCTGGGTCGTGCGCCGCTCCACCTGGCGCTAACGCTGTCTCGTTCATGATGAATGGATGGCTGACGCGCTCCCCCTCCGACCGCCGCCGCCGCGCCTGGACGATGCCTGTGCATTGTTCCTGGACGTGGATGGCACCCTCATCGCGTTCGCCGACCGTCCCGACGGCGTGCACCTGCTGCCCGAGGTGCGCGAGGCGATCGGCCGCATCAGCGACCGCTTGCACGGCGCGCTGGCGCTGGTCAGCGGCCGGCCGCTGGCGCAGTTGGACGCATTGTTCGCGCCCTTGCGCTTGCCGGCGGCCGGCCTGCACGGCCACGAGTTGCGCAGCGACATCAACGCGCGCGCGGCGATGCCCGCCGACACCTCGCAGTGGCTGCATGGCTTGCATCAGCGCGCCGCGCACCTGCGCCAGGCGCACCCGGGCGTGCTGATCGAAGACAAGGGCGCCAGCCTGGCGCTGCACTGGCGCGCCGCGCCGGACGCAGGCGCGCAGGTGCTGGCCTTCGCCCAGGCGCAGATGGACGCATTGCCCGGTTACCGACTGCAACCCGGCGACCACGTGGTCGAGTTCGTGCCCGAGGGCAGCGACAAGGGCCAGGCGGTGACCACGCTGCTGCAGCATCCGCCGTTCCAGGGCCGGCGCCCGGTGTTCGTCGGCGACGACCTCACCGACGAATTCGGTTTCGACGCGGCCAACCGCGCCGGCGGCTGGAGCGTGCTGGTCGGCGCCCGCGAACACAGCGCGGCGACGTTCGCATTGCCCGATACACACGGCGTGCACGCATGGCTGCGCGACAACGCCGCATGAGCGCGGCGCGTGTGGCGGCGTGCGCCAACCCGCCCGCGCGCGCCGCCCAGTGCGCCTTCGCTTTCTCCCCGTCCCTGCACAAGGATCTGCCCGCTCCATGAGCTCCCCCAACCTCGACCTCGGCGTGATCGGCAACGGCAGTTTCGGCGCACTGGTCGACAAGCAGGCCCGCGTGGTGTGGAGCTGCCTGCCCGCCTTCGACGGCGATCCGGCGTTCTGCGCATTGCTGTCCCCGCGCGACCACCCCGGCGGCGATTTCAGCATCGAGCTGGAGGATTTCGTCGACAGCGAACAGCACTATCTGGCCAACACCGCGATCCTGCGCACCGTGCTGCGCGACGCGCACGGCGGCGCGGTGGAGGTGATCGACTTCGCGCCGCGCTGGCGCAACCACGGCCGCTTCTACCGGCCGGTCAGCATCATCCGCCAGGTGCGGCCGCTGTCCGGCAACCCGCGCATCCGCGTGCTGGCGCGGCCGCTGGCCGACTGGGGCGCGCGCCAGCCGGAAAGCACCTGGGGCAGCAACCACGTGCGCTGGCTGCTGCCGGACTTCACCCTGCGCCTGACCACCGACGTGCCGGTGCGCTTCATCCGCGACGAACTGCCGTTCGTGCTCAACCATCCGGTCAACCTGATGCTCGGCGTGGACGAATCGCTGACCCGCTCGCTGACCGGCTACATCCAGGAAGCGCAGGAACGCACCGAGGAATACTGGCGCGAGTGGGTGCGCTACCTGTCGGTGCCGCTGGACTGGCAGGACGCGGTGATCCGCAGCGCGATCACCCTGAAGCTGTGCCAGTACGAGGACAGCGGCGCGATCATCGCGGCGATGACCACCTCCATCCCCGAAGCGCCGGACACCCCGCGCAACTGGGACTACCGCTACTGCTGGCTGCGCGACGCCGCCTTCGTGGTGCGCGCGCTGAACCGGCTCGGCGCCACCCGCACCATGGAACAGTTCCTCGGCTACATCTTCAACATCGCCACCACCGACGGCAGCCTGCAGCCGCTGTACGGCATCGGCTTCGAGGCGGCATTGGAGGAACACGAGGTCGAATCGCTGGCCGGCTACCGCGGCATGGGTCCGGTGCGGCGCGGCAACCTGGCCTGGATCCAGAAGCAGCACGACGTGTACGGCAGCGTGGTGCTGGCCTCCACCCAGCTGTTCTTCGACCTGCGCCTGAAGGACCCCGGCGACGCCGACACTTTCCTGCGCCTGGAGCCGCTGGGCGAGCGCGCCTTCGCGCTGCACGACGTCCCCGACGCCGGCCTGTGGGAATTCCGCGGCCGCGCCGAGGTGCACACCTACACCAGCGCGATGTGCTGGGCCGCCTGCGACCGCCTGGCCAAGATCGCCGCGCGGCTGGGCATCGATGCGCGCGTGGCCTACTGGCGCGAGCGCGCCGACACCATCCACGCGCGGGTGCTGGCCGAGTCCTGGAGCGCCGAGCGCGGCCACTTCACCGACACGTTCAACGGCCATCGCCTGGACGCCTCGCTGCTGTTGCTGGCCGACATCGGCTTCATCGCCCCGGACGATGCGCGCTTCGTCGCCACGGTCGAGGCGATCGGCCGCGACCTCAAGCACGGCGACGCGTTGTACCGCTACGTGGCGCCGGACGATTTCGGCGAGCCGGAAACCAGCTTCACCATCTGCACGTTCTGGTACATCGACGCGCTCGCCGCGATCGGGCGCAAGGACGAGGCGCGCGAACTGTTCGAGCGCATCCTCGCGCGCCGCAATCACCTGGGCTTGCTGTCGGAGGATCTAGCCTTCGACAACGGCGAGGCCTGGGGCAATTTCCCGCAGACCTATTCGCATGTCGGGTTGATCATCGCCGCGATGCGGTTGTCGCGCAGCTGGCAGGAGGCATCATGAGCAGATTGGTGGTGGTATCCAACCGCGTGGCCTTGCCCGGCGAGAACCGCGCCGGCGGCCTGGCGGTAGGCTTGCTCGCCGCGTTGAAGGAACGCGGCGGAGTGTGGTTCGGCTGGAGCGGCAAAACCGTGCGCGGCGACAGCGGCGCGATGCACGAGCAGACCCAGGGCGACATCCGCTTCGTCACCATGGATCTCAACCGCGCCGACCTGGACGCCTACTACAACGGTTTCGCCAACCGCACGCTGTGGCCGCTGCTGCACTTCCGCCTGGACCTGGTCGACTACGACCGCGCCACCCGCGAGGGCTACCGCCGGGTCAACGCGATGTTCGCCGAGAAGCTGGCGCCGCTGCTGCGCGACGACGACACGGTGTGGATCCACGACTACCACCTGATCCCGCTGGCCTCGCTGCTGCGCGAGCGCGGCATCGGCTGCAAGATCGGTTTCTTCCTGCACGTGCCGTTCCCCTCGGCGGACCTGATCCAGGCCCTGCCCGACCATGCGCGGCTGTTCTCCGGCTTCTACGCCTACGATCTGGTCGGCTTCCAGACCCAGCGCGACGTGGACCGCTTCCAGGCCTACGTGCGTCTGTTCGGCGGCGGCAAGGTGATCAAGGACGGCGTGCTGGAAGCGCCCGGCGGGCGCCGTTTCCGCGCCGAGAAGTTCCCGATCGGCATCGACACCGAACTGATCGCGCAGCAGGCGCGCGCGGCGGTGGCCAAGCCGGCGGTGCGCGATCTGCGCAGCAGCCTGCGCGACCGCCAGCTGGCGATCGGCGTGGACCGGCTCGACTACTCCAAGGGCCTGCCCGAACGCTTCCTCGGCTTCGAGCGCTACCTGGAACGGCATCCGGACCAGCGCGGCAGCCTCACCTACCTGCAGATCGCGCCGGTCTCGCGCGGCGACGTCGCCGAGTACAAGCAACTGCGCAACCAGCTCGAGCAGATCGCCGGGCACATCAACGGCGGCCACGCCGAGCCGGACTGGACGCCGCTGCGCTACGTCAACCGCAACTTCACCCACGCCACCCTGACCGGCTTCTACCGTGCCGCCCAGGTCGGTCTGGTGACGCCGCTGCGCGACGGCATGAACCTGGTGGCCAAGGAATACGTGGCCGCGCAGGACCCGGAGAATCCCGGCGTGCTGGTGCTGTCGCTGCTGGCCGGCGCCGCCGACGAACTGAAGGAAGCGCTGCTGGTCAATCCGCACGACCTGGACGGCGTCGCCGACGCGATCGCCACCGCCGCCTCGCTGTCCAAGGCCAAGCGCATCGAACGCTGGCAGACCATGATGGAGCACCTGCGCAAGAACGACATCGGCGTCTGGCGGCAGCGCTACCTGCAGGCGCTGGAACGCTGAGGCCTGCGCCACGCTGCGCTGTACGCGGCTGCCGGCGGCGCGGCGTGCGGTGTAGGAAAGCAGCCGGCGCATCGGCGGCAAGCTGCCACGTTGGGCAACCGTCCCGCGAAGGGTAGCGCGCCCGCACTTGCGGACATGGGCGCCGCAGCGCTTCGCAGCGCGAAGACTCCACGTACCGGCGCGCTTCGCGAACGCTGCACTGCCGGGTGACCCCAATCCCAGTCCGGCACCGGCGTCGGGATCGCCCGCCTCACAGGACGGAAGGTTCCGCCTGCCGTCACGGTCCGATGACCTGCGGGCCTTAAAATTACGCGTACGCACCGCGCTTTTCTGCACCCTGGGAGGGGTAGCGCGATGTTGCCGTTGTGCGCAGGACCACCGCCGATGCGGCCATGCCCTCGCCTGCTCCCTCCACGACCCGCCTCCGCCGCACCGCGACGCCTCCGGGTCCCCGTCAGACGCTCCCCCATCCCCATGAACGATCACACCCCGAAACACGGACCCGGCCACTGGCTGTTCGCCGCCTATGCCGTGGTCATCGCCCTAGTGGGCATCGCGCTCGCCTTCATGGGCGGGCAACTGGTCGCCGTCGGCGGCTCCTGGTACTACCTGCTGGCCGGGCTGGCGCTGGCCGTGTCCGGCATGCTGCTGGCGCTCGGCCGCCGCGCCGGGCTGTGGCTGTTCGGCGCGACGCTGGCGACGACCATCGCCTGGGCGCTGGCCGAGGTCGGCCTGGACGGCTGGGCGCTGATCCCGCGCCTGGCGATGATCTCGGTACTCGGTCTGCTGCTGTTGCCGTTCTGGAAGGTGGCGCGCTGGCGCCTGGCGCCGCTGTCCGGCCCGGGCTACGTGCTGGTCGCTGGGGTGCTGCCGGTGCTGGGCGCGCTGCTGGTGTTCGTGCCGCTGTTCTTCCCGCGCACGGTGCAGCTGGCCGATCCGGCGCTGGCCGCGCAGCGCCCGCAGGCCGCGTTCAGCCGCGCCGCGGTGAACAGCCCCGATGGCAACGTCGCCGCCAACCACGATGCCGGCAACTGGACCGCCTATGCCGGTTCCAACCTGTCCAACCACTACAGCCCCGGCGCGCAGATCACCCCGGACAACGTCAAGGACCTGAAGATCGCCTGGGAATTCCATACCGGCGACCTCAAGCCGGAAGGCTCCAAGCTCGGCTATGCGTTCCAGAACACGCCGCTGAAGGTCGGCGATCTGGTCTACATCTGCACCCCCACGCAGAAGGTGATCGCGGTCGAGGCCACCACTGGCAAGGAGCGCTGGCGCTTCGATCCCAAGACCAATCCGAAGGCGATGGCAGGCGTCGCCGCCACCACCTGCCGCGGCGTGTCCTATTTCGAGGCCACCACGCCGGTCGCCGAATGCGCCAAGCGCATCTTCTGGCCGATGGTCGACGGCCGCCTGGGCGCGCTCGACGCCGCCACCGGCAAACTGTGCGAGAGCTTCGGCGACCACGGCTACGTCGATCTGAACAAGGACACCGGCAACACCAAGCCCGGCTTCGTCGGCCCGACCTCGCCGCCGGTGGTGATGCGCGGCGTGGTCATCCAGCCCACCGGCCAGGTCCGCGACGGCCAGGAACGCGATGCGCCGTCGGGCGTGGTGCGCGCCTTCGACGCGGTCAGCGGCCAGCTGCGCTGGGCCTGGGACTTGGGCAACCCGGCGATCGACGCCGCGCCGCCGGCCGGCCAGACCTATACCCGCTCCACCCCCAACGTGTGGTCGCTGATGGCCGCCGACGACGAGCTCGGCCTGGTCTACCTGCCCACCGGCAACGCCGCCGGCGACTTCTTCGGCAAGGGCCGCACGCCGCAGGAGGAGGAATACACCGCCTCGCTGGTCGCGGTGGACGCGGCCACCGGCAAGGAACGCTGGCACTTCCGCACCGTCAACCACGACCTGTGGGATTACGACATCGGCCCGCAGCCGAACCTGGTCGATTTCCCGGTTCCCGGCGGCGGCACCCGCCCGGCGGTGATCCAGGCGACCAAGTCCGGCCAGGTGTTCGTGCTCGACCGCGAGACCGGCAAGCCGATCATGCCGGTGCAGCAGATCCCGGTGCCGCAGGGCACCGACCACGGCGACTGGACCGCCAAGACCCAGCCGGTGTCGCCGGGCATGCCCAACACGGTTGGCGCGCCGAGCAAGGACTACGAGACCATCGTCGAGTCCGATGCCTGGGGCATCACCCCGTTCGACCAGTTGGCCTGCCGCATCCAGTTCAAGCAATTGCGCTACGAAGGCATGTTCACCCCGCCCAGCCTGGGCGGCTCGCTGTCGTTCACCGGCAACCACGGCGGCATCAACTGGGGCGGCGTGTCGGTCGACCTGCAGCGCGGCATCATGGTGATGAACAGCAATCGCCTGCCGTACACCGAGAACGTGTACCCGCGGCAGGAGATGAACGAGCTTGGCGTGGTCTCGGTGTTCAACGGCAAGAGCAAGACGCCCGGCTACATGGCCCAGGAAGGCCTGGCCTATGGCGCACGCAAGGAGCCGTGGATGTCGCCGCTGAACACGCCGTGCATCGCGCCGCCGTGGGGCTACGTCTCCGGTGTGGACCTGCGCACCCAGCAGGTGATCTGGCGGCGGCCGCTGGGCACCGGCTACGACCAGGGACCGATGGGCATCCCGTCGAAGATGAAGTTCGAGCTGGGCACGCCCAACAACAGCGGCTCGCTGGCCACCGCCGGCGGCGTCACCTTCATCGGCGCGGCGCTGGACAACTTCCTGCGCGGCTACGACACCCAGACCGGCAAGCTGCTGTGGGAAGTGCGGGTGCCGGCCGGCCCGCAGGCCGCGCCGCTGAGCTACACGGTCGACGGCAAGCAGTACATCGTCGCCGCGATCGGCGGCCACGACCGCATGGAGACCAAGCCCGGCGACAGCGTGATCGCCTGGACCCTGCCCGACGCCGCCGCGACGAAGTAGACCGCGTCACCGCCCGATCGACCCGACCGGCCGTCGCAAGGCGGCCGGTTTCGTTTGGCGCGGGTGCGGCGCCCGCGGCGGCAGCGGTGGTGGGCGGCAACGGTGGCGCCACGGCAAGCGGCAGAGGCCACGATCTATCGCAGTGCAGCAAAAAATGCAGCGTATTCAGCGACCTATTTCGCGCATTCAGGCGCCATGTTTCCGACGAGCGGCGTCCGCTGCGGTCAAGTCGGCGGAGGTGCCGGCCGATACTGGAAGACATTCACCATGAACCGCTGACGCGAATGGACTGCGCCAGCGCTTCCCAGCCGGTAGACGCCATGACCTTGCCAGACGCCTCAGCCCTGCCGCCGACCGGCACCTCCCGCCTGCAGGCGCGTCCGCTCCTGCTCGCCCTGGCCTATGCGCTGGGGTTGCTGGCGATGGCGCTGTACGCGCTGCACGTCGGCCGCCAACTCGGACCGAACGGACCGGCGCTGGCGCGCCTGGCGCCGGCACTGGCGATCGGCGCGCTGCTGGCGGCGGCGCTGTACTGGGCCGGCCTGCGGCTCGCGGCGCCGTCGCTGCAGCGCGCGGTGCAGGCCGTGCAGGCGCTGGGCGAAGGCCGTTTCGAGCAGCGCCTGCCCCCCGCCGGCAATGGCGCGGACGCCGCGCTGCTGCGTGCGCTGCAGGCCGCGCAGGCGCGGCTGGCCGCGCGCCAGGCCGAGACCGAGGCCGAACTGGGCCGCGGCCGCTTCGTGATCCAGGCGCTGGACGACCTGGACACCATGGTCCGCATCGCCGACGACGACGGCCGCGTGCACTTCGCCAACCGCAAGCTGCTGCAGATGCTGCGCGCGATCGAGCCGGACGTGCAGAGCTTCCGCCCCGAGTTCCACGCTGAAGGGTTCGTCGGCGGCAGCATCGGCGACATCTATCCCGACAGCCAGGCCGCGATCGACCGCATGCGCGCGCTGACCGGCTCCAAGCGCGTGCGCGCGCCGTTCTTCGGCCGCCAGATCGACTTCGTCTACAGCCCGATCAGCGGCGCCGACGGCGTGCGCCTGGGCACCATCGCGCAGTGGGAGGAGGTGACCGCGCAGGTCGCTGCCGAGCAGGCGCTGACCACGGTGATCGAGGCCGCCGCGCACGGCGATTTCAGCCGCCGCATCGATACCGCGGCGATGGACGGCGTGCTCAAGGCGCTGGCCGAGGGCGTCAACCGCATCTCCGATTCGGTGGAGAACAATCTGGCCGCGCTGGCCGCCGCGCTGGCCGCACTGGCCGAAGGCGACCTCACCCATCGCGTCGACGGCGACGCGCAGGGCGTGTTCGCGCAACTGCGCGAAGACACCAACCGCACCGTGGCCAAGCTGACCGAGATCATCGTCGGCATCCAGGGCGCGGTCGAAGCGATCCGCCGCGCCTCGATGGAGATCGCCGCCGGCAACACCGACCTGTCCGACCGCACCGAGCAGCAGGCGGCGAGCCTGGAGGAAACCGCCAGTTCGATGGAAGAACTGACCTCGGCGGTGAAACAGAACGCCGACAACGCGCAGCAGGCCAACGGCCTGGTGCAGAGCACCGGCGAGATCGCCCAGTCCGGCGGCAAGGTGATGGACGAGGTGGTCGCCACGATGAGCGCGATCAGCACTTCGTCGCGGCGCATCGGCGAGATCATCAGCGTCATCGACGGCATCGCCTTCCAGACCAACATCCTGGCGCTGAACGCGGCGGTGGAAGCCGCGCGCGCCGGCGAGCAGGGCCGCGGCTTCGCCGTGGTCGCCTCGGAAGTGCGCTCGCTGGCGCAGCGCTCGGCAGATGCGGCCAAGGAGATCAAGGGCCTGATCGAGGACTCCACGAACAAAGTGACGCTGGGTTCGGGGCTGGTGAACCGGGCCGGCGCGACCATGCACGAGATCGTCGGCTCGGTGCAGCGCGTGACCGGGCTCATCGGCGAGATCAGCGCCGCCAGCGTCGAGCAGTCCAGCGGCATCGAGCAGGTCAACCGCACGGTGATGCAGCTGGACGAAGTGACCCAGCGCAACGCCGCGCTGGTCGAGGAAGCGACCGCCGCCGCCCGCAGCATGGAAGAACAGGCCGGCAGCCTGGCCACGGCGGTGGCGGTGTTCCGTATCGAACCCGACCGCGGCCACGCCGGCGGCAACGTCACTCCGCTGCTGCGCAGCGCGGGCTAGAAAAAGCCGATCAGAAAGCCAGCTAGAAACGGCTGCAGCAGCGTATCCGGGAACAGCACCGCGCGCTGGTGACGCGCCCCTGCCGGGCGCAGCGCCATGAGAGCGTCGTTGCGCAGGTGGCTGCGAATGACACGCGCCACCGGCCGCCTTGCGACGGCAACGCGCAGCGCGTCGGACATACCCACGCACCACACGCCAACGATCGGCGGTGCCAGCATGGCGCTGCGCAGTGCTGGCGACTACGGCGAGCCGACGCCGCCCTCCAATCCTTCCCTGGCTGGCGCGACCGCGCGTGGCCGCGCCACGCCGCGCTCACTCCAGAAAGCGCGAACGCTGCTCCGGGTCGGGCAGGAAGCACTGCGCAGTGGTGCCGAACCAGCGATAGCGGTTGCGCGCGAGCAGCCGGTACGCCGCGTCGCGCCAGCGCCGCGGCACTACGCGCAGTGCCGCCACGATGCGCCATGGGCCGCCGAGGCCGGCGATCACGCCGATCGCCGCATCCGAGTCGGTCCAGGCGCGCTCCGGGGTCAGCAGCAGGAACGAGAGCGGATCGTCCGGATCCAGCCCGTTGTCGCGCAGCAGCGTGCGCCCGCTGGCCGATTGCAGCGCGGCGAAGCGATAGCGGCCGCGGCGATCGAAGCGCAGCAGGAAGCGTACCCAGCCGCTGCACAGCACGCACACCCCGTCGAACACGACGATCGCGCTGCCGGCGGCCGCGGCGGGCACTGCGCCGCGCGGGCGCTCAGGCCGGCGCAAGCCAACCCTCGTAGCGGATGAACGGGCCGATCCACGGCAGCGCCACCTCGACCAGGAACGCATAGCGGCCGTCGCGCTCGCTTTCGCGGCAATGCACGCCGGCCAGCCAGCGCCGCGGCAGCGGCAGCACGCCGAACGCCCAGGCGCGCGCGGCGCGCCAGACGATGGCCGTGCCGTCCACGCGCAGCGCGAATTCGAATTCGACCGCGCCCAGGCGTTCGCGCAGCCGCCCGTCCTGCAGCCACAGCCGCGACGGCATCGCATGTGTACCGAAACGGCGTTCCCAGCGCTCGCCCTGCGCATCGGCGCTGAACGTCACCGCGACCGGCACCGCGGCGCCGGCCGGCGGCAATCGCGCCAGCCACGCGCACAGCGGCAACAGCGGATGCCGGCCGCGGCGCACCTCGGCATGACCGGCGTAGCGCTGCCGCTGCGGCACCGAATGCAGCGCGCGCAGCGCTGGCGGCAACTGCGCGAAGTCGTCGCCGAGCAGTTGCGCGAACAGCGGCACGCTCAGTCCGCGATCCATGCCAGCGTGGCCATGCGCCCGCTGCGGCGGTCGCGGCGATAGGAATAGAAGCGTTGCGGCGCGGAGATCGTGCACAGCCCGCCGCCGTACACCTGCGCAGGATCCAGCCCGGCCGCGGTCAGGCGTTGCCGCGCCAGCGCATACAGATCCACGCGCCAATGGCCGGGGCGGGTCGCGACGAAGGCGCTGGCGGCGGCCGGATCGTGGCCCAGGAAGGCATCGCGCACGTTGGCGCCGATCTCGTACGCCTGCGGCCCCGCCGCCGGCCCCAGCCAAGCCTGCAGCTGCGCCGGCGGCGTGCGCAGCGCGGCGACGGTAGCTTCCAGCATGCCGGCGGCCAGGCCCTGCCAGCCGGCATGCGCGGCGCCGATCTCGCTGCCGTCGCGGGCGGCGAACACCACCGGCAGGCAATCGGCGGTCAGGATCGCCAGCACCACCCCGGGCACGGCGGTGACCGCGGCATCGGCGGTCGGTTCGGCGTCGATGCCGACCGCGGCGGGCGGCCGCTCGAAGCGCAGCACCTGCACCCCGTGCACCTGCCGCAGCCAATGCGGCGGCGACGGCAGCGCCAGGCGCGCGGCGAGTTCGTCGCGGTTGCGCTGCACCGTGGCCGGGTCGTCGCCGTCGGCGGCGCTGCGGTTGCCCAGGTTGAAGCGGTCGAACGGCGGCAACGAGGCGCCGGCGCCATGCCGCAGCGTGGTCAGCGCGCGTACCCGCGGCGGTGCCGGCCAATCGGCGGCCAGGGCGAACTCGGTGAAGTCGGTGAAGTCGGTCATGAGCACATGGCCCGGGACCACGCAATGCAGGCGAACGGCGCCAGCGGGCGCAGCGCCGCGCTACCGACGGCGACCGCCTGCGCTGCGACGGCCGCGTGGGCGTATCGGAAACCACCACGCCGGCCGCGCGTCCCCGCCGCCTGCACCGGCACGCCAAGCCGTGTCGCCCATTCCCGGGCACGTCCGCTCGGGAATGGGCGAACGGCCCCAGGCCCACGCTCGCGCACCGGCGCCATCCTCAGCGCCGCGCCTGCTCGGCGGCCAGCCGCGAGTCCTCGCGCAACGCCGCCAGCAGGCGCTGCAGGTCGGCCGGCACCGTGGCGGTGGCGCGCACCGGCTCGCCATGGACGGGATGCTTGAACTCCAGCGTCTCGGCATGTAGCGCCTGGCGCTTGAAGCCGCGCAATTCGGCGATCAGCGTCTCGGTGGCGCCCTTGGGCAGCTTCAGCGGGCCGCCGTACAGCGGGTCGCCGATGATCGGGTGCTTCAGGTGCGCCATGTGCACGCGGATCTGGTGGGTGCGCCCGGTCTCCAGGCGGCACTCCAGCGCGGTATGCGCGCGGAAGCGCTCGCGCAGCCGGTAGTGGGTGACCGCGTCGCGGCCGTCCTCGCGCACCGCCATGCGCAGGCGGTCGCGCGGGTGGCGGTCGATCGGCGCATCGGCGGTGCCGCCGGAAACCAGCGGCCCGCCCACCACCGCCAGGTACTGGCGGTGCACGTCGCGCGCCGACAGCTGCGCCACCAGCGAGGTGTGCGCCGGCAGCGTGCGCGCCACCACCATCGCGCCGCTGGTGTCCTTGTCCAGGCGGTGCACGATGCCCGCGCGCGGCAGCGCCGCCAGCGACGGGTCGCGGTACAGCAGGGCGTTGACCAGGGTGCCGCTGGGGTTGCCGGCGCCCGGGTGCACGACCAGCCCGGCCGGCTTGTTCAGCACGATGACCTGGTCGTCCTCGTACAGCACCTCCAGCGGGATGTCCTCCGGCAGCGCGTGGGTCTGGGTCTCCAGCACCACGTGCAGGCTGGCGATCTCGCCGCCGCGCAGGGCGTCGCGTGGCCGTGCCGGGGCGCCGTCCAGCAGCGCGTCGCCGGACTTGATCCATTCGGCCAGGCGCGAGCGCGAGAATTCGGGAAACAGCTCGGCCAGCACCGCGTCGAAGCGGCGGCCGGCGGCATGGTCGGGCACGCGCGCCTGGCGCGGGCCGTCGGAGGCGGCGTCCTCGGGGGAGTCCGGGAGGGTATTGGGCATGAAAAGGGCACGGCTACGTCGGAAAGGGAGGGTCGCGGCGGCCGTAGTCAGTCGCCGGACAGGCCACTAGGCTATCATCGCCCCTTCGTATTCCTGACGTGTCCTGCCCGAACCCATGATCCGACGCTCCGTCCCGCTCTCCGCGCACGTCCGTTTCATCGCCCTGATGCTGGTCATGGTCGTCGTGGCGACGGGTTGCCACCGCCAGAAGAACAAGAATCCCGAGGAAGGGATGCCGGTGGAGCAGCTCTACCAGAAGGCGCACTCGCAGATGCAGAGCGGCAACTGGGCCGGCGCCGAGGGCAGCTTCAAGCGCCTGATCGCGCAATATCCCTACGGCCAGTACACCGAGCAGGCGATGATCGAGACCGCCTACGCCCAGTTCAAGGCCGGCAAGCACGACGACGCGGTGTCCAGCATCGACCGCTTCATCCGTACCTATCCGACCCACCGCAACATCGCCTACATGTACTACCTGCGCGCGCTGTCCAACGGCAACCGCGACACCGTGTTCCTGCGCCGGGTCTGGTCGCTGGATCCGAGCCGCCGCGACCTGTCCACGCCGCAGCAGGCCTACGCCGACTTCAACATCGTCGCCGAGCGCTATCCGAACAGCCGCTACGCCGCCGACGCGCGCCAGCGCATGATCGCGCTGCGCAACGTGTTCGCCCAGCAGGAGCTGGACAACGCGCTGTACTACCTGCGCCGCGACGCCTGGGTCTCGGCCGCCGGCCGCGCCACCTACCTGCTGGAAACCTATCCGCAGAGCGCCTACCAGTACGACGCGGTGGCGGTGCTGGCCGAGGCCTATACCCATCTGGGCAACAAGCCGCTGGCCGACGACGCGCGCCGGGTGCTGGAACTCAACGATCCCAAGCATCCGTGGCTGACCGGCCACTGGCCGAAGTACCCGTGGATGATCCGCAAGCTCAACCCGTTCGCCGGCGAGAAGTCCGCTTCCACCGGGCAGTCCAACTCGGAAATGGCCCGCTGAGCCAACCGCCGGACGCAACGACACAGGGGCCGCAAGGCCCCTTTTCGTTTGCCGACGCAGGCAACGGCCGGCAAGCGGGCGTTTAGCAGAAACCGGCCGCTGCTCCGCCCGACCAGACGCGATCTGCGTGTGGCCCGCGACCGCTGCAGCCAATGCGCCCGACCCCATCGAGCAGCTGTCGCCAACCGGGCAAGTCGTCCACGCGTTCGCGCGCCGACCGGCGCCGCCCGGCTATGCTGGCGGCATGTTCGAACTGCATCAGGTCACCCGCCGCTACGGCGAGGCACTCGCGCTGGACCGGGTCGATCTGCGCATCGCCCCCGGTCGCACCACCGCGCTGATCGGCCCCAGCGGCGCCGGCAAGTCCAGCGTGCTGCGCATGCTGCTCGGGCTGGAGTGGCCGGACGCCGGCGAAGTCCGCTTCCAGGGCGAGCCGCTGCGCCGCGCCACGTTGCTGGCGCAGCGCCGCCGCATCGGCTACGTGATCCAGGAGGGCGGTCTGTTCCCGCACCTGAGCGCGCGCGACAACGCCGCGCTGCTGGCGCAGACCCTGGGCTGGGCGCGGCCGCGCATCGACGCCCGCTTGCACGAGCTGGCCGCGCTGTGCCGCCTGCCCGACGCCCTGCTGGCGCGCTATCCGGCCGAACTGTCCGGCGGCCAGCGGCAGCGCGTCGGCCTGATCCGCGCGTTGCTGCTGGACCCGCCGGTGCTGCTGCTGGACGAACCGCTGGGCGCGCTCGACCCGATCGTGCGCCACGAGCTGCAGACGCAGATGCGCGAGCTGTTCGCGCTGCTCGGCAAGACCGTGGTGCTGGTGACCCACGATGTCGCCGAGGCCGCCTACCTGGGCGACACGCTGGTGCTGATGCGCGGCGGGCGCATCGTGCAGCAAGGCAGCCTGCGCGACCTGCTGGACACGCCGGCCGACCCGTTCGTCGGCCAGTTCCTGCACGCGCAACGCACGCTGGAGGATGCGCGGTGACGGCGTCGGTGCGGCGCCACGCGGCGGTGCTGGTCGTGCTCGCCGCGGCGCTCGCCCTGCTCGCCGGCAGCGCAGCGGCGGCGCCGGAGAAAGTCGTGGTCGGCTCGAAGAACTTCACCGAGGCGGTGGTGCTCGGCGAGATCGCCGCCGGCGCCGGACGCCAGGCCGGCGTGGAGGTCGAGCACCGGCGCCAGCTCGGTGGCACCCGCATCCTGTGGCGCGCGCTGGAGCAGGGCTCGATCGACGCCTATGCCGAATACACCGGTACCCTGGCGGCGGAACTGCTGCAACTGCCCGACGCCGACGATGCCGCGTTGCGCCGCGCACTGGCGCAGCGCGGCCTGGCGATGAGCGCGCCGCTGGGCTTCGACAACACCTATGCGTTCGGCATGCGCCGGCAACGCGCGCAGGCGCTGGGCATCGTGCGCCTCTCCGACCTGGCCGCGCATCCGTCGCTGAAATTCGGGCTCAGCAACGAATTCGTGTCGCGCGCCGACGGCTGGCCCGGGGTGCGCGACGCCTACCAGTTGCCGCAGACGCCGACCGGGCTGGACCACGACCTGGCCTATCGCGCCCTGGACAGCGGCGCGATCGACCTCACCGACCTGTACAGCACCGACGCCGAGATCCCCGCGCACGACCTGCTGGTGCTGCAGGACGACCGCCGCTACTTTCCGCGCTACGCCGCGGTGTTCCTGTATCGCAGCGACCTGGCGCAGCGCGCGCCGCGCTTCGTGCAGGCGCTGGAGGGCCTGGGCGGGCGCATCGACGCGGCGACGATGCAACGGCTCAACGCCGAGGCGAAGCTGCAAAAGCGCGCCGAAAGCGCGATCGCCGCGCAGTGGCTGGGCATCGCCGCACCGGCGCAGGACAGCCGGCTGTCGCGCCTGCTGCAGCGCACCCGCGAACACCTGGCGCTGGTCGGCCTGTCGCTGGGCCTGGCCCTGCTGGTGGCGCTGCCGCTGGGCATCCTCGCCGCCTACCGACCGCGGCTCGGCCAGGTGGTGCTGTCGCTGACCGGGGTGCTGCAGACGCTGCCGTCGCTGGCGGTGTTCGTGTTCATGATCCCGCTGTTCGGCATCGGCGCCAAACCCGCCATCGCCGCGCTGTTCCTGTACAGCCTGCTGCCGATCGTGCGCAACACCCATGCCGGCCTGACCGGCATCGCCCGCGACCTGCGCGAGACCGCCGCGGCAATCGGCCTGCCGCCGGGCACGCGGCTGTGGCGGATCGAACTGCCGCTGGCCTTGCGCACCATCCTGGCCGGCATCAAGACCGCCGCGGTGATCAACGTCGGCACCGCCACCCTGGGCGCACTGATCGGCGCCGGCGGCTACGGCCAGCCGATCCTCACGGGCATCCGCCTGGACGACATCGGCCTGATCCTGGAAGGCGCGGTGCCGGCAGCGGTGCTGGCGCTGCTGGCGCAGGCGCTGTTCGAAGGCCTGGAGCGCTGGCTGACCCCGCGCGGCCTGCGCCTGGCGGCGCGGCGCTGAGGCCGGCGCGTCCCGACCACTCATCGACGCGACAGAGCAAGCGATCGTGCGCTCAGCCCATCGATCACACCATGGCGCCGGCCAGCGGTCGGCTTCGGAACCCGTCGGGACTGAAGTCCCTCCCACAACGGTGCACCCATCCGAGTCGCCGCAAGCCCCCCTGTGGGAGCGACTTCAGTCGCGACGAACGAAGCAATAAACCTCCCAACTCCGGCCACAGTCGGGGCTGAAGCCCCTCCCACAGTGCACCGAACAGGTTAGCCGCAAGCCCCCTGTAGGAGCGGCTTCAGCCGCGACGAACGAAGCGACAGGCCTCCAGGCTCCGGTGACGGTCCGGGCTGAAAGTCCAACGCCACCTCAGCCCTCCTGCACAAGAACGCTCCGAACGCGCGCTCACCCGCGCGTCGCAGCGACCATCTCCCGCGCCAGCCCGCGCATCGCCTCCGGCGTCAGCTGCAGGTACGGCGCGATGCGCAACGCGCCGTGGCGGTGGGTGCAGATCACCTGCGCGCGCTGCAGCCATGCCAGCAACGCCTGCAGCGCAGACGCCGGCGGCCGCAGCGCGGACAGGTGCGGCGCATGCCCGGGCACGGTCCAATCGCCAGCGCCGTGCGCCCGCAGCTCATCCTCGAATGCCGCGCCGAGTTCGCCCAGCCGCGCCGCGATCCGCGCCGGCTGCCAGTGCCGCAGCTGCTGCAGCGCCGCGGTCGCCATCGCCAACCGCAACGGTTCGGCGACGCCGCCGGCATCGAAGCGGCGCGCGCCGGCGCGGAACGGCGGCGGCGCGTCGGCCGGGAAGTTCCAGTCGGCGCCGGGATCGCGGGCTTGCCAATGGTGTTCGATCGGCACGCCATGCGCGCGCCAGTGCGGCGCCGCCCAGAGCCAGGCCAGCCCCATCGGCCCGAGCAGCCACTTGTGCCCGACCGCGACCACGAAATCCGGCCGCCACGCCGCCAGCCGCGCCGGCAGCACGCCCAGGCTCTGGCTCAGGTCCAGCACCAGCGCCGCACCGGCCGCATGCACGCGCGCGGCGATGCGGTCCAGGTCCAGCAACGCGCCGTCGCGCCAGTAGGCATGCGGCAGCGTCGCGATCCGCACCCGCGGCTCGGCGTCCAGGGCCGCCAGCACCGCCTCGGTCCAGTCCTGCAGCGGTCCACGCCGCACCACCGCCAGGTGCGCCCCGGTCTCGGCGCAGCGCTGCTGCCACAGCAACAGGTTCGACGGAAACTGGCCGTCCAGCAGCAACACCGCCTCGCCCGCCGCCAGCGGCAATTGCCGCGCCGCGGTGGCCAGCCCATAGGCGGCCGACGGCACCATCGCCAGGCCGTCGATGTCGCCGTCGAACAGCGTCGCCGCGGCCAGGGCGCGCAGGTCTTCGATCTGTTCCCGCCAGGCCGCGAAGGACAGCATCCACGGCGCGACCGAATCGGCCAGCGCCGCCTGCCCGGCGGCCAGCACGCTGGCCAGCCGCGGCCCCTTGCTGGCGGTGTCCAGATAACGCACGCCGTCGGGCAGGACGAAGGCGTGCGGCGCCTGCGCGAGGTCGACCGGCGCCGGCACCGCAGCACCGGTCGCAGGGGCCCACAGGGAGGCGTTGGACGGGATTGCTGTAGACATAGGAAATGAGGCCGTTTGACGCGACGGGGATCAGGCCCGCCAAGATCGCATTGACCGGGCTAGCGTAACGCGACGTTCCACCGCGCATGACGGCATGTTCACGGTCTTCCCCTAAGCTTGGCGGATGCACTCGACCTCTCAGGCGGCCTCCCCCACGCCCATGGCGTCCGGCGTACCGCTGTCGGCGCGTTTCCGCAACGTGCGCCAACGCACCCGCCAGCTCGCCGCGCCGCTGAGCGAGGAAGATGCGATGGTGCAGAGCATGGACGATGCCAGTCCGGCGAAGTGGCACCTCGCACATACCACGTGGTTCTTCGAACGCTTCGTGCTCGGCGCCGACGACGGCTACCGCGCGGTCGATCCGCAGTGGGACTACCTGTTCAACAGCTACTACCAGAGCGTCGGCCCGATGCATGCGCGGCCGCGCCGCGGCGTGCTGTCGCGCCCGTCCCTGGCGCAGGTGCTGGACTACCGCGCCGAGGTCGAGGCGCGGGTGCTGGCGCGGCTGCAGGCCGGCGACCTGTCGGCGCAGACGCTGCAGGTGCTGGAACTCGGCCTGCACCACGAGCAACAGCACCAGGAGCTGCTGCTGACCGACATCAAGCACGCGTTCTGGAGCAATCCGCTGGCTCCGGCGTATCGCCACGATCTGGCCGTGACGCAGGCACCGGCCACCGCGCTGCGCTGGATCCAGCGCGATGAGCAATTGTGCGAGATCGGTGCGACTGGCTGGCCGGCGCATGCGGCCTTCGCCTACGACAACGAGTCGCCGCGGCACCGCGTGCTGGTGCCGGCGCATGCGCTGGCCAGCCGTCCGGTGAGCAATGCCGAATACGCGGACTTCGTCGCCGACGGCGGCTACCGCAACGTGGCCCTGTGGCTCAGCGACGGCTGGGCGCGGCGCACCGCCGAGGACTGGCAGCGGCCGCTGTGCTGGCATGCCGACGGCGCGCGCGAGTTCACCCTGGGTGGTTGGCGCGAACGCGATCCGCACGCGCCGGTCTGCCACATCAGCCTGTTCGAGGCCGACGCCTACGCGCGCTGGGCCGGCGCCCGGCTGCCGACCGAAGCCGAATGGGAACAGGCTGCCACCGGCGTGGCCATCGCCGGCAATTTCGTCGACGCCGATGCGCTGCATCCGCAATCGGCCGCGCACGGCGACGCCGGCCTGCAGCAGTTGTTCGGCGATGTCTGGGAATGGACCGGTAGCGCCTACCTGGCCTACCCCGGCTTCCGTCCATGGTCGGGCGCGCTGGGCGAGTACAACGGCAAGTTCATGAACGCGCAGTGGGTGTTGCGCGGCGGCAGCTGCGCCACGCCGCACGACCACATCCGCGCCAGCTACCGCAACTTCTTTCCCTCCGATGCGCGATGGCAATTCGCCGGCGTGCGCCTGGCCAAGGATCCCGTATGAACGCCGCGACCGCCCGTGCCCTGACCGAAGCCGCGCTCACCGACCTGCATCCGCAACCGGACGACATCGCCGCCGATGCGATCGCCGGCCTGTCGCGCAGCCCCAAGCAATTGCCGTCCAAGTATTTCTACGACGCCGAAGGCTCGCGCCTGTTCGAGGCGATCACCCGCCAGCCCGAGTACTACCTGACCCGCACCGAGCTGGATCTGCTGGAAGCGCGGATGCCGTCGATCGCGCAGGCAGTGGGCAGCGGCGCGCACGTGGTGGAACTGGGCAGCGGCAGCGGGCGCAAGACCGAACTGCTGCTGGAAGGCCTGCGCGCGCCGGTGGCCTACACCCCGATCGAGATCTCGCGCGACATGCTGATGTCCAGCACCGCGCGCCTGGCCGAGCGCTTCCCGGGCATCCAGATGCTGCCGGTCTGCGCCGACTTCACCACCCCGGTGGCGCTGCCGGCGCCGCAGCGCAGCGCGCGCCGCACCCTGGTGTTCTTCCCCGGCTCCACGCTGGGCAACTTCACTCGCGAGGACGGCATCAAGCTGCTGGCGTCGATGCGCGCGACGATGCGCCAGGACGGCTGCGCGCTGATCGGCATCGACCTGGTCAAGGACGTGGCGGTGCTGGAGGCGGCCTACAACGATGCGGCCGGCGTCACCGCCGAGTTCACCGTGAACCTGTTGCGCCGGCTCAACCGCGAGATCGGCAGCGATTTCGACCTGGAGCAGTTCCGCCATCGCGCGGTGTATGCGCGCGAACGCGAGCGCATCGAGACCTTCCTGGTCAGCCAGCGCGCGCAGCAGGTCCGCGTGGGCGGACGCCGCTTCGACTTCGCCGCCGGCGAAGCCATGCAAGTCGAATACAGCCACAAGTACACCGACCAGAGCTTCGGCGAGATGGCCGCCGCGGCCGGCCTGCGGGTCAGCCACGGCTGGAACGCGCAGGACGATGCGTTCGGGTTGCGGTTGCTGCAGGCGGTGTGATTAAAGCCGGGACTCGGGACGGGGACTCGGGACTCGGACAGCGGCGAATCCCGGATGCGGATGCTGTCGCGGTCCGCTCCTGTAGGAGCGGCTTCAGCCGCGACCGGCACTCACCCATCCTGGGAACTGCCACGAAGGTCCGCGAGACCGCGGCGTTCTCTCCCGCCTACGCCTGGTACCCGTTGGTGATCGGATAGCGCCGTTCGCGGCCGAACGCGCGCCGCGACACCTTCGGTCCCGGCGCGGCCTGGTGCCGTTTCCATTCGGTGATGCGCACCAGCCGCACCACGTGATCCACCACCTCGGCGGCGTAGCCGGCGGCGACGATCTCGTCGCGCGACTCCTCCTGGTCGACGTAGCGGTACAGGATGCCGTCGAGCACGTCGTAGGGCGGCAGCGAATCCTGGTCGGTCTGGTTGGCGCGCAGTTCCGCCGACGGCGGCCGCGCGATCACCGCCGGCGGGATCACCGGCGCACCGCCGACCGTGTTGCGCCATTTCGCCAGGCCGAACACCTCGGTCTTGTACAGGTCCTTGAGCGGCGCATAGCCGCCGCACATGTCGCCGTAGATGGTGGCGTAGCCGACCGCGTACTCGCTCTTGTTGCCGGTGGTCAGCAGCAGTCCGCCGAACTTGTTGGCCAGCGCCATCAGGATCACGCCGCGGCTGCGCGACTGCAGGTTCTCTTCGGTGACGTCGGCCTGGGTGCCTTCGAACATCGGGCCGAGCGCTTTCAACAAGCCTTCGAACGCCGGCTCGATCTCCACCGTCTCCAGCTTCACGCCCAGCGCGCGGCATTGCTCGTCGGCCAGGTCGTTGGACAGGCCGGCGGTGTAGCGCGACGGCAGCCGCACCGCGGTGACGTTGTCGGCGCCGAGCGCATCCACCGCCATCGCCAGCACCAGCGCCGAATCGATGCCGCCGGACAGGCCCAGCCACACCTTGGAAAACCGGTTCTTGCCGCAGTAGTCCTGCAACCCGCGCACCACCGCGCGCCAGGCCAGCGCGTCCATGCTCTCGTCGCCGTCGTCGATCCAGCGCAACGGAGTGAATGCGCGCGTCTGCGTCGCGTAGTCCACCACCAGCCACTGGTCGGTGAACGCGGCCGCGGCCGGATGCACGCTACCGTTGCCGTCGGCGACCACCGAGGCGCCGTCGAACACCAGCGCATCCTGGCCGCCGACGACGTTGAGATAGGCCAGCGCCACGCCGGTCTCGCGCACGCGCTCGGCCAGCAGCGCATCGCGCTGCGCGTGCTTGCCGCGCTCGAACGGCGAGGCATTGGGCACCAGCACCAATTCGGCGCCGTGGCGCGCGGTATCGGCCAGCGGCTCGGGAAACCACAGGTCCTCGCAGATCACCAGGCCGACCTGGGTGCCCTTGACCTCGAACACGCAGCTGCCGCCGTCCGGATCGACGTCGAAATAGCGGCGCTCGTCGAACACTGCGTAGTTGGGCAGTTCGCGCTTGCGGTAGGTGGTTTCGATGCGCCCGCCGCGCAGCACGCTGGCCGCGTTGTAGACCACGCTGCCGGCGCTCTGCGGCCAGCCGAGCACCGCGACGATGCCGTGCACGCGCACCGCGATGCGCTGCACCGCCAGTTCGCAATCGGCGAGGAAGCCGGGACGCAGCAGCAGGTCCTCCGGCGGATAGCCGCTGACCGCCAGTTCCGGGAACAACACGATGTCGGCGCCGTACTCGTCGCGCGCCTCGTCGATCATCGCGATGATCCGGTCGGTGTTCTGGGCCACGGCGCCGACCGGGAAATCGAACTGGGCCATGGCGATGCGAAGGGAAGAAGACATGGACAACCTTGCAGAGGCGGAAGGGGGAAGGCGCGCCGCGGTCGCGGATGCGGCGACCGCGCGGCGGACACGGACGGCATCCGCACGGCGGCAAAACGCAGTGTAGCGCCGCACCGCACCGCACCGCGGCCGACGACCCGGGTTCACCTTTCGGCGCTGTGCCTCATCAGGGAGGGCGTGTTGCGGTTCGACTGGCGTACCGTGGGAGGAACTTCAGTTCGACGGGTTCGGAAGCCGGTCGCTGATGGACTGCGCGTCGCGACTAGAAGTCGCTCCCACAAGGAGCGACATGCCGTGTGCCGGCCGGGTGCACTATAGGAGGGACTTCAGTCCAGACTGTCTCCAAAGCCCGTCGCCGGCCGAGGCCGGGTCGCGGCTGAAGCCGCTCCTACAAGGGCGAACATGCCGGACGCCGGCCGGCTGCACTGTGGGAGGGACTTCAGTCCCGACAGGCTCCGAAGCCGGTCGCTGATGGACTCCGCGTCGCGACTGAAGTCGCTCCCACAAGGAGCGACATGCCGAGTACCGGCCGGGTGCGCTTGGGGGATTTCAGTACCGAGTGTCTCCGAAGCGGGTCGCGGCTGAAGCCGCTCCTACAAGAGCGAACATGCCGGGTGCCGGCTGAGTGCACTGTGGGAGGGACTTCAGTCCCGACGGGCTCCGAAGCCGGTCACTGATGGACTCTGCGTCGCGACTGAAGTCGCTCCCACAAGGAGCGACATGCCGGGTGCCGGCTGGCTGCACTGTGGGAGGGACTTCAGTCCCGACGGGCTCTGAAGCCGTTCGCTGATGGACTCCGCGTTGCGAATGAAGTCGCTTCTACTAAGAGCGGCAAGCCCGCGCATCGCCTCAACCGTTGCCGCGACTGCCGGCCCGCGCGCGGCGGCGCCGGCGCCAGCGCTGCCACAGCGCCACCAAGGCCGCGAGCAGCGCCAGCGCGACGACGCCCAGCGTCGCCATGCGCGCGGCCACGCCGTGCTGGAACACCACCTCCTTGCCCTCGCCGTCAAGCGCATAGGCGATCACGTAGTCGCCCATCGGCCCCATGCCCTCGCGGCCGCCGGCGGCGATCACCACGTATTGCTTGCCGCCCACCGCATAGACCGATGGCGTGGCCTGGCCGCCGGCCGGCAGCTTGGCGTCCCACAGGGTCTTGCCGCTGGCGCTGTCGAGCGCGCGCAAACGCGCGTCGGCGGCCGCGGCGATGAAGGTCAACCCGCTCGCGGTGGTCACCGCGCCGCCAAGCAGCGGCGTGCCCACCTCCAGCGGCAGCCACGGCAGCTTCTCTTCCAGCGTGCCGAGCGGGCGTTCCCAGGCGATCTTGCGCGTGCGTAGATCGACCGCCACCAGGCGTCCCCACGGTGGCTTGACGCAGGGAATGCCGCCGGACGAGGCCAGCATGCCGCGGCGCATGTAGTACGGCGTGCCTTGCATGTCGTTGAACTGCTGGTCGGGATGGCGCGCGTGGTCGGCCTCGCTGAAGCGTTCGCGCGGGATCAGCGCCACCTGCATCGGCAGGTCCGACACCGGCATGATCGCCAGCTGGCGCTGCGGGTCCACCGCGATCCCACCCCAGTTCACCCCGCCGGCCCAGCCCGGCAGCGCGATCGTGCCGCGCACGCTGGGCGGGGTGAACGGGCCCTCCGAGCGCAGCCCGTCGATCAACGCCTCGCACTCGCGGCGCGCGCCCGGCGTCGCCCCCCAGGCATCCGCGGCGGTCAACGGCGTGTGCCGTGCCAGGCGCAGCGCCGGCTCGGGCATCGGCTGGGTCGGCGAAACGCGCTCGCCAGGCACATCCGTCGCCGGCACCGGCACCTCGCTGATCGGGAACACCGGGTCGCCGTCGCGGCGGTCGAAGGCGAACAGGAAACCGGTCTTGGTCGCCTGCAGCACCGCCTCGCGCGGTCCCTGCGCGGTCTGCACCGTCGCCAGCACCGGCTGCGAGGCCAGGTCGTAGTCCCACAGGTCGTGATGCACCAGTTGCTGCGCCCATACCCGGCGGCCGCTGTGCAGGTCGAGCGCCACCAGCGAATTGGCGTCGCGGTTGTCGCCGAGCCGCTCGCCGCCGTAGTAGTCGGGGCTGGCCGAGCCGGTCGGCACGTAGACCAGACCCAACGCCAGGTCCACCGCCAGCGGCGCCCAGGCATTGCCGCCGCCGACCGTCGCGGCCTGCTCCGGCTGCCAGCCGGCCGCCGCCGCCGCGTCGGGCGCACGCGGCACCGGATCCCAGCGCCACAGCTCGCGGCCGCTGCGCACGTCGTAGCCGCGCACCACGCCCTGCTCCAGCGCATGCCCGCGGTTGTCGCCGATCGAACTGCCGACCACCATCACCTCGCCGGCCACCACCGGCGGCGAGGTCACCGCATAGTTGGCCCAGGCATCGCTGGGCGCATCGTGCACATCGACACCGGCATGCAGATCGATGCTGCCAGCATTGCCGAACCCGGCGCAGGGCCGGCCGTCGGCGGCGTCCAGCGCGATCAGCCTTGCATCCAGGGTGCCGAACACGATGCGCTCGCGGCATGCGCCCGCCGCGGCCTGCGCGTCGCGCCAGAAACTCACCCCGCGCGAGGCCGGATCGCTGTAGTGCTTGCCGCGCGCGACCTTGGCGTCGAACGACCACAGCTCGCGGCCGCTGGCCGCATCCAGCGCGAAGGCGATGCCGGTGCCGGTGACCAGGTACATGCGCCCGTCCACCACCAGCGGATTGGCCTCGAAGCGGCGCCGTTCCGGATCGGGCAGGCCCGCGCCGAGCTCGCCGGTGCGGAACGACCAGGCGATGCGCAGCCGCCCGACGTTGTCCGGGGTGATCTGGGTCAGCGGCGAATGCTGCCCGCCGCCGGGCGCCCCGGCATAGCTGGGCCAGTCGCCCGGCGCCGCCTCACAGATCCCGCCGACGCCGAGCGCCAGTCCCGCACCGCACACCGCTGCCCGCCATCCACTGCTCACCCGTGCCGCTCCTGTCGTCGCTTGAAGTAGCGGCAACCATGCGTAGCGCCCGCCCCGCCCCGCCACGATCAAGGGACGGCGGCGGCCACGACAGTGACCAATGGCGGCGACGCAGGGATGAGTGGGGCCGGTGCCAAGCGAGCCCATGATGGCCGGCAGCCGCACGTCGGGACATTTCGAATCGCGGCCACATTTCAAATTCTGTGGGGCAGCTCTGGAAGCGGTGGCCATTGAGAGCGACGGCCTTCCGGTAACGCACATTGCGAAGGCTGCTACGAATGCTCCGTTCAACGCAATCTCTGTGTCGAACATGCCGAGCTGACGTGGGTTGCGGCAGCGCGTGGCCCGCAACGGCAGAGCGACAAGCCCCTCTCCCCGGCAACCGAAGGAAGCTCTCGTAGGAGAGATGGGTTGGGGTGCGGATATGGGCGAACGCGTCACTTGCGACAGCGGCGCTTCACCTTCGAAAAAAGGCCGGCACAAAAAAGGCCCCGCTTTCGCGAGGCCCAGTTCGACGCTGACGGACATGCCGCCAGCGAACGGTCGCCGGTATGCGGCACCTGCGCCGCATACCGAAACCGCGTGTCGCTTACTTCACCAGCGAAGCGATCGCCGCACCCAGGTCGCCCGGCGAGCGGACGGTCTTGACGCCGGCCGCTTCCATCGCCGCGAACTTGCCGGCGGCGGTGCCCGAACCGCCCGAGGCGATCGCACCGGCGTGGCCCATGCGCTTGCCCGGAGGGGCCGAGGCGCCGGCGATGAAGCCGACCACCGGCTTCTTGACGTGGGCCTTGATGTACTCGGCGCCGGCTTCCTCGGCGTCGCCGCCGATCTCGCCGACCATGATGATGCCCAGGGTCTGCGGGTCTTCGTTGAACAGCTTGAGGCAGTCGACGAAGTTCAGGCCGTTGATCGGGTCGCCGCCGATGCCGATGACGGTGGACTGGCCCAGGCCGGCCGCGGTGGTCTGCTTGACCGCTTCATAGGTCAGCGTGCCCGAACGCGACACGATGCCGATCTTGCCCGGCATGTGGATGTGGCCCGGCATGATGCCGATCTTGCACTCGCCCGGGGTGATGACGCCGGGGCAGTTCGGACCGACCAGGGTCACGTCCGGGTGCGACTTCAGCACGTTCTTGACGCGCAGCATGTCCAGCACCGGGATGCCCTCGGTGATGCAGATGATGACCTTGATGCCGGCCGCGGCCGCTTCCAGGATCGCATCGGCCGCGAACGGCGGCGGCACGTAGATCACCGACGCATCGGCGCCGGTGGCCTCGACCGCTTCGCGCACGGTGTTGAACACCGGCAGATCGATGTGGGTGGTGCCGCCCTTGCCCGGGGTCACGCCGCCGACGACCTGGGTGCCGTACTCGACCATCTGGGTCGCGTGGAAAGTACCCTGCTGGCCGGTGAAGCCCTGCACGATGACTTTCGTGTTCTTGTTGATCAAAACAGACATGAATTCTTCCTAGTCTCGTGGGTTCAGGCAGCGACGGCTGCGACGGCCTTCTTGGCGCCATCGTTGATGTCGTCGGCCGGGGTGATGGCCAGGCCGGATTCGGCCAGCAGCTTCTTGCCCGCCTCGACGTTGGTGCCTTCCAGACGCACCACCACCGGCACCTTGACGTCCACTTCCTTGACCGCGGCGATGATGCCCTCGGCGATCATGTCGCAGCGGACGATGCCGCCGAAGATGTTGACGAAGATCGCCTTGACCTTGTCCGAGGACAGGATCAGCTTGAACGCCTCGGTCACGCGCTCCTTGGTGGCGCCGCCGCCGACGTCCAGGAAGTTGGCCGGCGAACCGCCGTTGAGCGCGATCACGTCCATGGTGGCCATGGCCAGGCCGGCGCCGTTGACCATGCAGCCGATGTTGCCGTCCATGGTCACGTAGTTCAGGTCGTACTCGCTGGCGCGCACTTCGGCCTCGTCTTCCTGGGTCTTGTCGCGCATGGCGGCCAGATCCTTGTGGCGGAAGGTGGCGTTGTCGTCGGAGTTGACCTTGCCGTCGAGCGCGTACAGGTCGCCGCTGTCCAGGATCGCCAGCGGGTTCAGTTCGACCAGCGCCAGGTCCTTCTCGTTGAACAGGGTGTACAGGCCGCCCATGATCTTGGCCAGCTGGTTGGCCTGCTTGGCGGTCAGACCGAGCTTGAAGCCGATCTCGCGCGCCTGGTACGGCTGCAGGCCTTCGACGAAGTTCACGTTGAGGGTCTGGATCTTCTCGGGGGTCTCGGCCGCGACCTGCTCGATGTCCACGCCGCCTTCCGACGAGGCGATGTAGGTGATCGACTGGGTGCCGCGGTCGACCAGCACCGACAGATACAGTTCCTTGGCGATCTCGCCGGCCTCGGTGACCAGCACCAGGCTGATCGGCAGGGCCACGCCGGCGGACTGGTAGGTTTCCATCGAGGTGCCGAGCATCTTGGCCGCAGCGGCCTTGACGTCGTCGGTGGTCTTGCAGAACTTCACGCCGCCGGCCTTGCCGCGGCCGCCCGCGTGGATCTGGGCCTTGACCATCCAGGGGCCATTGCCCAGGGCATTGGCCGCTTCGACGGCTTCTTCGGGCGTGGACGCGACGCGTCCGGCCGGGACCGGGATGCCGTAATCGGCAAACAGTTGTTTCGCCTGGTATTCGTGGAAATTCATGCGTCACCGTGGGAAGAGGAACGACCGTCCCGCAGCGCTCCGGGCCTTGATGGCGGCCGGAAGGGTACGGACGGGCCGCATATTGTCGCCGACCCTGGGCGACGGCGCAAAAGCGCCGGTCCGGCCCCTGTGTGAAGCCGCCCTCGGCCCGGCCCGTGCCGCGTCCGGCCTGCCCTCGGCCGGGCGGGCCCACAGCCGCCGGCCCCGATTGCGCGCCTGCCATCGCATTCCCCGGCGCGACGCCTATACTCGCGCCGTCCGCCGCCTGGCTGGAGTCCGGCTTGCCCACAAGCGCTTCGCTCATCGACCGCATCGAGTCCATCCCCCGCCGCGAGCTGTATTTCTTCGCGCTGTACCGGGTGCTGGTGGCCGGGCTGATCGCGGCCTTGGTGTTCAGCCCATTGAGCGTGCTGGTCGGCGCACCGCGGTTCCCGCAACTGGCGGTCGGGCTGGCAGGCGCCTACCTGGCCGTGGCGCTGCTGCTGCTGCTGTGGGGCCGCAACGAGCGCCATCTGACCGCGATCGTGTTCTGCAGCGCGACCGCGGACATCGCCGCGGCCACCCTGGCCGCGCACGCGCTGCCGGCGGCCAGCGCCGGCATCGCGATGATGCTGCTGTTCAACGTCGCCGCCGCGGCGATGCTGCTGCGGCTGCGCTACGGCTTCGGCGTCGCCCTGACCGCGGCGGCGGCCACGCTGCTGGAATACCTGTGGACCGCGCTGGACGGCGGCGAGAACACCCGCAGCCTGGCCGAACTGGCGATGTTCGCCACCAGCTACCTGGCCGTGGCCTACATCTGCTACCAGATCGGGCAGCGCGCGCGCAGCAGCCAGACGCTGGCCGACCAGCGTGGCGCGGAAGTGGCGAATCTCTACGAAATCAACGAGTTGATCATCCGCCGCATGCGCACCGGGGTGCTGGTGGTGGACGCACAGAACCGCGTCACCCTGGCCAACGAGGCGGCCTCGGCCCTGCTCGGCGACGCCGACGGCAACAGCGGCAGCGGCCGCCTGGACCTGCTCAGCGCCGCACCGGAACTGGCGCGGCGCCTGCAGCGCTGGCGCAACGGCTGGAACCAGGAAGAGACGCCGCTGCAGCTGTCGCCGGACCAGCCCGAAGTGCAACCGCGCTTCGCCCGGCTGCTGATGGAAGGCGACCTGACCCTGGTGTTCCTGGACGATGCGACGGTGGTGTCGCGGCGCGCCGAATCGCTGACCCTATCGGCGCTGGGCCGGTTCTCGGCCAGCCTGGCGCACGAGATCCGCAATCCGCTGGCCGCGATCAGCTACGCCTCGCAGCTGCTGGAGGAGTCGCCGGCGATCGGCGATGCCGACCGCCGCCTGCTGCAGATCATCCACATGCAGTGCCAGCGCACCAACGGCATCGTCGAGAGCGTACTGGGACTGGCCCGGCGCGAGCGCTCCAATCCGGAGAACCTGGACCTGGGCGTGTTCGTGCGCCGCTTCGTGCTGGAATACCAGCAGACCATGTCGATCGAGACCGACAGCCTGGAAGCCATCGCCGCGCCGAAGGCGGTGCACGCGCTGGTCGATCCCAAGCACCTGCACCAGATCCTCAGCGCGCTGGTGCACAACGCGCTCAAGTACGGACGGGTGATGGAGGAGCCGGCGCGGGTGCGGCTGCGCGTGGCGGTGCAGGAGCGCAACGCGATCGTCGATGTGATGGACCGTGGCCCCGGCATCCCCGAGGCGGTGGCCGCGCAGCTGTTCCGCCCGTTCTTCACCACCTCCGAGCACGGCACCGGGCTGGGCCTGTACATCGCCCGCGAGCTGTGCCGGGCCAACCAGGCGCGGCTGGAGTACGTGCCGGTGCCGGCCGGCGGCGCCTGCTTCCGCGTGGTCCTGCCCGGCCCGCACACCATGCTCGCGAACTGAGCGCCACACCGGCACCCCCCGTGGCGTCGAAAAATTGGCGCTGGACCCTGGACCTGGGCTATCTTTTCCCCACATGAACGAAACCCGAAGCGCCCTTGTCGTCGACGACGAACGCGACATCCGCGAACTGCTGGTACTGACCCTGGGCAGGATGGGGCTGCGCATCAGCACCGCCGCCAACCTCGCCGAAGCCCGCGAACTGCTGGCCAGCAACCCCTACGACCTGTGCATCACCGACATGCGCCTGCCCGATGGCAACGGCATCGAGCTGGTCAGCGAGATCGCCCGCCACTATCCGCGCACGCCGGTGGCGATGATCACCGCGTTCGGCAGCATGGACCTTGCGGTGGAAGCGCTGAAGGCCGGCGCCTTCGACTTCGTCAGCAAGCCGGTGGACATCCACGTGCTGCGCGGCCTGGTCAAGCACGCGCTGGAACTCAACAACACCGAGCGCGCCGCGCCGCCGGCGCCGCCGCCGGAGCAGGCCAGCCGCCTGCTCGGCGCCTCGACCGCGATGGACGCGCTGCGCGCCACCATCGCCAAGGTCGCGCGCAGCCAGGCGCCGGTGTACATCCTCGGCGAGTCCGGCGTCGGCAAGGAACTGGTCGCGCGCACCATCCATGAGCAGGGCGCGCGCGCGGCCGGGCCGTTCGTGCCGGTCAACTGCGGCGCGATCCCGGCCGAACTGATGGAAAGCGAGTTCTTCGGCCACAAGAAGGGCAGCTTCACCGGTGCCCACGCCGACCAGGCCGGCCTGTTCCAGGCCGCGCAGGGCGGCACCCTGTTCCTGGACGAAGTGGCCGAGCTGCCGCTGCCGATGCAGGTCAAGCTGCTGCGGGCGATCCAGGAGAAGTCGGTGCGCCCGGTCGGTGCCGCCACCGAGGTGCCGACCGACGTGCGCATCCTGTCGGCCACCCACAAGGACCTGGCCGACCTGGTCGCCGACGGCCGCTTCCGCCACGACCTGTACTACCGCATCAACGTGATCGAACTGCGCGTGCCGCCGCTGCGCGAGCGCGGCGGCGACCTGCCGCAACTGGCCGCGGCGATCCTGGCGCGGCTGGCCAAGAGCCATGGCCGGATCACCCCGCTGCTGTCGCCGTCGGCGCTGGACGCCCTGAACCGTTACGCCTTCCCCGGCAACGTGCGCGAACTGGAGAACATCCTCGAGCGCGCCCTGGCGATGGCCGAGGACGACCAGATCAGCGCCGCCGACCTGCACCTGCCGCAGCCCGGCAACAGCGCCCGCGCCGCGGCCGAAGCCGCCCCCGCCCTGCCGCCCGGCGTGGTCGACATCGACCCGACCTCCTCCGCCCTGCCCTCCTACATCGAGCAGCTCGAACGCGCCGCGATCCAGAAGGCGCTGGAGGAAAACCGTTGGAACAAGACCCGCACCGCGGCCCAGCTCGGCATCACCTTCCGCGCGCTGCGCTACAAGCTCAAGAAGTTGGGGATGGAGTAGAAGAGCTGGGATTGGGGAATTGGGATTGGGGATTCGTAAAAGCACGCTTCCCCTGCCCTGCACCTAATTCGGCCCAGGTAGAAAAAAGCCGGATCAAGGCCCCCCAGATGAAGCGCCGCTGCGCTGCATTTGCGAATCCCCTCATCCCAAATCCCGAATCCCGGCCCCATCAGTCCTTGGTAACGCGATTGATCTCGGCCAAGCTGGTGATGCCGTTGCGGGCTTTGAGCAACGCCGACTGGCGCAGGTCCTTGACCCCGATCTTCTGCGCCGCCTCGGCGATGTCCATCGCGTTGCCGCCCTGCAGCACGATGGCCGCGATCTCGTCGTTCATCGGCATCACCTGGTAGATGCCGGTACGCCCCTTGTAGCCTTCGGTGCACTCGTCGCAGCCGACGGCCTCGAACAGCTGGATGCCGGCGGCGATTTCCGCCGCGCTGAATCCCTCGGCCAGCAGCGCATTCTCCGGAAGCTGGCTGGGGCGCTTGCAGTTGTTGCACAGGCGCCGCGCCAGGCGCTGCGCGATCACCAGCGTCACCGAACTGGTGATGTTGTACGGCGCGATGCCCATGTTCATCAGGCGCGCGATGGTCTGCGGCGCATCGTTGGTGTGCAGCGTGGACAGCACCATGTGGCCGGTCTGCGCCGCCTTGATCGCGATCTCGGCGGTCTCCAGGTCGCGGATTTCGCCGACCATGATGATGTCCGGATCCTGGCGCAGGAACGAACGCAGCGCCACGGCGAAGGTCATGCCGCGCTTGTTGTTCTGCTGCACCTGGTTCACGCCGGGCAGGCGGATTTCCACCGGATCCTCGGCGGTGGAGATGTTGCGGGTATCGTCGTTGAGGATGCCCAGCGCGGTATACAGCGACACCGTCTTGCCCGAGCCGGTCGGGCCGGTCACCAGCACCATGCCATAGGGCTTGTGGATCGCGTCCAGGAACAGCTTCTGCTGTTCCGGCTCGTAGCCGAGCTTGTCGATGCCCAGCTTGGCCGCGCTGCCGTCGAGGATACGCAGCACGATCTTCTCGCCGAACAGCGTCGGCAACGTGCTGACGCGGAAGTCGATCTGCTTGCTCTTGGACAGGTTGAGCTTGATGCGCCCGTCCTGCGGCACCCGCTTCTCGGCGATGTCCAGCTGCGACATCACCTTCAGTCGCGCCGCAATACGCTGGTTGAGCTTGACCGGCGCCTTGGCCACGCTCTTGAGCAGGCCATCGATGCGCAGCCGCACCCGGTAGTCGTCCTCGTACGGCTCGAAATGGATGTCCGAGGCGCCGCGGCGGATCGCGTCGACCAGCATCTTGTTCACGAACTTGACCACGGGCGTGTCGTCGCCCTTGGCATCGACGCCGGTATCGCCGCCGCTGCCCATGTCCTCGTCGCCGGCGCCGACCTCGAGGTTGTCCATGCCCTCCTCGTCGTCGCCCAGCGCGTTGCCGATCGCATCGCTGCGCGCCTGCCACTGCTCCAGCGTGCGCCGGATCTGGTCCTCATCGACCAGGATCGGCTCGACCGTCAGATTGGTATGGAACTTGATGTCGTCCAGCGCCCGGGTCTGGGTCGGATTGCTGATCCCGACGAACAGCCGGGTACCGCGCTTGAACAGCGGCAGCACTTGGTGCTTCTGCAGCAACTCCTCGCTGACCAGCTTGATCGCGCTCTGGTTGGCATCGAACACCGACACATCCAGCAGCGGCATCCCGAACTCCACCGCATTGGCGGCAGCCAGCTGCGCCGCGGTGGCCAGCTTCTTCTCCGAGAACCACTGCGGCAGCGGGATCTTGGCCTCGGCGGCATGCGCCATCGCGGTCCGCGCGACCGCCTCCTCCACCGCGCCATCCTGAACCAGGCGGCGCGCGATGCCGGTGATGCCAACCAGGTTGGCCGAGACAGCTGCATTCATGGAAAAGCCCCCGTTCTTGCGGACCAAAGATACTGCAAATTCCGCGCAACCGCTTCCGGCACAGCAGCAAACGCAGGCGGCATCGCTACGCGCCACGAATCCGGCCGCGACTGGGATTACCATAGCCGACGGGGAACTAGGGGTCGACCTTTGGACAAGATCAGCATCATCCTGCCAGCCAAGAACGAGGTGGCCGGTCTGTCGCGCACGCTGCCGCGGCTGCGCGAGGAAATGCCGGATGCCGAGATCATCGTGGTCGACGACGGCTCGACCGATACGACCGCGCAGGTCGCGCGCGACCATGGCGCTCGGGTCATCGGCAGTCCCTACTCGATGGGCAACGGTGCGGCGATCAAGCGCGGCGCACGGGCCGCGGGCGGCGACATCCTGGTGTTCATGGATGCGGATGGACAGCACGATCCAAGCGACATCCACAAACTGCTGGCCAAGCTCGGCCAGGGCTACGACATGGTCGTCGGCGCCCGCGACAGCAGCGGACAGGCGAGCGTGCACCGCGGTCTGGCCAACCGCTTCTACAACTGGCTGGCCAGCCGCATGACAGGCTTCGAGGTGAAAGACCTCACCTCCGGCTTCCGCGCCGTCCGCGCGGACAGGTTCCGCGAATTCCTGCACCTGCTCCCGAACGGGTTCAGCTACCCCACCACCAGCACCATGGCCTTCTTCCGCAGCGCCTATCCGGTCGCCTACGTGCCGATCCCCGTCGCCAAGCGGGTCGGCAACGGCAGCCACATCCGCCCCATGAAGGACGGCATCCGCTTCCTGCTGATCATCTTCAAGATCGCCACGTTGTATTCGCCGCTTAAGCTATTCGTCCCGGTCTCGATGGCATTCTTCGCCCTCGGGCTCGCCTACTACGGCTACACCTTCGCGACGATGCACCGTTT
The DNA here is from genome assembly GCF_035026585.1 of Xanthomonas sp. WHRI 7945. NCBI lineage: Bacteria > Pseudomonadati > Pseudomonadota > Gammaproteobacteria > Lysobacterales > Lysobacteraceae > Xanthomonas > Xanthomonas sp. WHRI 7945. Next base: position 209,521 of record NZ_JAYIQP010000003.1, read on the forward strand.
CACCAACATGAGCACGTTGTTGTTCAGTGCGGCGGTGATCATTTTTCTGATCGGGCTGATTTCCGAGCAGATCACCAATCTGACGTATCGGCGCGACGCCTGAATGCACGCGGTGCGAGCCGAAACATGACCAAGCCGACGCTCTTGGTGCTGGCCTCCACCTATCCTCGCTGGCGCGACGACCCAGAGCCTGGCTTCGTCCATGAGCTTGCCAGGCGCTTGACCGGCCGCTTTCGGGTCGTGGTGCTGTGCCCCCACGCGAATGGGGCGCTTGAGTACGAAACGATGGATTCAGTTGAAATCCATCGTTATCGATATGCCCCACAGCGCTGGGAAACGCTGGTGAACGACGGCGGCATGGTTTCCAACGTGCAACACAGTCCTTGGAAGGCGCTCCTGCTGCCTGGATTCTTCATCGGCCAGCTGTTCGCTGCCTACCGTGCCGTCCGCAGGTGTCGCCCGACCGTCGTTCATGCGCACTGGCTGATACCGCAGGGCATCGTTGCCACAGCACTAAGTCTTGCCGGTTCTTCCTCGCCCTTTCTGGTCACATCCCATGGCGGAGATCTGTACGCGCTGAAATCGTGGCCTTTTCGCTGGATCAAGCGCGCTGTGATACGGCGATCGGCGCGGCTGGCCGTCGTCAGCGAAGGCATGCTGCAGCAGGTCGCCGCTCTGGGTGCAGACATGTCCAAGGTGGTGGTGGAGCCGATGGGGGCGGATCTTTCCGGCAGGTTCGTTCCCGACCCAACCGTGCCACGGTCGCGCACGGAGATACTGTTCGTCGGCCGGCTCGTGGAAAAAAAAGGCCTTCGTTTCCTGATCGCTGCGATGCACGCGATCCGGGCTGCCGTACCCGGTGCCACGTTGACAGTTGCCGGGTTCGGACCCGAACTGGAGATGCGCAAGGAACAGGTCCGCGACCTGGAACTGCAGGACGCCGTCCGCTTCCTGGGTGCGGTTCCCCAGTCGGAGCTTCCCTCCCTCTACCGCCGCGCCGCCTTGTTCGTCGCTCCTTTTGTCGAGGCAACAAGTGGCGACCAAGACGGCCTCGGACTCGTATTGATAGAAGCACTGGGCTGCGGTTGCCCGGTCGTGGTCTCGGCCATCCCTGCAGTCCGGCGCTTGGCCGAGACATGCAACGGGGTGCATACGGTGCCGCCGGGTAGCACAGCAGCATTAGCCGACGCCATTTCGCGCCTGGTCCGCTCGCCGCAGCCGGTCGATCCAAACGAGGTGCAAGGCTTTGATTGGCATGTGCGTGCCGGAGCATACGCCGCATTGTTGGATACCGTGATGCGACGATGCGAAGTCGCTTCTCCACGATGAACGCCAAGTTCCGCATGCCAAAACTGGGCTGGCTCGCACGCAACACTCTGGGCACGACGCTCTGGCACGCTTTGCGAGTAGGCAGCCAACTCGTCTGGGTACTGCTGTTGGCGCGTGTACTCGGGGCATCCGGATACGGAAACTACTCCGGCATTGCCGGCCTAGCCGTTGCGCTGGGAGGCTTCGCCGGCTTCGGGCTTGGTTTGCGCATGTACCAAGATACTGCACGCGACCAGACCTTGTTCCCCATGAGATGGCAGCAGGCAGGGCGCGCGTTGGCATGGAGTACACCGCTGCTTCTGCTCGCGTACGTAGTGCTTGGGAGCGCCATCTTCCACCAGCCGGGCGGCTGGATACTGCTCGGCATCGGGCTATCGGAAATTCTGTTCGCACCGATCATCGCGCAGGTCGCCTCCGCATACGCGGCCCATACACTGGTGCTGCAAGCAGCGGCGGTACCCGTTGCAGGGTCCTTGGCAAGGGTTGCCGCGGTCGCCGCCTTCATGCAGTTCGAATCTGGCCAAGGGCTTTCCTTGTACGTCTGGCTGCATCTGACAGCGCTGGCCGCTTGCGCCATCTTGTTGCGGCACGGCTGCACAAGGCGGCTACTGGCAAACTCGCCAAACCACGCGCTTGCCTGGAGCGACTTGCGAGCCGGCATCGGACTTTCCGGCATCTGGGCAAGCACGATGGCCTGGACCTCCGTAGACAAGACGTTCGCACTGCGCTGGGGAGGCGAAGCGGTCGCAGGGAACTTCACCGCAGCTCAGCGGTTCACAGGGCTGGCGACACTTCCGATCGAAGGACTCATCGGTGCGGCGCTGCCTCGCATGTTTCGGCAGGGAGCGGGCATGAACGAGCACCCATTCATGATGCGGGCGCTGCTCACATGCACTTTTGCCTATGGGTTGGCCGCGGCCCTGTTTCTTTACTTCGCATCGGGCGCCATCGTCGCGATATTGGGCAGCGACTTCACATCCGCCGCGCCCGTCGTAAAGCTGCTCGCCTGGTGCGCGCCCATCAGTTGCATGCGGATCCTGTTGGCGCACTGGCTCCTGGCGAGAAGCGACATCCGGGCCAGGGTATTGCTGGAGACGATCGGACTTTGCGTCCTGGCGTGCGCAATGTTCGCCCTCACCCCTACGCGAGGAGCATTGGGCTCCGCCTGGGCCATGATCGCAGGCGAATGCACCTTGGTGTTTCTGTTCTCCATCCGCCTGATCACGCATCGGGCGAGCGCGACCTGACGCGAACTCGCGGCCGAAGTCCCGCGACAAGCTCTTCATAAGCATCGATTGATTTTTGCACGCCAAACTCTGCCGCCCGTCGCCTCAACACGTCAGGCTCGACCCGGCACCTACCGTCGATGACACGGATCAACGCTTCGGCCAGCGCATCGTGATCGCCACAGCGGACAAGCTGCCCCAGCCGCCCATCCTCCAGGATTTCGCGCGGTCCGTCGGGACAATCCGTCGAAACCACCTGGGTCCCGCACGCCATCGCCTCCACGAGAACATTGCCGAAGCCCTCGTAGTCTGAGCAAAGGACCAGGACGTCGGCCTGGCGAATATAGGGCAAGGGATTGGCGACATAGCCAAGCCGCTTGCAAATTACACCCAATCCAGCCTCATCCATCCATTGCGACACCCGGGACTCCAGGGGCCCAGTTCCAATCAGCAGCAGCCGCGCAGGCTGTTGAGTGAGGACGCGAGAAAATGCGCGAAGCAGGAGATCAAGACGCTTCTCCGGCGAAAATCGGCCGACGAAGACGACGATGGGAACGCTCCGGTCCGGCCACGGCCAGTCCACCTGTTGCAAAGAGCGCAATTCGCAGTCAGACGCCACCACCGGATTGTGGATCACGCTGACCCTGTCCGGCGACAGCGCCAACTCAGAGCGCATATCGCTAGCCACTGCTTCGGACACGGCGACACACGAATCGGCACGGGGGAAAAGCAGCCGCATCGCGCGCATGAGCAATTCGAGCTTCACCCGCCTGGCACCACGACTTGCAATCCTTGGACCCGATACCGACAGGTGCTGGGTAACCACCACCCGTACTGGTTTCCGGTAAAGCAACTTCAAGAGCAGGACAAGACAAGCCACGTCGTTGGACGTCGTGAAAATTACATCTGGCGCCTGCCGCCGCCACCCGCGCAGGAAACCCGATAAAAAATGAAAAGGCCCACGTGGCGCGATTTCAAGAACCGGAACGTTCGCCGTAAGCCCATCAGGATGCGCAAGCACCTGCCCCGCTACAAGCTTGACGTGGTGGCCTCGAAGGCAAAGCCCATTGGCCAGCGCAACCTGCACACGCTCCAGACCTCCATGACCGAATCGGCTCAGGAGAAGCCAAATATTGGCTGGCTCAGAATCCGTCATTCTATCCGGCGACGGTACAAAGCACGTTCTGGTAGGGCCCGAGAGAGGAACGGTCTACGCTCCATAGCGCCCCATCGGACCGAATGACCTGGAACCGATATCCGAACTCGTGCAGATAATCCAGTATATCGCGCTGATCGTACCCCGCCTTCAACGAGGACTCCTTCTGGACCTCCACGATCAACGAGGGCTTGTACTTCCCCAGTGTGAGCCTGGCGCCCTGCAGACAGGCCAGCTCGGCACCTTCGATATCGACCTTGATGATGTCGACCCTGCGGAGTGGATTCGCATCGAGATAAGCGTCCAGCGTCGTTATTTCGATATCCTGAAGTGCGCGATCGTGCGAAGGTGTCCCAAACAGGCTGCCCAGCCCATGATGCTCGTCTCCAAGCTCTCCTTGCCCGCAGGAAGCGAAGATCGGTACATGGTCATGTCGATTCGACAACCCTTGGCGTACCACCGTGACGTTGCGAAGATCGTTTCGCAGCACATGGCTGCACAACGTGTCGGCGAGGCTGTCGACAGGTTCAAACGAAACGACCCTTCCTGCCTGACCCACGCGCTTCGCCGCCACCAGTGTGATTTCACCGATATTGGCGCCAACATCGATGACGCTCATGCCGGGCGCCAGGATGCGGTCCAACAAGGCCACGATGCCCTGGCTGTAGTACCCCATCCAGAAGATGCGCCGCTGCATGTGTTCCGTCAAAGACAGGTCCATCGCCATGTCGCCGTCAAAATCTCCGATGCTGACCACGGCCCTGTGATGCCGGAAGAGCCGCCTCATGATGGATTGAGGAGCATTGAACCGGCCGCCAAATGAGAACGCTCTGGCAGAGGCACGGAGACCGAGCAAGGTATTGGCCTTCACCTGTACACCCCCTTGTCCGGCGCGTGATTCAGCTTGCGCAGGACATAGATGTGGCACGACGAGCCCAGCAAAAACGAGAGACTCTGCCTCCGCGATATCGACAACTTATGCGCAAATGAATTGCACATCGTGTAGAAGATACCGGTCGACTGTGTCGTGACGGCCTCAAAGCCCCCCTTTCGGAACGTTCCCGACCACCACGAGCGGGAAAAATAGAATGTCTCCGTCAACACGTTGCCTCTTTCTCCGTGCCTCGAAGGAAACAGCGTCTTCCGCCATTCATCGAAGCCCGATGGGGTCTTTGGGATTGCAAGGGAATTCTCGCCCTCAACTGGCGCTTTCGTGGAGGTGGAAACCCGTTGCAGCACCCGGCGCGCCAGCCAGAGATAGTGGCCAGGGATGCTCCAGAGACGGCAAGAGCTACTGGGCAGCACGTGCACAGCGTGACCATTGCGCTTGAGCACGCGCCTCGTCTCATCCAGGATGCGGTCGATGTCCGCGACATGCTCAAGAACGTTCGAGGAAAAAACGATATCGAACGCGCCCTCGGCAAATGGAAGCGTGCGTCCATCGTAGTCCTCGACTTCGAAGACCCGTGCATCATGGTAGTGGCTGCTTGGCAAATCGACCGCGCTCACCTCATAGCCAGCATCCCTCAGCATCAAGGCCTGCTGACCAGTCCCCGCCCCGAGCTCCAGGACGGTTACCGTCCGGCCAGGCGCAGGAACTGGAAAGAACGCAAGGGCCTGCCGCAACTCGTATGCCCGAATCGCCTGCAAGCTCTTGAGATGATGTTCGCTGGCGGACATTGACGACTCTGGAGTGCGAGATCTGGCTGCGGTTAATCTAACGCCTGCACGGTAAGCTTGCCAGACCGCCGCGCGCGCGGCGCTTCAGCGCCGATCGACAGGAAATGCCCGAGTGAAGATATTGGTGGTATGCAAGCGGCAGTACTCGGACAAGGATCTCCTTGAAGACCGCTTCGGGCGACTGTACGAGCTTCCTCGCGAACTGGCCCGGCAGGGCCACTCGGTGCGCGTCTGCGCGCTCAGCTATCGCCGGCGCCCGGAAGACGCCACTCCCAAGCCAGACGATCTCGGCGTCCAGTGGCATTCGATCAACGCACTGCCACAGGGCCTTCTTCGCCATTTCCAGTGGCTCGACACAGCGACCTCCCGCTGGCGTCCAGATGTCGTGTGGGCCAGTTCAGACATGCTCCAGGCGGTGCTTGCCGCCAAATGGGCGATCAAACGAGACGTTCCCTACGTCATCGATCTCTATGACAACTATGAGAGCTTCGGGCTCTCGCGGCTACCCGGCCTGTCTGGCGCATTTCGATCGGCTTGCCGCCGCGCGTATGCATTGACAGCGGTCAGCCACGCCCTTGCGGAGTATGTCCGTGGGAACTACCGCGTAGCCGGTCCTGTCCACGTCGTGGTGAATGGCGTGAACACGGAGATCTTTCACCCCCTCGACAAGCACTCCTCCAGAACCGCGTTGGGACTGCCAGTCGATGCGCGCCTGATCGGTACAGCAGGGGCGCTGACTTCGAGTCGGGGCATCAGCGATCTTTTTGACGCTTTCATCCAACTGGCCCAAGGCATGCAAGACCTTTGGCTGGTTCATGCCGGGCCAACCGATCGGACAGTTCGCCGCTATCGGCACCCTCGCATCATCGACTTGGGGAGACTTCCGCAGACCGAGGTACCCCGCGTCCTGGCGTCGTTGGACGTCGGGGTCGTATGTAATCGAAGTTCAGCGTTCGGACGCTACTGCTTCCCGCTGAAACTGCATGAAATGTTGGCGATGCGCGTTCCGTTGGTGGCCACAGCACTGGGGGACGTTGCACAGGTACTGGACAACCATGCGCCCTGTCTTTACGAGCCAGGCAATGTGGAGATGCTGGCGGACCGCATTTCTATGCAATTGGCACATCCCTCAATTCGCGCAATCCGCATACCGACTTGGCGCAATTGCGCAATCATGCTCGATTCGGCACTTCGGGCTACAACCGCCGGCGCGTCGACGCAGATGTGACGCGACGCGTGGAGTCCCACACCTATTTCAATATGCCGAGTTCTTTGGCCCTTTCATACGCGACAGACGCCTGCTCTTGATGCCCTTCCTGAAGCAGCGTGGAAATCATCTTGGCGACAAACGCAGTGTCCGATCTGCCCGCCTCCACTGCTCTAGCGAACATCAGGTTGGAAAATGTAGGGTCATGCAGGTAGGTAAGTCCGTAGTCGCCGAATTGGGCGTACATGAAGGCAGGGACACCGTCCCGATTGGCAAGTGCGAGACACGCCTCTTTCAGCCTACCATCATCGATCGCCACGCCACGCTTACGCCGCTGAATCAGGTCAGAGACGGATGATGCGACATCCGCCGAAAGCGGCTTTGTTTTCAACTTCGAGATCAAGCCTGACCACCACTCATTCTTGACCGGCTTGCCATAGGCCAGCGCCATCAGAATGAGCCCCTGCTCGGGCAGCGTCGATGCGCTTGGCAGAGCGGCAGCAGCCTCGAACTGTTGCTCGGCCAAGCTGTACAAGGGCGAATCGCCGTCTCCATTGGCGCGCTCCACGAGCGCAATGGCAAGACCGGTTCTCGCCCGCGCGGACTGTGGATTCACGTCCACCAGCTCATTGAAGAAAAGGAACCCATTGCCCCACGTTGCCGAACGAATGGCGCAAAGGCCAACCATGAAGGCGACTACAGCGGCAACACCAACATATTTTATTGCAGGACCATTTCTCAAGGGGATGATGCGCACCAATTCGGCAAGCACAAGGAGTACTCCGAGCAACGAGAAATAGTTCCTGTGCTCAAAAACAAGCTCAAGATCTATCGCGTTGCTCGTCAACAGGTGCCCCGCAAAAAACCAGAAAATCCCGAGCGACAGCAACGGCATCGCTCGCCGCGCAAGCCACCCCACACAAAGTAGAGCGACGATAAAGAGCCACGAAAAAACTGTCGTTACCGGCGAGAGCAGCCCGACAGACTTCGGATAGGAATCGTAATAAAAAATCAAACTCTTCGGCAATGGCAGGGCGATCTGCTGAAGGTAAAGAACCAATACCCTTCCCTGGGTAAGCAAGCGCTCATAGAGCGTGAAATCCCTTCCTTGGAAGGCACCAGGCTGAAGCGCCCGCGGCAAGAGCCACCCGAAGAATATCGCGCTCGCGATCAACCCGAACGCCAGGTATAAGGCGATCAGCAGACGCCTATCTCGCCGGTTGGTCGCAGCAAAGCGGAACAGACAAACTTCCAGCGAGAAGGCATACGCGCCGAAAAGCGTAGCGGACTCCTTGGACAACAGCCCAACCAAGGCGAGCGCTCCGGAAAAGCAGAGCCATCCCCACCCGGCACCTCCTTCCATCTGCCGTTGTCTTCCATGCAGGTAGACAATGAGCGCCAGCAACACGAACGTCAGTGACAGCGACTCCATACGTTGAACCACATACAGCACCGTAGACACCTGAAGGGGATGCACGGCCCACAGCAAGGCGACGACCAGGCAATAACCGATTCCACGCCGAATAGGCATCGCAGTGGCGCTGCGTGTCATCTTCAACAACAGGGCAAACACCAGCCACGCGTTGAAGACCTGGACCGCCACCCCGGTCAACTTATAGCTCCAAGCGTCTTCGCCCGAGAAGTACCAGTTCAGAGCAAAACTCAAGGTAGCCAACGGCCTGCCAACGGAGCCCGGCTCGTAGCCCATGGCCGAGTTTTTCAAGCTCTGGAAGTCTAATGCAGCAAGATGAATCTTCGCGTTGTCGACGATATTCGGGTAATCGTCGAACAAGAATGGCCCCGTCAGCCCAGGCCAATATACGGCCAGAACAACGAACGCCAATACGACAACTCCAAGCCACGGGGAAGCAGCCAGCGCCCGCAAGGTTGGCAGATTCGCCATTACAAGATCCCCGGACCGTAGTATCTACTCAGAAAACCAGTCATCCACACCCTTCGGGCCGATACTTTTCAGGCAAATCGCTGCCATCGCAACTCCACACGCCGGATGTGCTCCGGCGCAGCGACAGCGTCGTTCCAGCGACCAAGTCGTTACCGGCCAAAACGCAGCTGATGCCACCCACCCCTGTTGCAGCATCAACAGACGCAGTTATTTCCGGGCATCGCCCAGATGAGGACAAGCCTATGTAGGAGGCACTGACATCACCTCCCCTGCCGTCGTTGAATGCCATCTCGAGGCCAGTCTGCCCGCCCCGAATTTCACTCAACGCCGCCATGACCTGCGAACGCGAAACATAATTAGTGTAGCCCTGAAGGGCGATCGCAGAAAGAATTGCCACTATGCCGATCACCACCATCAGCTCGATCAAGCTGAAACCGGTTTGGTTGCGCATGCCCGCCCCCCAAAAAGAAAACCCCACTCGCGTGGGGTTCTCTTCAAGCATGACGATGACTTACTGGAGCGCCGTGGAGCAGGTGCTCGGACGATACTTCTCAGTGGCATTGGTCGAGCAGGTCCAGTTGCCAGACGCATTACGCGTCCAACGGATGGACTGATTGTCAACGCCAGCGCCACCAATCATGGTGCAGTTGATGTTGCCGGTATCACCAGCGGTCACCGCAATCGTTTTGCAGCGGCTGGTGGGGCTGGTCAGACCAATATCGCTAGCGTTAGCGATGCTCTTGCCTTCATTGGTCAGCACTTCGAACTGCGTCTTGCCCGGGGTGATGTCGGACAGCGCCGCGGTGACCTGCGACTTGCGCACGTAGTTCTGGTAGGCCGGCAGCGCGATGGCGGCCAGGATGGCGATGATCGCGACGACGATCATCAGTTCGATCAGGGTAAAGCCCTGCTGCTTCTTCATGGTGAATCCCCTAGAGATGGTGTGTAAGTTGGCAGACACTCCGCCCGCGGAGCTTGCTACCCCTCGAGCGCCGCGCGGCAGAGCGCCACGTGCGGGTGATACAAGCAGGCCGCGTGCCAACTTCCCCACGCGCGCCCTATGCTCCCCAGGGCGCATGATGCCCCATCGAATGCCGCTCGACACGGGCAAAGAAAGGATTTGCGACGTGCTTTCCCCTCTGCCAGGATAGGTCACATAGTGACGCAAAACGTCACCTCGTCGGGATTTTGGCTTCTCGCGCCCCGGGGCTTGCCGCGACCATTGCCGCTGATGCCAGACGCCACGGAAACCGATACCATGCCGGTCATGTCCGCCTGGGGATGGCTGGACGGGGAGCACACCTGATGTCCGCAACTCGTAGCGCAGTATCCAAAGAGCCCGTCGCGCGCAATACCAGCCAGCAGCTGCCGTTCGTCTGGGAGGGGACGGACAAGCGCGGCGTCAAGATGAAGGGCGAGCAGACCGCCAAGAACGCCAACCTGCTGCGCGCCGAACTGCGCCGCCAGGGCATCACGCCATCGGTGGTCAAGCCCAAGCCCAAGCCGCTGTTCGGCTCTGCCGGCAGCAAGATCAGCGCGAAGGACATCGCCTTTTTCAGCCGCCAGATGGCGACGATGATGAAGTCGGGCGTCCCCATCGTGGGGTCGCTGGAGATCATCGGCAGCGGGCACAAGAACCCGCGCATGAAGAAGATGGTGGATCAGGTCCGAACTGACATCGAGGGCGGCTCGTCGCTCTACGAGGCGATCAGCAAGCATCCGATCCAGTTCGACGAGCTCTATCGCAACCTGGTCAAGGCCGGCGAAGGCGCAGGCGTGCTGGAGACCGTGCTGGAGACGGTCGCGACCTACAAGGAAAACATCGAAGCGCTGAAGGGCAAGATCAAGAAGGCCTTGTTCTACCCGGCCATGGTCATGGCGGTCGCCCTGCTGGTCAGTTCGATCCTGCTGGTGTGGGTGGTGCCGCAGTTCGAGGACGTGTTCAAGGGCTTTGGTGCGGAGCTGCCGGCGTTTACCCAGATGATCGTAGCTGCATCGCGCTTCATGGTTGCCTATTGGTGGATGCTGCTGATCGTCTTGGTCGGCACCATCGTCGGCTTCATCTTCGCCTACAAACGCTCGCCGTCGATGCAGCACGGCATGGACCGGCTGATTCTGAAGGTGCCGATCATCGGCCAGATCATGCACAACAGCTCTGTGGCACGCTTCTCGCGGACGCTGGGCGTGACCTTCCGCGCCGGCGTGCCCCTGGTGGAGGCGCTGGACATCGTCGCCGGCGCCACCGGCAACAGCGTCTACGAGAAGGCCGTGCTGCGCATGCGCGACGACGTGTCGGTCGGCTATCCGGTCAACGTGGCGATGAAGCAGACCAACCTGTTTCCGCACATGGTCATCCAGATGACCGCCATCGGCGAAGAGGCCGGTGCGCTGGATGCGATGCTGTTCAAGGTGGCTGAGTACTTCGAGCAGGAAGTGAACAATGCGGTGGATGCGCTGAGCAGCCTGATCGAGCCGTTGATCATGGTGTTCATCGGCACCATCGTCGGCGGCATGGTCATCGGCATGTACCTGCCCATCTTCAAGCTGGCCTCCGTCGTTGGATAAGCATTAATGGCATTTCTCGATCAACACCCCGGCCTCGGCTTTCCCGCCGCGGCGGGGTTGGGCTTGCTGGTAGGCAGTTTCCTCAACGTGGTGATCCTGCGCCTGCCGCGGCGCATGGAGTGGCAGTGGAAGCGCGATTCGCGCGAGATCCTGGAGCTGCCGGACATCTACGATCCGCCGCCGCCCGGGATCGTGGTCGAGCCCTCGCACTGCCCGCACTGCAAGCACAAGCTGTCCTGGTACGAGAACATCCCGCTGTTCAGTTGGCTAGCGCTGCGCGGCAAGTGCCGGCATTGCCATGCGCCGATCTCGATCCAGTACCCGCTGGTGGAGATGCTGACCAGCCTGCTGGTGGTCGCCAGCGTCTGGCGCTTCGGCTTCGGTTGGCAGGGGTTCGGGGCGATCGTATTCAGTTGTTTCCTGGTCGCGATGTCGGGGATCGACCTGCGCACTCGCCTGTTGCCGGACCAGCTGACCTTGCCGCTGATGTGGCTGGGCCTGGTCGGCAGCATGGACAATCTGTACATGCCGGCCAAGCCCGCGCTGCTCGGCGCCGCGGTCGGCTATGTATCGCTGTGGTCGGTATGGTGGCTGTTCAAGCAGATCACCGGCAAGGAAGGCATGGGCCATGGCGACTTTAAGCTGCTGGCGGCGATCGGCGCCTGGTGCGGACTGAAGGGCATCCTGCCGACCATTCTGATCTCCTCGCTGGTCGGCGCGATCCTCGGTTCGATCTGGCTGGCGGCCAAGGGCCGCGACCGGGCCACGCCCATTCCGTTCGGTCCCTACCTGGCCATCGCCGGCTGGATCACGTTCTTCTGGGGCACGGAAATCATCGACACCTACATGCGCTGGTCCGGGCTGCGCTGAGCGGGGCGGTGCCTTGAGCGATTTCATCGTCGGCCTGACTGGCGGCGTCGCCTCCGGCAAGAGCGAACTGAGCCGGCGCTTCGAGGCCAAGGGCATCGTCGTCGCCGATGCCGACGTGGCCGCGCGCGCGGTGGTCGCGCCCGGGCATCCGGCGCTCGGGCAGATCGTGGCCCGTTTCGGAGCGCAGATCCTGCGCGAGGACGGCAGCCTCAACCGCGCCGCGCTGCGCCAGCGCATCTTCGAAGACCCGGTGGCGCGCCGCGACCTGGAGGCGATCACCCACCCCGCCATTCGTACGCTGATGCAGCAGGCGTGCCGCGAGGCCGCCAGTCCCTATGCGGTTGCGGCGATCCCGCTGCTGACCGAAGTCGGCGCGCGCACGGCCTATCCGTGGCTGGATCGGATCGTGGTGGTCGATGCTCCGGAAGCGACGCAGCATGCACGCCTGATGCAGCGCGACGGCATTACCGCCGAACTGGCGCAGCGGATGATCGCGGCGCAGGCCACGCGGACGGCGCGGTTGGCGATTGCCGACGATGTCGTGGTCAACGATGGCGATGCGTCGCGACTGCAGGACGCGGCCGATGCGCTGGATCGGCAGTACCGCGCATTGGCGGCGGCGAAGATCGCGTAACAGTCCAATTCGGCGACGCGCGCTTTTGTAGGAGCGGCTTCAGCCGCGACGGGCTTTACCGGTAACGCCTGTCGCGGCTGAAGCCGCTCCTGCAGGAAGCCGGTGCCCGTCCAGTCTCTGTCACGCCGCCCTGAACCACAGCGTCGCCACCACGCCCTTGGTCGCGCCTGGGCGCACGTTGACCTGCCAGCCGTACAGCTCGCACAGGCGGCTGACGATCGACAGGCCGATGCCACCGCCCTGCGAGTGCCCGGCGTGGGTGCCGCGATAGCCGCGCTGGAACAGCTTGGCGGCGTCTTCCTCGCTGAGGCCGGGGCCGGAGTCGATCACCTGCACCGCATCGCTCAGCACCCGCACCACCACCTGGCCTTCGTGGGTGTACTTGACCGCGTTGCCGATCAGGTTGCCCAACGCCACCGACAACGCCGCCTCCGGCGCGTCGATGCTCAGGTTGCGTTCGCCCTCCAGCAACAGTTGCAGCGGCTTGCCGCCCAGTTGCGCGCGGTGCGATTCGATCAGTTGCTCGGCGACCTTGGCCACGTTGCTGTTGCCCTGCCCGCGCTCGTTGCGCGACAACAGCAGCAGCGAACCGATCAGGTCGCTGCACTGCTGTTCGGCGCGCTGGATGCGTTGCAGGCGCTGCAGCACCTTGTCGTCGAGATTGGGGCGGGTCAGCAGCAGTTCGGTGGCGCCGCGGATCACCGCCAACGGCGTGCGCAGTTCGTGGCTGACGTCGGCGTTGAACTCGCGGTCGCGCTGCACCACCTCGGTGAGCCTGGCCGAATAGTCGTCCAGCGCCTCGGCCAGCTGCCCGACTTCGTCGTCGGGGAAATGCGGCGCCAGCGGCTTGGGATCGCTGCTGCCGCGATAGGCGCGCAGGCGCGCCGCCAGATCGGAGACCGGGCGCATCACCCGCGACGCCGACCACCAGCCGATCACCAGCGACAACGCACTGAACACCAGCACCGACAGGATCAGGGTGCGGTTGAGCTGCACCTCGCCCTGGATGGTCTGGGTCATGTCATAGGCGAGGAAGAACCACACGTCCGGCGTCTTGCGCACCGCGACCTTGTAGGAGAACGGCTTGCCCGATTCGTCGCGCCCGGAGACGGTGTGGATGCCGTCGGAAAAGTTGTACCACTCCGGCTGCTCGCGCTTGAGCGCTTCGAAGCGATCGCTCTTGACCACCCGGCCGACCATCTGCTGCACCGGCAGGTCGGGGTTCTTCGACGGCGCGGAAAAGAACCGGCGCGCGTACTCGTCGATATTGCGATTCATCACCGCTTCGACCAGTTGGTTCTCCACCCGCGCGCGCGCCCAGTTGGTGGCGAACGCGAACAGTGCCGTCAGGCCGAAGCCCAACAGCACGAAGGAGAGGATGATGCGGCTGCGCAGGCGGCGGCGGTAGCGCCCGCGCCGCCGCACCGCGCGCGGCAACTCCCCAGCTTCAGGCATCGGGCGCGGCGATGCGGTAGCCGATGCCGTGGCGGGTCTGGATCATCGGCACGTCGAAGGGCTTGTCGACCACCGCGCGCAGGCCGTGGATGTGCACGCGCAGCGAATCGGAGTCCGGCAGCTCCTCGCCCCAGACGCGAGTTTCCAGCTCCTGCCGGGTCACCACCGCGGGCGAGGCTTCCATCAGCGCCTGCAGGATCTTCAGCGCGGTCGGGTTGAGCTGCAGCAGCTTGCCCTGGCGCCGCACTTCCAGCGTGTCCAGGTTGTATTCCAGGTCGCCGGTCTCCAGCACGCGGGTGTGCACGCCCTTGCCGCGGCGCGACAGCGCGTTGAGCCGCACTTCCACTTCCTGCAGCGCGAACGGCTTGATCAGGTAGTCGTCGGCGCCGGAATCGAAGCCCGCCAGCTTGTTGTCCAGCGAGTCGCGCGCAGTGAGCATCAGCACCGGGGTCTGCTTGCGCGCTTCGTTGCGCAGCTTGCGGCACACTTCGATGCCGTCCATGCCCGGCAGGTTGAGGTCGAGCACGATCGCGTCGAATTCGTGCACCACCGCCAGGTGCAGGCCGGTGACGCCATCGGCGGCGAAATCCACCGTATGCCCGCGGTCCTCGAGGTAGTCGCCCAGGTTGGCAGCGATATCGCTGTTGTCTTCGATCACTAGAATTCGCACCAACATTTACCCCGTCAGTCGTACTTGCCAGTTGGATTGCGCCGCATCAGTTCCTGCGCATCCTCGTTGTCGCGGCGGCGTTCCGCCACGGTCTTGCATTGCGTCGTGGTACGCAGCGATCCGGTGACCGCTTCGCGCCTGCAGATCAGCCGGCTGTCCGCCGATGCCTTGGTCAGCAGCGCGTTGACCGTTTCCTGATCGTTGAACAACACGACCTTTTCTTCCTCGCGCAGCGTGTCGACGTCGGGATGGGCGTTGAGCACCGTCGCCATGCGCGACAGTGCCGCTTCCACCTTGCCGCGATCTTCTGTGCCGAGTTCGGAATAGGTCTTGCCGTCGTCCAACTGCTGGCGAATTGTACTGAGTTGCTGCGCGAACGATTTCTTCACGTTCATGGGCGCCTCACCTTTCGGCGCAGCGACCGCGCTGCACGCGAGCGCCATTCCCAGCATCAAACCGATCACGCTTTTCATCCCTGTCCCCTAGGCGATTGGTGGTGTGAATCACAAATGTAGCCCCCCGGCGAACGGGGCCGCAAGCTGCAAGCAACCTTGGTCCGCCGGGTCGCCGAAAAACCGGCCCGCGGGAACAAAAAGGCCCAAGCGGCAAGGCCGCTTGGGCCGAAAGGTATATCCCGATTACCGTTCCTGCTGAGGAGGGCAGAGCTGCGGTCCGACGAAGCATACGCAGGCGCGAATTAAACCCGTGTTAAGCCAGAATGGCCGGACAGATATCGCCTTAAGTAGCTGATTTCTTTCGGATCAAGCTCGCCTCGAGGTGCTCGATGACCTTGCCCGCGATGTCCAGCCCGCAGACCGCCTCGATCCCCTCCAGGCCCGGGGTGGAGTTGACCTCCAGCACCAGCGGACCGCGCCGCGAGCGGATCAGGTCGACTCCGGCCACGCCCAGGCCCAGGGCCTTGGCCGAGCGCACCGCCACCTCCTGTTCGCCGCGGCTGGCGATCGCCAGCTGCGCGCTGCCGCCGACATGCAGGTTGGAGCGGAAGTCGCCTTCCGGCGCCTGCCGGCGCATCGCCGCGACCACCTGGTTGCCGACCACGAAGCAGCGCAGGTCGGCGCCCTCGGCCTCGCCGATGAACTCCTGCACCAGGAAATTGGCGTACAGCCCACGCAGCGCCTCGACCACGCCGCGCGAGGCGCTGGTCTTCTCGGTGAGGATCACGCCGGTGCCCTGGGTGCCTTCGTTCAACTTCACCACGTGCGGCGGCGGCCCCAGCATCGACAGCAGGTCGCCGGTGTCATCGGGGTTGTCGCCGAACACGGTCATCGGCATGTCGATGCCCTTGGCCGCCAGCAACTGGTGGGCGCGCAACTTGTCGCGCGCGCGCAGGATCGCGTCGGACGGATTGGGCGTGCGCACGCCCATCATCTCCAGCTGGCGCAGCACCGCGGTGCCGTAGCGGGTGACGGAATTGCCGATGCGCGGCAGCACCGCGTCATAGCCGGTGATCGGCTTGCCCTTGTAATGCATGGTGAAGGAGCCGGCGGCGATGCGCATGTAGCAGCGCAACGGGTCGAGCACGCGCACCGTATGCCCGCGTTCGCGACCGGCCTCGACTAGGCGGCGCGTCGAATACAGCTTGGTGTTGCGGGACAGGATGGCGAGCTTCATCGAGGCGCGACGGCGGTGGCTGGCCCGGCATCATACGTTGCGCCGTCGGCACCGCGGCATCGGCGCGATGCCGGCGCTGACCGGCGGCTGGCGCATGTACGCGGCAGCGCGTAGTACGCGGCCTGCGGGTGCGAGCTCGACCGGCGCCGCCGGGCTGTCCCACAGCCGACACGGGACCGCCCCGAAACCTTCACAAAACGGTTGCATGGTGGCGGGCGGGCCACACCGGCCGTGTGCTGGCTGTCACGCATCACGCGGTGGGTCCCCACGCCTCCCCACCTTTTATTGGAATTTCGATGATCCCCACCTCCAGACCCTTGCGCCTGCATGCGCTGGTGCTCGCCGTCGCGTCCGCGCTGCCGGCCTTCGCCGCGCTGGCCGAGACCGCGCCGGTTGCCGATGGCGCCAGCGCAGATGCGACGACCGCCACCGGCGGCAGCGATGCGACGATGCTCGACGCGATCACCGTGGTGTCCACCGGCACCACCCGCCAGGTGCAGCGCATCACCCGCGAGGACATCGGCACCGCCGCCCCCGGCACCAGCGCGCTGAAGGTGCTGGACAAGCTGCCCGGCGTGCAGTTCCAGTCGGCCGATGCGTGGGGCGCCTACGAGTGGTCGACCGCGATCACCCTGCACGGCTTCGACCAGAGCCGCCTCGGCTTCACCCTGGACGGCATCCCGCTGGGCACCATGAACTACGGCGTCAGCGACGGCCTGCAGGTGACCCGCGCGATCATCTCCGAGAACGTGGGCTCGGTGGAGCTGGCGCAGGGCGCCGGCGCGCTGGGCACCGCCTCAAGCAGCAACCTCGGCGGCACCGTGCGCTACTACTCCGACGACCCGGATGCCGAGCCGGGCATCCGCTTCAGCCAGACCTTCGGCTCCGATTCCGCGCGCCGCACCTACCTGCGCGGCGACATCGGCGACCTCAACGGGTTCTCGATGTACACCGCGCTGGTGCACGGCGAAACCGACAAGTGGAAGGGCTACGGCAACAACGAGTACAGCCAGGCCAACGTCAAGGCGCTGTACCAGTGGGGCGACGGCAACCGGGTCAGCCTGTTCCTGGACAGCTCCAAGCGCAAGGAATACGACATCATGGACCTGTCGCTGACCTCGCAGAAGGCGCTGGGCTGGGACTGGGACTACCTGATGCCGGACTGGAACAGCGCGGTGCAGATCGCCAACGCGCTCAACGGCAACGGCAGCTATCCGGCATCGTTGAACGCCCTGCCCGCCGACTACGGCAAGGCCGACGCGTCGTACTACTCCGGCGCCGGCCTGCGCGACGACAACCTGGCCGCGCTCAGCGGCGCCTTCAACCTCGGCGGCACGGCCACGCTGAACCTGGCCGGCTACTACCACGACAACACCGGCGAAGGGCAGTGGACCACGCCGTACGTGCCCTCCTCGGCCACGGTGCCGCTGTCGATGCGCACCACCGATTACCGGCTCAACCGGCATGGCGTCACCGCGTCGCTGAACTTCACCGTCGCCGGCAACGAGATCGAGATCGGCGGCTGGTACCAGAACGCCAAGACCGTGCAGGAGCGCAACTACTTCCTGCTCGATGGCGCGTTCACCGATCTGTTCTACTTCAACAAGGCCGGCACCCGGTTCGAGCGCGGCTTCTCCCAGCACTACGAAACCGACACGCGCATGTTCTATGCGCAGGACACGCTGCGCCTGCTCGACGACCGCCTGACCGTGAACTTCGGCGCCAAGAAACTGCAGGTGGACACCACCTCGCAGTCGCTGGTGCCGACCACGTCCTACGCGGTCGGCGAAATCAAGGCCGATTCGGACCTGCTGCCGCAGGTGGGCGTGAACTACAAGCTCGACGAGCATCAGGAAATCTACGCGTCCTACAACAAGAACATGGCCGGCTTCGGCTTCACGCCGTTCCAGGAATCGCAGGCGGCGTTCGACGCGATCAAGAGCTCGCTGGAGCCGGAGACCGCGCAGACCTACGAACTGGGCTACCGCGTGCGTGGCGACGGCATCGAGGCGTCGCTGGCGCTGTACCACACCACTTTCGACGACCGCCTGCTGGTGACCTCGCCGTGCACCGCGATCCAGACCTGCGCGGCCACGCTCAACAACGTCGGTTCGGTACGTAGCCAGGGCGCCGACCTGGCGGTGATGTGGCGCCCGATCGCGCAGCTGCGCTGGTTGAACTCGCTGTCCTACAACGACGCCACCTACCAGGACGACTACCTCAGCGGCGGCGTGGTCGCCACCGCCGGCAAGCGCGTGGTCGGCATCCCGGAGTGGATGTTCTCCAGCAGCCTGGCCTACGAGAACGCCGGCTGGCACGCGGCGCTGGACGGCAAGTACACCGGCCGCCGCTACATCAGCTACCTCAACGACTCGTCGGTGCCGAGCTACTGGCGTTTCGACCTGAGCGCCGGCTACGACTTCGGCCAGGTCGGCATGTTCCAGAACCTGGGCCTGAGCGCCAACGTCACCAACCTGCTGGACAAGCGCTACTTCGCCACGGTCGGCACCAACGGTTACGTGGTCTCCGATCCGAATGGCTACAACCAGACGCTGATGGCCGGCGCGCCGCGGCAGTTCTTCGTCACCTTCAGCGGCAAGTTCTAGGCGAGATCGCCAGGGAAGGCGATGCGCCGCCGTTGCATTGGGTAACGGCGGCGGTTGCATCGGAATGCCGCATAAGTAAAGAAGCCGCCATGGGCGGCTTCTTTTTGTGCGCCTATTGCATACCGGGGAATCTGTCGCGGCTGAAGCCGCTCCTACAGAGGCGCGGCGTGCGTGGTGCCAGCCTTTTGTAGGAGCGGCTTCAGCCGCGACACACAGCCAAGGCCACCTGAACCCCGCCGCCGCAGCTAACCTGCAACGACGCGACCGATCGCCGGGTCGCTCATGCTCGGGCGGCCGGTCTCGATATGCCCGGCCAGGCGCCGCCGCCACTGCGGCATGGCCTCGCTCGCGATCTCCAGGTCGTACCAGTGGTGCTGGGCCTGCAGCGGGAAGCGCAGCACCTGGCGCGCGCCGGCCGCCAGTTCCTGCATCTGTTCCGCTCCGCCACGGTAGCCGTCGCGGATGCGCAGCCGGCACGCCTGTGTGCCGGCGTTGCGCAGCTCCAGCAGCAGGCATTGCGTGGCCGCCTCGTAGTCGGCCTCGGCCTGCAATCCGGCGTCGGCCACGCCATCGCCGTGGAATTCACGCAGGAAGCCGTTGGGGCCATGCACGCGCAAGGCATAACCGGCATCGGCCGCGGCGCCGCGCCATGCGCGCGCATCCTGCAATTCGCTGCCCGCCGCCACCGTGTAGAACCACGGGCCGGCACCACCGCCATCGGCGTAGGCATTCAGGGCGACGCCGACGGCGCCGCGATTGACCATCCGCAACGCCGTGCCCTGCGCTCCAGGCTGCAGGCGCACGTCGAAATCGTAAGGCAGCGCGCGTGCCGGGCGCTGCCCGGGCTCCTGCACCGGCAGCGCCTGCTGCGCGGGCCGCTGCGGCAGCGGCAAGGCCGCGGTCGCGTCGACGCGGGCGATGAAATCGCGCGTGTCGGGCAGGGCGACGCGGGCGTCGTCGTGGCCGGCGAAATCCAGCGCCGAGGTCAGGTCGCCGGCGATCGCGCGGCGCCACGGGCCGATGTTGGGCTCGGCGACGCCGAAGCGGCGCTCCAGGAAGCGGATCACCGAGGTGTGGTCGAACACCTGCGAATCGACCCAGCCGCCGCGGCTCCACGGCGACACCACCAGCATCGGCACGCGCGGACCGAGGCCGACCGGAACGCCGTGGTAGTTCTCGCCGCGCAGATCCACGTTGCTGGCGCCGATGGCCGGATCGGTCGCCGGCAGCGCCGGCGGCACGTGGTCGAAGAAGCCGTCGTTCTCGTCGTAGTTGATAAGGAACACGGTCTTGGACCAGACCTCCGGCGAGGCCGCCAGCACCTCCAGCAGGCGCGCGCTCAGCGATTCGCCATACGCCGGCGTGCCCTGCGGATGCTCGCTGAGCAGGTACGGCGCCACGATCCACGACACCTGCGGCAGCTTGCCGCTGCGCACGTCGCGTTCGAACGCAGCGACCAGGTGTTCGCCGCGCGAGGCCTTGGCGTTGTCGGCGGTGGAACCGGGCACGATCGCGCGACCACGCTGGTACAAGGGCGAGCTGCGGTCCAGATTGCGGAAATTGGCGAAGTACGGGTGGCTGTTGTCGCCGTAGTTGTCGAATTCCTGGTAGACCTGCCAGCTGACCCCGGCCTGCTGCAGGCGCTCGGAATAGGTGGTCCACGTGTAGCCGGGGAACGCCGGGTTGTCGCGCGCCATGTCGCCGGTCCAGTTGCCGTCGTCGCGGTTGTTCACCGCCTGCTCGCCGTCGTTGCCCACGTCCAGGCCGCTGGTGCCGGTGAACATGTACATGCGGTTGGGATTGGTCGGGCCGAACAGCGAGGCGTGGTAGCCGTCGCAGATGGTGAAGGCGTCGGCCAACGCGTAGTAGAACGGCAGGTCCTCGCGCTGGAAGTGGCCCATGGTCATCGCCGTCTTCTGCGCGATCCACGCGTCGTGGTGCTTCCAGGTCTCGTGCGAGCCCTTCCAGTGGTGGTCCAGGCCCTCCATCGACTGCGCGCTGCTGGTCTGGGCGTTCAGGCGGAACGGCAGAACGTAGCGATCGCCGGCGCCGGCCTCGGGCTGGTACCAGACCGGGCGGCCGCTGGGCAGGCGCAGCGGCCGTGGATCGCCGAAGCCGCGCACTCCGCGCAGGCACCCGAAGTAGTGGTCGAACGAGCGGTTCTCCTGCATCAGGATCACCACGTGCTGCACGTCCTGCACGGTGCCGGTGACCCGCGCCGGCGGCACCGCCAGCGCGCTGCGGATCGCGCCGGGCAACAGCGGCATGACCGCCCCCGCGCCGAGGGCCAGGGATGCACTGGCGAGGAAACGGCGACGACTGTGTTCGACCATGGGGGAGAGACCGGCAACGAGCATGCGCTCACGAGCCTGCCAGCGTAGACGCCGCGGATGAAGCGGGTTTGACAGCACGCCGAATCGGACGAGCAGGTTCGACCAACTACGCGAGCGAGCGTGGCGAATACATGCTTCCATTCGTCGTGGCGCCCTGACCACCGTCTTCGCTACGGCAGGACGGCGGTCTCGGCAAGGCGGTGCGGGCACGCCAGTGCATTCGCCCTTCTGATCGCTACCGCGTGGCGGCCGATCGAAAATCGAATCGGCGGCCACGCGTGGTACCGCTGCATGCGACAGGAGCGGAGCGGGTGCCCCGCTCCTGCGCAAGCCCGCCTCAGCCCTGGATGAAGGCCAGCAGGTCGGGGTTGATCACATCGGCGTGGGTCGTGCACATGCCGTGCGGATAGCCCGGGTAGACCTTCAGCGAGCCGTTCTTCAGCAGCTTGGCCGAGAGCAGGCCGGAGTCGGCGATCGGCACCACCTGATCGTCGTCGCCGTGCATCACCAGGGTGGGCACGTCCATCGCTTTCAGGTCTTCGGTGAAGTCGGTTTCCGAGAACGCCTTGATCCCTTCGTAGTGCGGCTTGGCGCCGCCGATCATGCCCTGCCGCCACCAGTTCTGGATCGCGCCCTGCGAGACCTGGGCGCCCGGACGGTTGAAGCCATAGAACGGGCCGCTGGCGAAGTCGAGATAGAACTGCGCGCGGTTGGCGGCGAGCCCGGCACGGATGCCGTCGAACACCTCCATCGGCAGTCCGCCCGGGTTGGCCGCGGTCTTGAGCATGATCGGCGGCACGGAACTGATCAGCACCGCCTTGGCCACGCGGCCCTTGCCATGCGCGACGACATAGCGCGCCACTTCGCCGCCGCCGGTCGAATGGCCGATGTGCACCGCATTGCGCAGGTCCAGATGTTCGACGACGGCGGCCACGTCGGCGGCGTAATGCTCCATGTCGTGGCCGTCGCTGACCTGGCTGGAACGGCCGTGGCCGCGCCGGTCGTGCGCGACGACGCGGAAGCCCTTGCCGAGGAAGTACAGCATTTGCGCGTCCCAGTCGTCGCTCGACAGCGGCCAGCCATGGTGGAAATAGATCGGCTGGGCCGTCTTGGGGCCCCAATCCTTGAAGAAGATCTCGACGCCGTCGTTGGTGGTGATCGTGCTCATCGGTTTGCCTTTGTTGGGTGAGGGGTGAAGTGCAGACACAGACTAGGGATTCGGGCGGCACGCGGAAATCCTACGCTCGGCTTGCCGCCTCATACGAAGGTGTGGGTCGCGGCTATGACGCGCCGTTGCCGGCGAGCGCACTAGCCAGGCAATGGGCGATGCGGTCGCCATCGACCGGCTTGTCGAGGAACGCGCAGGCGCCGCGCGCCATGACCCGGGTGCGGACCGTCTCGGCGGGGAACGCGGTCATGAAGATCATCGGGAAGGTGCGGCCGCGCGCGAGCAATTCGGCCTGCAGTTGCTCGCCGCTCATCCGCGGCATCTGCATGTCGGCGATCAGGCAATCCGGATCGGCGCGCTCCCGCTCGTCCAGGAACTCGGTGGCCGAGCCGTAGCTTCGGATCGCGTAGCCGAACGAGCGCAACAGACTGGACAAGGAGGCCCTCACCCCTTCGTCGTCGTCGATGATCGCGATTACGGCAGCCTGGCTATCCACGGGGGTCCTTCGTACCGCGTGTCGCACGTCAAGTGCGTCCGGTGCGCGGCCGATGCCCCTTTGTCCCATTTCGCCGGTGCGGCGAAAATCATACACAGGTTTGCCCGTGACCCTCAGGGTCGGGAAACCCCCAGCGTTTCGGCGCTGCGCACCAGGTCGGCAAGCGAGCGTACGCCCATCTTGCGCATGACGTTGCCGCGATGGATCTTCACCGTGATCTCGCTCAGGCCCAGCTCGCCGGCGACCTGCTTGTTCATCAGCCCGGACACCACCAACGCCAGCACCTCGCGCTCGCGCGGCGTCAGCGTGGCGTACCTGGCGTGCAGCGCCTGTACCGCGCCGCTGGCCACGCGCCGCTGCCGGTCGCGCTCGATCGCCGCGCTGACCGCATCCAGCATGTCCTGGTCGCGGAACGGCTTGGACAGGAAATCGACCGCGCCGGCCTTCATCGCTCGCACCGTCATCGGGATATCGCCATGGCCGGTCATGAACACGATCGGCAGGTGGATGCCGTTGCGCGCGAGCTGGTCCTGGAAGTCCAGGCCGCTGATGCCCGGCAGCCGCACGTCGAGCACGATGCATCCGCACACGTCCGCCAGCGCCGCCTGCAGCAGCTCCGCCGGGGAGGCGAAGATCCGCGTGCGCAGGCCGATCGAGCGCAACAGGCTGTCGAGCGAATCGCGCACTGCCGCATCGTCGTCCACGACCACCACCACGGGCGGGCCGGGCGCGGCGGCGTGCGTCGGCGACTGCCCGCTCATGCCTGCGGAGCGCCGGGCGTTGCCGCCAACAGCAGGCGGAAGCTCGCGCCCTGGCCGGGCGCGCTTTCCACCGACAAGTGCCCGCCATGCGCTTCGGCGGTGGTCCTGCAGATCGCCAGCCCCATGCCCATGCCCTGCTGTTTGGTGGTGAAGAACGGATCGAACAGGCGCTGCAGATGCTCCGCGGCGATGCCCGGGCCGGTGTCGGCGACCGTGATTGCGAGCGTGTCGTGCTTGTCGCGCATCGCGCGAATGCGCAACACGCGCGGCGCGGACTGGCCGGCCATCGCCTGGCTGGCGTTGACCATCAGATTGACCAGCACCTGCTGCAGCTGGATGCGGTCGCCGACCACGGCCGGCAGGTCCGGCTGCAGGTCCACCTGCAACGCCACCTGGCCGCGCGCGAACTCGTGCTCCACCAGGCGCACCGCGTCCTCGACCAGCGCGGCGGCGCTCAACGCGTCGCGCTTCATCGGCGCCTTGCTCAGGAAATCGCGCACGCCCCTGACGATCTCGCTGGCGCGGCGCCCTTCGGCAATGATGCGGCCGAGGGCGGCATCCACTTCGTACAGGTCGGGCACGTCGCGATGCAGCCAGCGCATCGCCGCCTCGCCGTTGGTCACCACCGCCATCAGCGGTTGGTTGACCTCGTGCGCGATCGATGCGGTCAGTTCGCCCAGCGTCGCCACCCGCGCGGCATGCGCCAATTCCACCTGCGCGGTCAGCAGCGCGCGTTGCGCCTGCTTGCGCTCCGAATGGTCCACCACGAACACCAGCACGCAGCCGTCGTCGTCCGGGCCGGGAAAGGTGATGGTGAAGAGCACCGGAATGCGGCGTCCATCGGCGCGGACGATCTCGGTCTCGCCCTCGTGGAAGGCATCGCCCGCGACGAACGCGGCCAGGGCCGCGGCGAAGCTGCGTTCGCCTTCGCCCAGCAGGTCGTCGACCGAGCTTCGCGCATGCAGCGCGGCGTCGCCGCCGACCATGGACAGGAACGCCGGGTTCAGCCCGTCGTTCCTGGTCAGCCGGCGCGCGCGTTCGACGAAGTCCGGGTGATCGGCCAGATAGGCGTTCAGCGCCGCGGTGTCGTGCAGCCCAAGCGCGGCCAGCTCGGCCCGCAGCGCGGTCCAGTCCTGCTGCGCGACACCGATGCGGCTGGCATCGAACATCCGCCGGTAGCGGCGCTCGCTCTGCACCAGCGCCGCATAGGCGGCCTTGCGCTCGGTGACGTCGGTATGCGTCTCCAGCACGCCCATCGGCGCTTCGTGGGGATCGCGCTGCAGCACCCAGCGGCTCTCCACGACCAGCGTGGCGCCGGCCCTGGTGCGCTGCTCGAGCACGCCGTTCCAGGCGCCTGCGTCCAGCAGCATGGCCTCGATCGCCTGCCGCTGGATCGGATAGCGGGTATCGAGCAGGTCGTCCGCGACCCGGCCGAGCGCCTGCTGCGCCGACCAGCCATACACCTCCTCGGCGGTGCGGTTCCAGAAGGTGATCACGCCGAAGCGATCGCGCACGAAGATCATGTCGTGCGACAGGTCCAGCAAGGTGGCCTGGGCGCACAGCGCCTTCATCGCCTTCTGGTTCTGCAGCAGCAGCACCGCGGTGGTCGCGATCGCCGCCAGGCTGACGATGGCGCGCAAGGTCTGCGAGCCGACCTGCGCGACGCCGTGCGTGTCCACATAGGTGGCGATGGTGAGGGCGGCACCGCTCAGCGCGGTCACCACCATGTCGCTGCGCCGCGCGGTGCGCGCCACCAGCAGCAGGGCGACGACGTACAGCACCGCGATGGCGCCTTCGAGCGCGGTGAAGGTATCGACCACGAAGATGGCGCACATCAGCAGCCCCGCCACCAGCCGCAACGCCAGCCGGCGCCGGCCGTCGCCCGCGTAGGCCCACGTCGCGGCGTCCCATCGCAATGGCGAAAGCGCGAAGCGCTGCTTGCGAGAGGGGGTGAACAAAGGAGTGCCTCCGGGGATGGGAACGCGCGCGCGACCGCGCAGGCGACCACGGCCAAGCGAATGGCCAACGCGGTACCTGCGGCAACAGGCACGGTAGGACCTGCTTCGCGCGGCGTCTTGGATGCGGTTGCCTTATCTGCGGACCAGCGGCGAGCCTGGCTGCGAGGCGCCAGCCGCGCACGACGCCGGGGCGGCACCCGGCGTCGCCGTCGCGGCCGGCCCCACACCAAGGTATGAGGCGGCGAAACGATCCGCCGATGTCCGCGCCCTCGCCCGCCGCCTAACCTCTGCCTCGTCGAGTGGAGCGGCATCGCGGCACCACTCGCCCACGGACCGCCGCGGCACCGCCCCGGCAGCAGGCAGGCCCTTCAACAGGAGACACCCATGGATACCGTTTCGATCAAGTCGCGCCAGAGCAGCGCGCTGCACACGCCGACCGATCTCGGCGCCCAGGCCACCACCGATATCGGCGCGGCGCTGAACGTCCTGCTGGCGGACACGTTCGCGCTCTACCTGAAGACCAAGAACTTCCACTGGCACCTGTCGGGGCCGCATTTCCGCGACTACCACCTGCTGCTCGACGAACAGGGCGACCAGATCTTCGCCACCACCGACGCGATCGCCGAGCGCGCGCGCAAGGTCGGCGCGACCACGCTGCGCTCGATCGGCCACATCCACCGCCTGCAGCGGCTGCTCGACAACGACGCCGACTACGTGACGCCGCAGGACATGCTGGCCGAACTGGCCGAGGACAATCGCCGGCTCACCGGCTTCCTGCGCGCGACCCATGCGGTATGCGACGAGCACCACGACGTCGCCACCACCAGCCTGATCGAAGTGTGGATCGACGAGGCCGAACGCCGCGCCTGGTTCCTCTACGAAAGCTCCCGCGCCGCGCGCTGAACCCGTGCGCGGATGCGCGCAGCGACAAGGAACCGAACCATGCACATCAAGATGCCGCTGCCCGCACTGCTCGCCGCGCTGCTCGCCGCCAGCCCGGCGCCCGGCCATGCGGCCGCCCCGCCGGCCACGGCCGGCGCCATCGGCCATGCCGACATCCAGCGCTGGGCCGAGGCCTGGAACAGCCACGACATCGACACGGTCATGACCCTGTTCACGCCCGACGTGGTGATCCACCAGCCCAGCAATCCCAAGCCGCTCGACGCGGCCGGGACGCACGCGTTCTTCGCGATGATCTTCAAGGCCTATCCCGACTTCCACGTGACCCTGACCGACGCGCTGGTCGACGGCATGCAGGGCGTGTCGGTCGAACGGGTCACCGGCACCTGGAGCGGCCCCTACGTGGACCCGGCGACCGGCAAGACCACGCCCGGCAACGGCCGCCGCTTCGATCACCCCGGGGTCATGCTGCTCCACTACCGCGCCGACCACCGGATCGACGAGGTCACGATCTACTGGGACCGGCTGACCGTCGACCAGCAACTCGGCATCGCGCCGTAACCCCACCCCTGGAGCGCATCATGAGCGATCTTCCCCTGTTGACCCCGGACGCGTGCGCGCTGGTGCTGGTCGACGAACAGGCAGGCCTGGCGTTCGCCGCCGGCTCCGCCGACCGCCAATCCCTGCGCAGCAATGCCGTGGCGCTCGCGCGCAGCGCCGTCGCCTTCGCCGTGCCGGTGGTGGTCAGCACCTCCGCGTCGAAGGTCTACAGCGGCCCGCTGATGCCGCCGCTGCGCGCGGCGCTGCCGGATATCGTGCCGATCGAGCGGCGCAACATGAACCTGTGGGAAGACGCGGCGGCCAAGGCGGCCGTCGTCGCCACCGGCCGCAAGACCCTGGTCTTCGCCGGGCTGCTGACCGAAGCCTGCGTCAGCTTCCCGGTGCTGTCGGCGCTGGCCGACGGCTACAAGGTGCATGTGGTGGCCGATGCCTGCGGCGGGCTGACCGCCGCCAGCCACGATGCCGCATTGCGACGCATGGAACAGGCAGGCGCAGTCATGACCTCGTGGCTGCAGTTCCTGCTCGAACTGCAGCGCGACTGGACCCGGCACGCCACCTACGAGGCTGCACGCAGCATCGTCGTCGACCATGGCGGCGGCTATGGCATCGGCCTCGACTACGCCCGCGACATGATCAAGCCCGCCTGAGGCAGCGCGCGCCGCGGCGCCACGCGCGAAGCGTGCACCCCATGGATGCGCCGCAATGCCCGCAACAGCCCAAGGAACATCGCCAATGACCGACCTGCCACCGCCTCCGCCGCCCGTCACCACGCAGGAGTTGCGCATCGTCGATGCGCAGGGCCGCCCGCGGATGCTGCTGTCGGCGCTGAACGGCGTCCCTGAGATCGTGCTGCTGCGCGAGGACGGCAGCACCGGCGCGCGCGTCGCGCTCGACGCCGCCGGACGCCCGGCGCTGACGCTGTTCAACCCGCTCGCCGCCGGCCCGCACGCCACCGTCGAAATCGACGACAAGGGCGCGCACCTGCTGCTGGAACGCCCAGGCGGCGCCTCGTCCTACCTGTTCCTCAACGACGCCGGCGGCTCGGGCGTGGTGCTGATCGCCGCGGACGGCCAGCGCCGCCTCAGCGCCACCCTCGCCGCCGATGGCAGCAGCAGGATCGAGCGCGCGGAAGACTCCCACGCGCCAGCAAGCAAGTAGGCCACGACGAACGGCCAAGCAATCGACGAAGCCCCGGCGAATACGGATCGTCAGCCCGCGACAGCGCGTGCTGCGATGTCCTAGCGGATCGCCTTGCTCGCCGGCTCGGCCGGATCGGCCCGCGCGCACCGCTCAACCAGGCCACACCGCTGGCATCGACCACACACCGTTCGGCGCCAGCGCGGAAACTCCTCTCGCCATGGCGCCAGACGCGTATCGCTGCGCGTCGCTCGCCATGGATGCACCGATAGACGGACTTGGCAAACAGCGCTGCGGCCACCGGCTCCCGCTCGACCGAACGCCCTGCGCCGCGGCGACACGCCGAAACCCGCAACCGTGCGATCGCCCGCAACTGATACAGTCGCTGCGCCCGAATCGGCGCGAACGCGGCCTTTGCTCCTCGCCGCCACGGCGCGATCGTGGCCACGGCCGTCAGTGTCGGCCAAGCCAGACGCATCGCATTCCGGCGCCGCACCCATTCTGGAGACATTGCCATGCCCGATTCGCCCGTTGCGCCCTCGATGTCGCGGCGATCGCTGCTGGCCGCCTCCGGCGCGGCGCTGTTGCTGGCCGCACTGCCTCGCCCCGCATCGGCGGCCGCGAAGGAGGCGCCAAGCATCATCGACGCGTGGGCGAAGGCGAACGGCTTCCAGGGCGTGGTCCTGCTCGCCCGCGACGGCAAGGTCGCCTATGCGCAGCCCTTCGGCATCGTGGACGTGGAAGCGCAGCGGCCGGCGCAGCTCGACGACGTCTACGGCATCGCTTCGATTTCCAAATGGCTCACGACGCTGGCGGTGCTGCGCCTGGTCGAACGGCGCAAGCTCGACCTCGACCGGCCGATCACCGCCTGGCTGCCGGACTATCGCGCCGACACCGGCGCCCGCATCAACCTGCGGCGCCTGCTGTCCAACAGCAGCGGCCTGACCGAGCAGTTCAGCCCGGCCGCCAAGGCCGATCCATCGCTGATGACGCTGGAGCTGCCGACCGCCGAGGCGGTGCGCCGGTTCGCCAGCGCCGACCTCGCGTTCGAGCCTGGCGCGAAATTCGACTACATCTTCGCCAACTGGATCGTCGTCTACGCGATCGTCGAAGCGGTCGCCGGCATGCCGTTCGTGGACGCCGTGCGCAGCCTGGTCCTGGACCCGCTGGAGCTGCGCCACACCGGCACCGGCCCGGCGATCGCGACCGCGCCGACCACGGTGCCCTCCTACCGGACGCTGTCGCCGCCCGAGCGCCGTGCCTACGACAGGCCGGGCTTCATCGCCGCGGCCGGCGGCTATTTCAGCAACGCCCAGGACCTGATGCAGGCCGCGCACCGCGTCTACGACAAGGGCTTTCTGTCGGCAGCCTCGCTGCGCCAGCTCAACACGGTGGAAATGCCGGAGGAATATGCGCTCGGCGGCCGCGTGAAGACACTGACGCTGCAGGGCAAGCGCCGCACCTACGCCTGGGAAACCGGCAACACTGCCGGCTACCGCTCGCTGCTCGCGCACCGCCTGGACACGCGCGAGACGATCGTGATCCTCAACAACAGCAGCATGTCGCAGCGCCAACTCGACGAGTTCGCGATCGCCACGCAGTCCTGAGCGCGCGCATATCGGTTGCGATGCGCCTCTCCGGACACGCCGGTGGCGGCCATTGCGCCCATGCAGGCTGGCTTGCGGGCTATCGAGAGCAAAGAGAAGGAAGGTTCCAAGGCCGCGCCGGGCAGCGAATTGCGGAGCGGGCTGGAGAATGCGGAGCGCGCCGATTTGCAAGCGCCTTGCAACGACTGGAGCGGGCGATGGGAATCGAACCCACGTCAGTAGCTTGGGAAGCTACAGCTCTACCATTGAGCTACGCCCGCGTCGCCAGTGCAGTCTATGCGGTGGGCCGGCGGTTGCGCAAGAATCGGTGCGACAAAGCTGCAGCGATGGCGCGCCGGCATCGACTTGATCGCGATGCCGGTATTTGCGAGGTGGGATTCTTGTGGGAGGGGCTTCAGCCCCGACGCCTTCTCGACCAAGGCATCGGGGCTGAAGCCCCTCCCACAGGGAGCCGTGCGGCGGTCCCCGTCCTGACAGTCCATCGTGCCCGGCGTTGCGCCGAGCACGATGGACAGCCGCGATGCAGCGTTTAGAAGCTGCCGCCGAAGTTCACGAACAGCGAGGTGTCGCGCGCGCGGCTCTGGCCGGTGGTGGCGGCGATGCCGACATTGCTCTCCAGGCCCCACACCTTGGTCCGCGCGCCCAGCACCACCGAGGCGTAGTTGCGGTCCATGGCCAGGCCCGGCACCGCGTAGGCGCCCAGCTCGGGCATGGTCTGCAGCCACGCGGTGGCCTGCTCGCCCTTCTTGAACTCGTGGTCGTAGGTCGCCTGCACGTACGGCTTCACCATGCCGGCATCGACGCTGGCCTTCCAGCCGAGGCGGCCGACCAGCGACTCGACGTCCTGGTCGTAGTAGCCCAGCGCGCTGGAGTTCGGGTTACTCTCGGTGTAGCCGTCGAGCTTGACCTTCTGCCAGATCGCCGCGGCCACCGGGCCGTGCTTGAACGCGCCCTCGCCGAACTCGTAGCCGCCCTGCAGCGCCGCGGTCAGGTTGCTGCCGTCCGGCGAGCCGTTGTGCTCGATGGTGGCCGCCGCCAGGTTGACCTTGCGCTTGACGTCGTAGCTCAGCCAGCTGTAGCTGACCTGCGCGTTGACCCACGCGCGCTCGCCGTACCAGCCGGCGAAGCCGCCCAGGGTGCTGTCGTCCTGGGTGTAGTCGCCGCCGCGGTTGCCGAAGTCGGCGTCGACGCGGCCGAAACCGCCGAAGCCGCCGAACACCCACTCGCCGCGCGACCAGTCCACGCCGAACAGGCCGGCCGGGGCCAGGCCGTCGTACAGGTCGCCGTGCGAATAGCGCTGCATGTCGCCGCGCAGGTTGCCCCACCAGCGCATGCCGTCCGCTTCCGGGCGGGCATCGACGTGCCAGGCGACCTGGTCGGCGCGCGCGCGGCCGGTGACCTCGGCCGAGTGGCTCAGCACCTGCTGCAGGCGCGGGCCTTCCAGGATCGACAGCGCGTACTGCGCCAGCAGTTCGTGGGTGCGGCCGGTCGGATGGATGCCGTCGGCGAACACGTAGCTGTCGGCCGCGTCGGCGCTGACGTAGCTGGTCGGGTTGCAGGTCAGCGACTGCGCGGTGATCTGCGGCTGGCAGGCGGTGCCGGTGGCGTTGCTGAAACCGTAGGTGGACGGGCTGGCGATCACTTCCTGCAGCAGATGGAAGGTATCCACCGGGATCACCTGCAGCCCGGCGCTCTTGAGCCCGGCGAACAGCGCGCTGTTGTAGCTGCCGGCCAGCGCGGTGCCCTGCGCCATCGTCGTGGCGCCGCCGGCGCGGAAGCGCGGGGTGAGGCCGACGTCGGGGATGGTGGTGACCATGACGTAGCGCGCGCCGGCGTTCTGCAGGCCGGCGACGATGCCCACCTGCGCGGTCACCGAGTTGCCGATCGTGACCTGCGCCGGCGCGCCGGCCGCGACCGCGAGCAGGTCGTTGGCGCCGCCCCACACGCTGTACAGCGCGTTCGGGTCGGCCTTGCCGCCGTTGGCGGACAGATAGTTGCTGGTCTGCGTCGCCAGCGACGGCGCCACGCCCAGCGCGCTCGGGTTGGCCAGGCCGACGCGGGCGTTGCCGGCGGCGTAGTTGTCGCCGATCTGGCCGTTGCCGTTGGCGTGGCCGTCGGTGTGGTAGTAGTCGGCGATGTACTGCGCCCACACCCAGTCCGGATTGGTCGTGAACTGGCCGGTCACCGCCTGCGCCGAGGCCGGCAGCAGCGGCCGGTAGTAGCCGGCGTCGGTCAGGCTGTCGCCGAAGAACACGGTGCGGCTATAGGTCTGTTGCGCGAACGCGGGCGCGGCGGCGAGCACGATCGCGGCGGCCAGCAGCGAGCGGAGTGGACGGATGGACGAAGTCATGGATGCCCTCCCGGGCGATAATGAAGGTGACTCGGGGCACGGCCAGAACATACGCAGCCGCATGGCAGGCATGATTTCACCTCTGCCCTGCGCGCTCACGTTGCACTGCCGCAATACATCGCGCGCCTGACGGCACGCACTGCACAATGATGACATGAACATCGAATTGAACGGCCAGCTCCGCCCTTTGCAGCCCCACACCACCGTCGCCGTCCTGCTGATCGAGGAAGGCCTGGCGCAACGCCGCGTCGCGGTCGAGGTCAACGGCGCGATCGTGCCGCGCGGCGCACACGCCGAGCACGCGCTGCGCGACGGCGACCGGGTCGAGATCGTGCACGCGCTGGGCGGCGGCTGAATCCCGCGCGGCGCCCGCTCGGCAGCGTCGGGTGCGATGGGCGATAATCCGGCGATGAACGCTCACGCCCCCCACGATGCGCTGGTGATCGCCGGCAAGCCCTACCGTTCGCGCCTGCTCACCGGCACCGGCAAGTTCGCCGATCTCGAACAGACCCGGCAGGCCACCGAGGCCGCCGCCGCGGAAATCGTCACCGTCGCGATCCGCCGCTCCAACATCGGCCAGAACCCCGGCGAGCCCAACCTGCTCGACGTGCTGCCGCCGCAGCGCTACACCATCCTGCCCAACACCGCCGGCTGCTACACCGCCGAGGACGCGGTGCGCACCTGCCGCCTGGCGCGCGAACTGCTCGACGGCCACAACCTGACCAAGCTGGAAGTGCTGGGCGACCAGCGCACCCTGTTCCCGGACGTGGTGCAGACCCTGAAGGCCGCCGAGATCCTGGTCGCCGACGGTTTCGAAGTGATGGTCTACACCAGCGACGACCCGATCCTGGCCAAGCGCCTGGAGGAGATCGGCTGCGTGGCGGTGATGCCGCTGGCCGCGCCGATCGGCTCCGGGCTGGGCATCCAGAACCGCTACAACCTGCTGGAGATCATCGACAACGCCAAGGTGCCGATCATCGTCGACGCCGGCGTCGGCACCGCCTCGGACGCGGCGATCGCGATGGAGCTGGGCTGCGACGGCGTGCTGATGAACACCGCCATCGCCGGCGCGCGCAACCCGGTGCTGATGGCCAGCGCGATGCGCAAGGCGGTCGAGGCCGGGCGCGAGGCGTTCCTGGCCGGGCGCATCCCGCGCAAGCGCTACGCCAGTGCGTCGTCGCCGGTCGACGGGCTGATCGGCTGAGGCCGCGCGCATGACCGATCCGTTCTCCAGCGCCGGCGCCAAGACCCCGCCCAAGCCCTTCACCATCGAGGAAGGCCGGCGCCAGGTGCGCAGCTTCGTGCTGCGCCAGGGCCGCTTCACTCCCGCCCAGCAGCGTGCGTTCGACGAACTGTGGCCGCGCTTCGGCCTGGACTACGCCGGCCAGCCGCGCGATCTGGACGCCACCTTCGGCCGCACCGCGCGCAAGGTGCTGGAGATCGGCTTCGGCAACGGCGAGGCGTTGCGCTTCGCCGCCCGCCACGACCCGGCCCGCGACTACGTCGGCATCGAAGTGCACGCGCCCGGCGTAGGCCGCGTGCTGAACGCGCTGGCCGCCGACGACAGCCAACACGTGCGCCTGTACCACCATGACGCGGTGGAAGTGCTGGAGCACGAGATCGCCGACGGCGCGCTCGACGAAGTGCGCATCTACTTTCCCGATCCGTGGCACAAGAAGCGCCACAACAAGCGCCGCCTGCTGCAGCCGGCGTTCGCCGCCTTGCTGGTGCGCAAGCTGCGCGACGGCGGCCGCCTGCACGCGGCCACCGACTGGGCCGACTACGCCGAACAGATGTGGGACGTGCTCGATGCCACCGACGGCCTGGTCAACCGTGCCGGCCCGCGCGGCCACGTGCCGCGCCCGGACTGGCGCCCGCAGACCCATTTCGAGACCCGCGGCCAGAAGCTCGGCCATGGCGTGTGGGATCTGCTGTACGACAAGCCGGGATCGGGGATTCGGGACTAGATGAGGAGCGCATCCGCCATCCCGACGACGTATTTCCACGGCAAGCCATTGCCACGGCCGGCTCCGCCTGCCGCCTTGTCCACTCCCTAATCCCCAATCCCGAATCCCGGCCCTAAATGGACACCGCGCTGACGCTGACCAACGACATGAAGCTCGTGCTCGGGCTGGTCGGCTTCACGATGGCGATGTTCGTGTTCGAGCGGATCCGTGCCGACGTGGTCGCGCTGGTGGTGCTGGTGGTGCTCGGCGTCACCGGGCTGATCCCGCCGGAAGAACTGTTCAGCGGCTTCTCCGGCAACGCGGTGATGAGCATCATCGCCACCACCATCCTCGGCGCCGGGCTGGAACGCACCGGCGCGCTGAACCGGTTGGCCTCGTGGCTGCTGCGCCGCGCGCGCGGGGTCGAGGAGCGGCTGATGCTGCTGACCACCGCCATCGCCGGGCTCAACTCCTCGTTCATGCAGAACCCGTCGGTGATGGCGCTGTACCTGCCGGTGGCCTCGCGCCTGGCCGCGCGCACCGGGTTGACCCTGCAGCGCCTGCTGCTGCCGATCGCCGCGGCGATCGTGATGGGCGGCGCGTTGACCATGGTCGGCAACTCGCCGCTGATCCTGCTCAACGACCTGCTGCAGTCGGCCAACAACAACCTGCCCTCGGGCATGGCCACGATCGAGCCGCTGCGCATGTTCGCGCCGCTGCCGATCGGCCTGGCGCTGCTGCTGGCGTCGCTGATCTACTTCCGCGTGCGCGGCGACAAGACGCTGATGGAGGAAGAGCAGCTGATCAACAACGGGGTCACCCCGGCGCGCACCGAGAGCTACTTCGCACGCACCTACGGCATCGAGGGCGACGTGTTCGAACTGATCGTCAGCGCCGACAGCCCGCTGGTCGGCATGACCCTGGGCGAAGCCGAGACGGTGCACGACGCGCCGCTGCTGCTGGCCCTGAAGACCGGCAACGACACCCGCCTGGCGCCGCCGGCAGACATGCGCATCTGGGTCGGCAGCGTGCTCGGGGTGATGGGCGCGCGCCAGCAGGTGGCCGACTTCGCGCAGAACCAGTTCCTGCGCCTGTCCTCGCGGCTGCGCAACCTCGGCGACCTGTTCAATCCCAGCCGCGCCGGCATCTCCGAGGCGGTGATCCCGCCGACTTCGCGCTTCATCGGCAAGAACGCGGCCGAGCTGCGCCTGCGCAAGCAGTCCGGGATCAGCCTGCTGGCGATCAACCGCGACAAGCAGGTGATCCGCGAGGACGTGCGCAAGGTGCCGCTGCGCGCCGGCGACATGCTGGTGTTCCACAGCATCTGGCAGGACCTGGCGCAGGCCTCGGAGAGCCGCGATTTCGTCGTCGTCACCGACTATCCGAAGGGCGAGCACCGCCCGCACAAGTTCAAGATCGCGATGACGATCTTCGCCCTGACCATCCTGATCGCGCTGACCTCCAAGCTGCCGGTGGCGCTGACCCTGATGACCGGCGTGGCCGGCATGCTGCTGACCGGCGTGCTGCGCATGGACGAGGCCTACGCCTCGATCAACTGGAAGACCATCTTCATGATGGCCGGGCTGATCCCGCTGGGCTGGGCGATGGACAGCAGCGGCGCGGCGGCGTGGGTCGCTGGCCACACCATCGCGCGGCTGCCCGAAGGCGTGCCGGTGTGGGCGCTGGAGATCGCGCTGGCGCTGCTGACCACCGCGTTCTCGCTGGTGATCAGCCACGTCGGCGCGACCATCGTGATGGTGCCGATCGCGGTCAACCTGGCGCTGGCCGCCGGCGGCAATCCCACCGCGTTCGCGTTGATCGTGGCGCTGTCGGCCTCCAACAACCTGATGACCGCGTCCAACCCGGTGATCTCGATGATCACCGGCCCCGCCAACTACCAGCCGCGTGAACTGTGGCGCGTCGGCGCGCCGCTGTCGCTGATCTATACCGCGGTGGTGGTGCTGATGGTCAACCTGATGTCGATGGCCTGGTGGGGCGCGTTCTAGCCAGGCATTGGCGGCGCAGACGCTGCGGCCGGAAGACATGTGGGAGCGACTTCAGTCGCGACGGGCTTCGCCCGCCAGGCCTGGCATGACTGCCGCTCGCAAGACGACATCTTCTCCGTGACCGCAGTCGGATCGATATCCGCGCACCGGCCTCAGACCAACACCACCTGACCCTCGCGCACCGCCACCGACACCGCAAGCATGCTCTGGCCGCGACACGGCCCGGACACGCAGCTGCCGTGCTGCAACTCGAACGCGGCGCCGTGCGCGGCGCACACCACGTGGCCCTCGCGGCTCTTCAGGAACTGTCCCGGCGCCCAATCCAACCGGCGCCCGGCGTGCGGACACACGTTCAACCACGCGCGCACGCCATCGCCGTCGCGGTACAGCAGCAGCGATTCGACCTCGCCGCCAATGGCAGCCTCGACTTCGACCAGAGCACCGGGCGCGAGTTGCTCCAGCTGCGCCAACACGGCGGACGACTCGGTCATGGAAGACGGCGACAGCTGCGGAAAGGGCCGCCATTCTTGCATGTTCGTTTGCACGGGACTCGGGCCTCGGAAAAGCGCAGAGCCCGATTTGAAGCATTACCGACTTCCGTTCTTCGGGTCCCTGGTCCCCGGTCCCCGGTCCCGCGCACCACCGCAAGACATTGACCAAGTGTTAATTTTACGCTTAACGAACTTTTCACTCCGTCACAGAAGACACCGCGGATACTGCGCCATCGGTTCCAACTGACACAGACTTCTGCCATGCGTGCACGCGCCTTCAATTTCGATCAGTTCCGGCATGTCTTCGCGCCGCGCAAGCCGCGCCATCCGCTGGTGAAGCTGGCGGTCGGGCTGCTCGGCCTGGCGATCCTCGCCGGGCTGGTGTTCGTCAGCGTGTTCGTCGGTGCGGCGATGATTCTCGGCGGCATCGCGGTGAAGCTGCTGAGCCAGCGCAGCGGCAAGCGGCCGTCCACGGCGCGCCAGCATGTGGTCGATGGCGAGTACCGCGTGGTGCGCAAGCCGGCGTTGCCGTTGTAAGGCCGGGATTGGGGAATCGGGATTGGGGATTCGCGAAAGCGACATCACCTCGCCTGCCGGAGTCGGGTCGAACCTGACGCGCTAAACTTCCGCATCCCGTTCTTCTCTGGATGCGTGCCCATGAAAGACCTGTTCGCCGCTGCCGAAGCTCCGCGCGTGCCCGTGCGTGGGCTGGGATTGTTTCCGGTGCATCGCATCTACTGCGTGGGCCGCAACTTCGCCGACCATGCGCGCGAAATGGGCGCCAGCGCGCCGGCGTCGAAGGCCGATCGCGGCCAGCCGACGTTCTTCATGAAGCCCGCCGATGCGCTGGTGGTCGGCAGCGAGTCCATCCCCTACCCGTCCGCGACCCAGGACCTGCACCACGAAGTGGAGCTGGTGGTGGCGCTCGGCCAGGACGCGCCGGCCGGCGTGCTGAGCGTGGAGGATGCCGGCGCCTTGGTGCTGGCCTACGGCGTCGGCCTGGACCTGACCCGGCGCGACCTGCAGGCCGCGGCCAAGGCCAAGGGCCTGCCGTGGGACATCGCCAAGGGTTTCGACCATTCCGCGCCGATCAGCGAACTGATCCCGGCCGGCGAAGTGGGCGCGCTGGAGGCGCTGAACCTGTCGCTGGAGGTCAATGGGCAGGTGCGCCAGCAATCGCTGCTCGACCAGATGATCTGGAACGTGCCGGAGATCCTGCACGAGCTGTCCAAGCTGTTCGCGCTGCGCGCCGGCGACCTGGTGTTCATGGGCACGCCGGCCGGCGTGGCCGCGCTGCAGCCGGGCGATCGCTTCAGCGCGCGCCTGGAGAACGTCGCCGAGCGCCACGGCACCATCGTCGCTTGAGCGGCGATGCCTGTGCATCGTGATTCGCGAACGACAACGACTGCGCTAGGCTTGCGCAGCGGCGACAGGCCCGCGCAACGTTCGAGGAAGCTCCAATGGGCATGATCCGCGAGTTCAAGGAATTCGCCATGCGCGGCAACGTGCTGGACCTGGCGGTCGGCGTGGTGCTCGGCGCCGCGTTCGGCAAGATCGTCACCGCACTGGTGGAGAAGGTCATCATGCCGCCGATCGGCGTGCTCGCCGGCGGCGTGGATTTCTCGCGCTGGGCGTGGACGCTGAAGGCGGCGACGGTGGACGCGGCCGGCAAGGAAGTGCCGGCGGTGGTGATCGGCATCGGCGATTTCCTCAACACCATCCTCCAGTTCGTGATCGTGGCCTTCGCCATCTTCATGCTGGTCAAGGCGATCAACCGCATCGCGCGCAAGGAACCGCCGGCGCCCAAGGCGCCGAGCGAGGAGGTGCTGCTGCTGCGCGAGATCCGCGATGCGTTGAACAACGACGCCGCGCCCAAGTAGGCGCGGCGCCCGCAGGCGCGCCACGCGCTGCTAAGCTCGTGGCTTCCCCTGTCGCGGAGTCCTCCATGCGTCGTCTTGCCGTCGTCATCGCCGCCATGCTCGCCACCTCGTCCGCCGCCGCGGCCGAGACCACCCGCATCCCGGACGCGGCGCTGTCCACCGCCGCCACGCTGCGCGAGCAGGCCCTGGCAGACGACACCGGTTGGAAGGTGGTCGAATCGCTGACCACCGAAGTCGGCCCGCGCATGGCTGGCAGCGACGCCGATGCGCGCGCGGTCGCGTGGGCCAAGGCCAAGTTCAAGGCGCTGGGCTTCGACAGGGTGTGGACCGAGCCGGTGACGTTCCCGAAATGGGAGCGGCGCAGCGAGCATGCGCAGGTGCTCGGCGCCAATGCGCAGCCGCTGACCGTGACCGCGCTGGGCGGCAGCCCGGCCGGTACCGTCGAGGCCGAGGTGGTGCGCTTCGCCGACCTCGCCGCGCTGCAGGCCGCGCCGGCCGGTTCGCTGCGCGGCAAGATCGCCTTCGTCGACTACCAGATGGTCAAGGCGCGCGATGGCAAGGACTACGGCAATAGCGGCGCGGTGCGTAGCAAGGGCCCATCGGAGGCGATCCGCAAGGGCGCGATCGGCTTCGTGATGCGTTCGGCCGGCACCGACTCGCACCGCGTGCCGCATACCGGCATCACCCGCTTCGAGGAAGGCCTGACCCCGGTGCCGGCGGCGGCGCTGTCGGTGCCCGATGCCAACCAGCTGGCGCGGCTGGTCGCGCGCGGCCCGGTGCGGCTGCGCCTGGCGCTGGACTGCGGCTGGGACGGCCAGGCCACCTCGTACAACGTGATCGGCGAGATCACCGGGCGCAGCAAGCCCAAGGAAGTGGTGGTGATCGGCGGCCACCTGGATTCGTGGGACCTGGGCACCGGCGCGATCGACGACGGTGCCGGCGTCGGCATCAGCATGGCCGCCGGGCACCTGATCGGCCAGCTCAAGCGCGCGCCCAAGCGCAGCATCCGCGTGGTCGCCTTCGCCAACGAGGAGCAGGGCCTGTACGGCGGCAAGGCCTACGCGCAGGCGCACGCCAAGGACGTGGCGCTGCACCAGATCGCCGCCGAGAGCGACTTCGGCGCCGGCCGCATCTATGCGTTCAACACCGGCTCCGGCGATGCCGCCGCCTCGCGCGAGGCGACCCGGCAGATCGCCGAGGCGCTGGCGCCGTTGGGCATCGACTACG
The DNA here is from genome assembly GCF_035026585.1 of Xanthomonas sp. WHRI 7945. Taxonomy (NCBI): domain Bacteria; kingdom Pseudomonadati; phylum Pseudomonadota; class Gammaproteobacteria; order Lysobacterales; family Lysobacteraceae; genus Xanthomonas; species Xanthomonas sp. WHRI 7945. The sequence continues at coordinate 249,275 of NZ_JAYIQP010000003.1, forward strand.
CGCCGGACAAGGGCGGCCCCGGCCCGGACGTGGGCCCGCTCGCGGCCAAGGGCGGCGCCTGGGCGTGGCTGGCGCAGGACGGCAGCGACTACTTCGACCTGCACCACACCGCCGACGACACCCTGGACAAGATCGACCCCAAGGCGCTGGCGCAGAACGTCGCCGCCTACGCGGTGTTCGCCTATCTGGCCGCCGAGGCGGACGGCGGCTTCGGCAGCCAGGCCAAGACAGTGGAACCGCCCACGGAGTAAGCTGCCACGCCTGCCGCGGGGGATGCGTGCAGGCCTTCCCTCTCTCGCAACGCCAGGACCCACGATGGGCAAACGGCAAGGTCGTGCAGGCTCGGCGGTGACGCTGCTGGATGTGGCGCGGCACGCGGGCGTCTCGCCGATGACCGCCTCGCGCGTGATCAACCACCACCCGCGGGTGGGCGCGGCGATGCGCGAGCGCGTCGAGGCCTCGATCAAGACGCTGGGCTACCGGCCCAACCTCGCCGGGCGCTCGTTGCGCACCGCCAGCCTGGCGCGGATCGGCGTGCTGTACAGCAATCCCAGCGCGGCCTATCTCAACCAGTTCATGCTCGGCATCCTCGAGCAGAGCAGCCTGGACGGCAGCCAGGTGCTGGTGGAAAAGAGCGACGACATCGGCAGCCAGCGCGCCGCCACCGAGCGCCTGCTCGAAGCCGGCGTGGACGGGGTGATCCTGCCGCCGCCGCTGTGCGACTCGCAGCAGACCATCGAGGAATTGGACGCGCGCGGCATCCCGGTCGTCGCCGTGGCCACCGGCGCGCCGATGCACGGCGTCAGTTCGGTGCGCATCGACGACTACCAGGCCGCCTGCGCGATCACCCGCCACCTGATCGAGCTCGGCCACCGCGACATCGGCTTCATCAGCGGCGACCCCAAGCACACCCCGAGCGCGCTGCGCAGCCGCGCGTTCTTCGACACCATGGCCGCGGCCGGCCTGCCGGTCGCCGCCACGCGCGTGGCCGATGGCCTGTTCACCTACCGCTCCGGGCTGCTCGCCGCGACCGCGCTGCTGCAAGCCGCGCCGCGCCCGACCGCGATCCTGTGCAGCAACGACGACATGGCCGCCGCCGCGGTGGCCATCGCCTACAGCCTGCGCCTGCGCGTGCCCGAGGACCTGTCGGTCGCCGGCTTCGACGATACCCCGGTGGCGACCACGATCTGGCCCGAGCTGACCACCATCCACCAGCCGGTCACCGCGATGGGCCGCGCCGCGGTCGCGCTGCTGCTCAGCGAGATCCGCCAGCGCCGCGACGGCCTGCCCAACCGCGGTGTGCACCAGGTGATGAAGTACACGCTGGTGACGCGCGGCTCGACCGCGCCGCCGGCAGAGCCGCCGTTGCTGCAGGCAGTCGGCTAGCGCGTTTTCTTCGTTGTGTTTAATCCACGGAAGTCGTAGGCGCGACTGCAGGTGGCTTCGGGCCATCGGTCGCGATGCGCTTTGCTGGTAAAGCCCGTCGCGACTGAAGTCGCTCCCACAAGATGTGGTCGACTGCGATATCCGAGTCAAAAGTGCTCACGGCGCAGTCGACTCCAGTTGCAGCGATCCACTTGCACCTGATCGGCACGCATCGCGATCGGGTCATGGCACAGCAGCCCGCATGGAAGGGCTGCGGCGGACCGCCCTGACGTCAAGCCGCTACGGGCGGCAGCAGCGGCAGTCTTGGCTACGGCAGATCGAGCAGCGCACACGCCTCGCGGCGCAAGCCGGTCACCGCGTGCGCGCCATCCTGGTCGAAACGCAGCGAGGCCTGGGTCGGCGCGAATGCCGGCCAGCGCGGTAGGCCGGCGACGTTCGGATCGCCGCTGCGCGCGAACGCGGCCCAGTAGCGCTGCAGGTTCAGCGGCGGCTGGCCGATCGGCAGGCCCTTGAACACGAACGGCAGTTCGGCGCTGTGGGTCACGCTGCCGCCGGGCGCGGCCAGATCGAATTCGTAGTGCCATACCGGCACGCCCTGCCGCGCCTGCGCGCGCGCCACCGCCAGCGCCGGGCAGCGGAACGTCAGGTCGGTGGCCAGTTGCATCGCCGCGTCGCCGTAGCGCGCGTCGGGCGCGGCGGCAGCCGCGCGAGATGGCGCCAGCACCCGTGCGGCCTGCGCCGGATAGTCGCGATGCAAGCGTGCCTCGGCGCCGCCGGCGCCGCCATAGGTCAGTTCCTGCGCCACGCTGCCCAGCAGCAGCGGCACGCGGTGCTGTTCGCCGGCGGCCAGCATCGCCGCCGGTGCGCGCGGCAGTACATAGCCGTCGACGATGGCCTGCAGCCAGACATAGCCGTCGTCGTCCAGCGCGGGCACATCGACGCCCTGCGCGGCCTGCAGCAAGCGCGCGACCGGAAGCCGCCGCAACGCCGGCAGGCGCTGCGCCGCACCGATCCCGGCGCGCTGCGCGATTGCCGCGCCGAGCGCCTCGTTCTCGCCCAGGCTGCGCGGCGGCAGGCCGAAGCCGGCGGTGCCGCTCTGTTCGATCGCCGCGCGGAACAGTCCTTTGGACAGCGGCGACAACTGCAGCAGGCCCACGTCCTGCGCGCCGGCGGACTGGCCGAAGATCGTCACCTGCGCCGGGTCGCCGCCGAAGCGGGCGATGTTGTCGCGCACCCAGCGCAGCGCCGCGATCTGGTCGAGCAGGGCATAGTTGCCGGAGGCGCGCTGCCCTGACTCGGCGCTCAGCTCGGGCAGCGACAGGAAGCCGAACACGCCCAGCCGGTACTGCACGGTGACCAGCACCACGTCCTGCTGCACCAGCGAGGACGGCAGGATGTCGGCGCCGCCGGCGACGTTGGCGCCACCGTGGATCCACACCATCACCGGCCGTTTCGCCGCCGGGTCCAGCCGCGGGGTCTGCACTTCCACGTACAGGCAGTCTTCGCTGGAGCGCTGCGCCAGCGCAGTGTTCCATCCGATCGCCGGCTGCGCGCAGGTCGGCGCCGGCTGGCTGGCGTCGCGCACGCCGCGCCAGCGTGCCGGCGCCTGCGGCGCACGCCAGCGGCGCGCGCCGGTCGGCGGCGCGGCGAACGGGATGGCGCGGAACAGCACGCTGCCGTCGGCCTGGGTCTGGCCGCGCAGCGTGCCCGCGGGCAAGGTCACCTGCGGCGCCGGTCCGGCAGCGGCCGTTGCCGCGGCGACCGGCGCAGCGGCGAGCAGCAGGCACGCGTACGCCAGGCAACGCCGCAGCAGCGGCGTCACCGCGCCGTGCCCTGCTGCGCGCGCCAGGCGCCGAGCAGCACCGCGGTGGCGGCGGCGACGTTGAGGCTCTCCACCGCGCCGCTGCCGGGGATCGACAGGCGCAGTTCGCAGGCCTGCGCGAAGGCGCGGTCCATGCCCTCGCTCTCGGCGCCCATCACGTACACCAGGCGCGGCGGCAGCGCCGCGGCGAACACGTCGGCGCCGCCGTCCACCAGCGTCGCCGCCAGCGCGAAGCCGGCCGCGCGCAACTGCGCCAGGGCCTGTTCGGTCGGCGGCAGCCGCACCAGCGGCACCGCCTCGGCGCCGCCTTCGGCCACGCGCGCGGCGGCGCCGGACAGCGCCAGCGTCGCCGTCTCCGGCAGCAGGATCGCGGCGGCGCCGAAATGCGCGGCCGAGCGCAGGATCGCGCCGAAGTTGTGCGGGTTGCCGACTCCGTCCAGCCACAGCGCCAGCGCCGGGCCCGGGGCCAGCGACTGCAGCCAGGCCGCCAGCGGCAACGCGTCCTCGCGCAGCACGTCGGCGACCACGCCTTCGTGGTGCGCGCTGGCCGCGAGCTTGTTCAGATCGGCCTCGTCCACGATCCGGTAGCCGACGCGATTGGCCGCGCACCACTTGAGCAAGGGCTGCAGCGCCGGGATCCGCGCCTCGGCCAGGTACAGCTTGCGGATCGCCTCGGGCCGGCGCGCGTGCACCGCGCGCACCGCGTTGAGCCCGTACAGGCGCAGTTCGCCGCGATTGGCGTCGGCCGCGCGCGGTGCGGCGGCGGCGCGTTCGGGCGGCGCCGGCGGGCGCGGGCCGCGCGGGCTCTTGCCCCAGGGATTGTTCATCGCGGCACGCTCGACCGCGTGGTGCCCGGCGCGCGGACGGCGCACGGGAAAGTAAGGACATGGCACATGGGCAAGGTCTCCTGGAGCAACGGCAACGCGCCGCATCGGCGCGACCGGGTGATTTTCGCTCATCCCCGGCATCGCCGGTGAAAACCGCTGCACGCATGGCCAAGCGCCCGCGGTCCGGCCGGTCGGCGTCGGCGCGGCAAGACGCATTGCGGTTACCGGCTTCGGATGCGGCGGCGAGGATTTGCCGCCACACCGATGGCGTTGCCGTCACATCGCGCGCCGTCGCTCCGCCCGCTGGCGATGCGCGTCAGCGGGCGGAGCAGCTGGCGCGACGCTGCCAGCGCAGTGCCGCGTGCCGGCCCGGTCATACCCGGGCACGGCCTACGCCGATCACTCCTTGCGCGACGCCTGCTGCAGGCGCTCGTGCCACAGGTCGGCGTTCTTGATGCCCAGCGGCACCGGATCGAATACCGGATCCAGTCCGGCCTTCTTCTGCCGCTCGTAGTCGCGCAACGCCAGCAGCGCCGGCTTCTGCAGGATCAGGATGGCGATGATGTTGAGCCAGGCCATCAGGCCCACGCCGATGTCGCCCAGCGACCACGCCAGCTTGGCGTCGTGGAACGCGCCGAAGATCACCATGCCCAGAATGCCCAGCCGCAGCACCAGCACGGTCAGCGGGCGCCGGCGGTTGCCGTTGATGTAGCTGAGGTTGGTCTCGGCCATGTAGTAATAGGCCATGATCGTGGTGAAGGCGAAGAAGAACAGCGCCAGCGCCACGAAGCCCGCGCCCCAGCCGGGCAGGATCGCGTCCACCGCGGCCTGCGCGTAGCCCGGGCCTTCCTGCACGCCGCGCACGCCGGAGAACAGGGGCTCGCCGCCGCTGGGCGCGTACACGTTGTACTTGCCGGTGGCCAGGATCAGGAACGCGGTCGCGGTGCACACCATCATCGTGTCGAAGTAGATCGCGAACGCCTGCACGTAGCCCTGCTTGGCCGGATGCGAGACCTCGGCCGCCGCGGCGGCGTGCGGACCGGTGCCCTGCCCGGCCTCGTTGGCGTAGATGCCGCGCTTGACCCCCCACTCCACCGCCAGGCCCAGCAGCGCGCCGAACGCGGCGTGCGCGCCGAACGCGCTGCGGAAGATGAGCGAGAACATCTCCGGCACGCGCTCGGCGTTGAGCGCCATCACCACCACCGCCATCAGGATGTAGCCCAGCGCCATGAACGGCACCACGATCTCGGCGAAGTTGGCGATGCGCTTGACCCCGCCGAAGATGATCACCGCCAGCAGCAGCGCGACGGTGATGCCGATGCCCAGCTTCAGCGCCTGCGCCGCCGGCAGCCCCATCCACAGTCCGTCGAGCGGGCCGCACAGCGGGCCGCCGCGGCAGGCGTTGACCACGCTGTCGGCGATCGCGTTGGCCTGCACGCCGGGCATCAGGAAGCCGGTGGCGGCGATGGTGGCGATCGCGAACAGAAGCGCGTACCACTTCAGGCCCATCGCCTTTTCGATGTAGTAGGCCGGACCGCCGCGGTAGCGGCCGTCGGCGTCCTTGACCTTGTAGATCTGCGCCAGGGTCGATTCGATGTACGAGGTGGAGGCGCCGAAGAAGCCCATCACCCACATCCAGAAGATCGCGCCCGGCCCGCCGAAGGCGATGGCGGTGGCCACGCCGGCGATATTGCCGATGCCGATGCGGCCGGCCATGGACATCGCCAGCGCCTGGAACGAGGACACGCCGGCGTCGGATTTCTGCCCGCCGATGGTCAGCCGCAGCATCTCGACGAAGCCGCGCACCTGCATGAAGCGGGTGCGGATGGTGAAGTACAGGCCGGCGGCCAGGCACATGAAGATCAGCGCCTTGCTCCAGATCAAGCCGTTCAATGCTGTGATGATCGATTCCACGCAGTTCCCCGAGGCGCAAGAAGGATGCCCCGGCGACGGGGGCTGGTTCGATTGTGCATGAATCGGCGATGACCGCGAAGCGCGGCGTTCACCGCGGCACGTGCAGGCGGCCGAACAGGAGCAGGTCGTGCAGCCGTTGCTGCTTGCGCAGCGCGCCGCGGCGCACGCCTTCGCGCACGAACCCGTTCTTCTCCAGCACCCGCGCCGAGGCCGCGTTGCCGTCCAGCACGGTGGCCTCCACGCGCAACAGCCCGAGCGCGGGAACCGCCCAGTCCAGGTACGCGGCGACGATCCGCGTCATCCGGCCCTGGCCCCAGTGCTGGCGCCCCAGCCAGTAGCCCAGTTCCGCCGCATGCGCGCGCTCGCCGTGGCCGGGGCGCAGGGCGATGCCGCCGCAGGCCTCGCCGCCGATCTCGATCGCCAGCACCGGCTGGCTCAGGTCGACCACGTGCCCGCCCAGGAACGCTTCGCCGTCGGCGCGGGTGTAGGGATGCGGGAAACGCTCGCTGAGTCCGCGCACCACCTGCGCATCGTCGGCATGGCGCAGCAGCGCATCGAGATCGTCGCGGCGCCAACGGCGCAGCTGCATGTCGTCCACGCTCAGGCGCAGCTCGCGCCAGGCCGCGGCGCAGGTGTCATCGGGCATCAGCGGTCTCTCGTGCGGATGAGCGGCCGAGCATAACCGGAGCGTTGCGTGCCTGTCGGCAGGGCCTGCGCGCGCCGTGGCGGCTAGCTAGGCGCAGCCGGACCCACGCTGAGCCGCGCCGGCGCCGCGCTCAGGCGTGGCCGCCCACCGACGGCGTCTGCGCCTCCAGGTGCTGCAGGCGTTGCTTCAGCGCGTCCGGCGAACGCGTGTACGGCGCCAGCAGCGCGTAGAACGCCGGCACCACGAACAGCGACAACAGCGTGGACACCGACACCCCGAAGATCACCACGATGCCGATGGTGGCGCGGCTGGCCGAGCCGGGTCCGCCGGCGACCACCAGCGGGATCGCGCCGACCACGGTGGCCAGCGAAGTCATCAGGATCGGCCGCAGCCGCACCGCCGACGATTCGACGATGGCTTCGCGCACGCTGCGGCCCTCGTCGCGCAGCTGGTTGGCGAACTCCACGATCAGGATGCCGTTCTTGGCCGCCAACCCGACCAGCATGACGATGCCGATCTGGCTGAACAGGTTGAGCGTGCCGCCGCTGAGCGCCAGGCCGATCAGCGCGCCGAGCACCCCCAGCGGCACGGTGAGCATGATCACCAGCGGATGGATGAAGCTCTCGAACTGCGCCGCCAGCACCAGGTACACGATCAGCAGCGCCAGCGCGAAGGTCAGCAGCACCGCGCCGCCGGCCTTCTGGTATTCGCGCGATTCGCCCTTCCAGTCGATCTGCGCATAGTCCGGCAGTTCTTCGCGCGCCACCTGCTGCGCCCAGACGATCGCTTCGCCGAGCGGATAGCCCGGGGCCAGGCCGGCGTTGATGGTGATCGCGCGCAAGCGGTTGAAGCGGTGCAGGTTGCCCGGCTCGGCGACCTCGCGCAGCGTCACCAGGTTGGACAGCGGGATCAGCTGGCCGCCGTCGGCGCGCACGCGGATCGCGGCCAGGTCGTCCGGGGTGGCGCGGCCGTCGCGGCTGGCCTGCAGCATCACGTCGTATTCCTCGCCGTTGTCGACGAAGGTGGTGACCTGGCGCGCGCCCATCAGCGTTTCCAGGGCGCGGCCGATCTCGGTGACCGGCACGCCGAGGTCGGCGGCGCGCTGGCGGTCGATCTCCACGCGCATCTGCGGCCGGGTTTCCTTGTAGTCCGAATCGGCGCCGACCAGGCCCGGGTTGTCGCCGATGCGCGCCAGGATGCGGTCGCGCCACTGCGCGATCTCGGCGTAGTCGGGGCCGCCGAGCACGATCTGGAACGGCTGCCCGCGGCTGTTGACCAGGCCGCCGCCGACCTGGGTGCGCGCGCGCACGCCGGGCAGCGCGGCCAGTTCCTGCTGCAGCTGCGCGGCGACGGCGGCGGTGGCCACTTCGCGCTGTCCCCAGTCCTGCAGGAACACGCTGACCCGCCCGGTATGCATCTCCTCGCTGACGCCGAAACTGCCGGGCACGCGCGGGTTGGCGCGCCGGATCGGCTTGTCCTCGCCGCGGTGGCGATCGAGGATGCTCTCCACCTGGTGCATCTGCCCCACGGTGTAGTCGAAACCGGCGCCCTCGGGCGCATCGATCATGACCTGGAACGACCCGCGGTCCTCCGCCGGCGCCAGTTCCGACGGAATGATTCGCGCCAGCAATGCGCTGGCCGCGACCGCCGCCAGCATCAGCGCACCGAACAGCCAGTAGCGGCCGACGTGGCGCTCGAGCACGCGCCGGTAGCGGTTGCTGATGCCCTGCAACCGCGCCTCGATCCAGCCGTGCACGCGGTTGGGCTTCTCCTTGGCGTGCGCCTTGAGCAGCTTGGACGACATCATCGGCGTCAGCGTCAGCGCGACGAACGCGGAGATCGCCACCGCCGCGGCCAGCGCCACCGCCAGCTCGCGGAACAGGCGGCCGGTGTTGCCCTCCAGGAAGCCCACCGGCAGGAACACCGCCACCAGCACCGCGGTAGTGGCGATCACCGCGAACGCGACCTGCGCGGTACCGCGGCGCGCGGCGACCAGCGCCGGTTCGCCCAGGTCCACGCGGCGTTGGATGTTCTCCACCACCACGATCGCATCGTCCACCACCAGGCCGATGCACAGCACCAGCGCGAGCAGGGTCAGCAGGTTGATCGAGAAACCGAACGCGTACAGCGCGATGAACGCGGCGATCAGGCACACCGGCACCGTCACCGCCGGGATCAGCGCGGCGCGCACGCTGCCCAGGAACAGCCAGATCACCACCAGCACCAGCACTACCGCCTCGATCAGCGTGTGGTACACGCGCTCCACCGAGGCGTCGATGAACACGGTGGTATCGAAGGCGACGAAGATGTTGGTGCCCTTGGGCAGGCTCTGCTGGATCTGCTGCGCGGCTGCGCGCGCGGCGCGGGCCACGTCCAGGCTGTTGGCGGTGGAGGTCTTGACGATGCCCAGGCCGACGTTGGGCACGCCGTTGCTGCGGAAGTACGCGCGGCGTTCGGCCGAGGCCAGCTCCACCTTGGCCACGTCGCCCAGCCGCACCACGTAGCCGTCGCTGCCCTTGCGCAGCGGGATCGCGGCGAAGTCCGCCGGCGTGCGGTAGCCGCGCTCCACGCGCAGGGTGAAGTCGCGGTCGGCCGATTCCAGCCGCCCGGCCGGCAGTTCCACGTTCTCGCGCGCCAGCGCCGCTTCCACGTCGGCGACGGTGAGCCCGCGCGCGGCCAGCTGGTCGCGCTCCAGCCAGATCCGCATCGCATAGCGCTGGCGCCCGCCCAGCCGCACCTGGGCCACGCCATCGATGCTGGACAGGCGGTCGACCACGTAGCGCTCGGCATAGTCGGACAGCTGCAGCGCGTCCATCGTGCTGGAGCTCATGTTGAGCCAGATGATGGCGTCGGCATCGGCCTCGACCTTGGCGATCTCCGGCGGATCGGCCTCGTCCGGCATGCGGTCCAGCACCCGGCTGACCGCATCGCGCACGTCGTTGGCGGCGGCCTCGATGTCGCGGCTGACGCGGAACTCGATGCTGATGTCGGCCACGCCGTTGGAACTGCGCGCCTCGATCGTCTCGATGCCTTCGATGCCGGCCAGCGCATCCTCCAGCACCTGGGTGATGCGGCTTTCCACCACCGCCGCCGATGCGCCGGGATAGCGCACCTCCACCGAGACGATCGGCGGATCGATCGCCGGCAGCTCGCGCAGGGTCAGCCGGCTGTACGCCATCACCCCCAGCACCACCAGCAGCAGGCTCATCACCGCGGCGAACACCGGCCGCGTGATCGAGACGTCCGATAGTTTCATCGGCCGCGGTCCGCGGCGCCGTTCGTGCCACCGGCGCCGGGCGCCGCAGCGGCGGTATCGACCACCGCCACGCCCGGGCGCAGCTTGCCGGTGCCGTCGACGACGATGCGCTGGCCGGCGGCCAGCCCGTCCAGGATCTCGACCAGGCCGCTGCGGCGCACGCCGGTGCGCACGTCGGCGCGCTCGACCTTGGCGTCGGCACCGACCCGGTACACGAACGACTCGCGGCCGACCTGCACCACCGCGATCTCCGGGATCACCAGCGCCTGCCGCTCCGGCCGGTACAGGCGCACGTCCATCAGCATGCCCGGGCGCAGTGCGCGGTCGGCGTTGTCGAAATCGGCGCGCACGGTGATCGCGCGGGTGGCGCTGTCCACCCGTGCATCGACGGTGCTGACGACGCCCTCGAAGCTGCGCCCCGGATAGGCCACGCTGGCGCCGCCGACCTTGTCGCCGACCGCTACCGAGGCCATCGCCGCCTCCGGCACCTGGAAGTCCACGTAGACCCGCGCCACGTCGTCGAGCGTGGCGATCGTCGCATCCGGGGTCAGCAGCGAGCCGGGGCTGATCTGGCGCAGGCCGAGCACGCCGGCGAACGGCGCGCGCACGCTGCGGTCGCCGATGTCCGCGCGCATCTGCAGCACCCGCGCCTCGGCGGCATCGCGCAGCGCGCGTTGCGTGTCCAGCTGCGCGCGCGACACCAGTTGCCGGCCGACCAGCTCGCTCTGCCGCCGGTACAGCTGCTCGGCCTCGGTGAAGGTGGCCTCGGCCTCGCGCAGCGCGGCCTGCTGGCTCTGCCCGCGCAGCGTCACCAGCGGCGCGCCAGCCGCCACTTCCTGGCCGCTGTCGAAATGCACTCGCTCCACGATCTCGCTGACCTTGGCGGTCAGCGTCACCGATTCGCGCGCCTTGACCGTGCCCAGCGACGACAGGCTGTCGCTCCACGGACGCACCTCAACCGTCTGCAGCGTCACCGGCACGGCATCGGCGCTCTTCGCCGGCGCGGGCGGCTTGCCGCAGGCGATCAGGGCGATGGACAGCGAGACGAGGCACGCCAGGCGGACGCCGGCGCGTGGTCGGTGCGGCATGAGCATCCCGGACGCAAGAGGTTCAGCCCAGTTTAACGGGACGACGTGACGGTCGTTGACACAGACCGGCCATGACCAACGACCCTTGCCAGCGCCGCCGGACGCCTTTGCCAGCGCCTGCCGCCACGCCCCTGGCGGCGCGGGCGCCAGGTCCTCGAACCGGATGGCCGCTCAGGCGGAGCCGGACCCGCGACGGCGGGTGAAATACGGGTACGCCGCCATGAACGCGAGCGCGCAAGCGCTGCCGAACAGCGCGCGCAGCGCCTGGCCGGCGCTGTGCGGGATCTTCCACGCCTGCAGCGCGCTGTCGTACCAGGTCAGCTGCAACAGCAGCACGCCGAACACCGCCATCGGCAGGCCGAAGGCGAACCAGCCGAACACCCGCAACGCCGGCTTGGTCCGCCGGTCCTGCAGCTTGCCGACGATCTCGGTGGTCGCCAGGTGGTACTGGAACGGGTCGCTGGTGGAGTGCAGCGGACGCTGCGTCGGTGGCGGTTCCGGGCGCACCGGCTGATCGGTCACCTGTTCCACGGCCGCCGGCGCGACCAGCTCTGTGACATTGGTCCTGGCCAGCAAGGCCTGCATCTTCGGATCCACGCGTTCCCCCTGAACGTCGTGCGGCCGCTGCGCCACTCGCGCCGCCGCCGCGTGGACGCGGCCTCCGGAGCGGTCGCCCCGGATCCCTACCGCATCCCTGCCGCCATAGCATGCGCAACGTCGCCGCGGCCGGCAATGCCGGCGCGGCGGCATCCGTGCCTCAGCGCACGAGCGGCGCGGCGCGCTGCTGCTGCCGCAGCGCGCTGCACAGCCGGATCGTCTCGGCGGTCTGCGCCAGGCCGCGATCGGCGCCACTGAGCTGCTGCAGGCGCGGCGTGAAGAACGCCTCCAGGCGCTCGGCCTCGGCCACCTCGCAACCGCCGGACGCGGCCAGCGCCGGCAGGCGGCCGCCGTCGAAGGACCCGGACCGCGCGACGAGGCGGTCGAAGTGGGCGGTGTACCAGCTCCACATGGATTCATGGGTGGCGGCATCGGCATGCGCGCCCATCAGCAGGCTCGTCATCTCGCCGACCTTGACCGCGTCGGTCAGCGCGAAATCGCGCACCTTCTGCAGTTGCCGCGGATCGCGCACCATCGACAGCGCGGCGATCATCGCGTTGCGCTGCGCCGGTTCGCCATGACTGCGCAGCGCCGCCAGCAGCGTGTCCACGGCCGCGTCGCCGCGCTCCTGCACCGCCACCGCCAACGCACTGCCGAGCAGGTCCGGATCGGCGGCGGCGAAGTCCGGGCCATGGCCGTTGTTGCCGGCCAGCACCGCATCGCCCTGCGCCAGCAGCGCCTGGCGCACCGCCGGCACGCCCAGCTCCACGCCGAGCAGGCTGGCCAGATCCGTGCGCAGCGCCACGTCGTCGGCGCTGTCGCTGGCGCGGCGCCGGTAGCCCAGCGCCTGCAGGCGCGCGCCGAACGCCTGCTCGGCCTGGCTGCGCAGCGCGGCGCGCTGGGCGTCGTCGGTCGCCAGCACGCGCCAGATCCAGCCGAAGCGGTCGACCAGCGCGGTCGCCACCGGCGCGGCCGGCGCCGGCGCTAGCCTCTGCATCGCCGCGACCACGTCGGCGCTGTCGGCATCGCCCCTGCGGAACGCCGCGTCGATGGCATCGGCGTAGGCGAGCTTTTCGGCGTCGCCGAGCGCATCCAGGTGGCGGCCCAGCGTGTCCAGCTGCGCCTTCGGCAGGCCGAAGCGGTAGTAGCCGGCGCCCTCGGCGTTCGGCAGCACCCAGCTGTTCTTGTCGGCGCCCTGCAGCACGATGCTGCCGTCGGCGCCGGACAGCATCGTGCAAGCGCGTCGCGCGCCTTGCGCGGTGCCGTACTTCACGCACACCGGCAGGCCCCAACTGCGCGCGGCCTCGCCGCTGGAGCCCAGCGGCAGGTAGCGCTGCTGCTGCAGCCGCAGCACCGCGCCCTGCCTGCCGGGGTCCAGCCGGGCCTGCACGTAGGGCACGCCGGGCTGGTCGAGGAAACTGCGGAAGGCAGCCTTGAAGTCGTCGCCCTTGCCGGCCGCCACGGCGATCGCATCAATCAGGTCGTCGGCGGTGGCGTTGCCGAAGCGGTGCGCGGCGATGTAGCTGCGCATCCCGGTGCGGAAGGTGTCGGCGCCGACGAAGGCCTCGAACATCCCCAACACCGCCGCGCCCTTCTTGTAGGTGATGCTGTCGAACGCGGTCTCGATGTCGCCGTTGCCGGTGATCGGCTGGCGGATCTTGCGCGCGCTGACCAGGCTGTCGTTGTCCATCGCGGTCTGCGCGGATGCGACGCGGTCCAGGTCGGCGCGGTACTCCGGGCGCAGCTGCATGGTGATCTTCTGCTGCATCCAGGTGGCGAACGCCTCGTTGAGCCACAGGTCGTCCCACCAGGTCATGGTCACCGTGTCGCCGGTCCACTGGTGCGCCAGTTCGTGCGCGGTGACGTTGAACGAGCCCTGCACGTTGCGCCGCGGCGAATCCTCGTCCAGCAGCAGCAACCAGTCGCGGAAGGTGACGAAGCCCGGGTTCTCCATCGCGCCGGCGGAGAAATCCGGCGCGGCCACCAGGTCGAGCTTGTCGAACGGATAGCCGAAGCCGTAGTAGTCCTCGAGCGCGGTGATGATGGCCGGGGTCTGTTCCAGCGCGCGCCGGATGCGCGGCCCCTGGCCCTGCGCGGTGACGCCGCGCAGCGGCGTGGCGTGCGCGCGCTGCGGCGTGGCCGGCAGCGCCGGCGCGTCGACCACGTCCCACGGGCCGACGCCGTAGGCGACCAGGTAGGTCGGCAGCGGCTCGGTCTCGGCGAAACGCACCGTCTTCCAGCCCTTGCCGGCGGGACTGGTGGCGACGGCCTGGGTGTTGGCCAGGGCCTGGTCGGCCTCGGGCACGGTCAGGCGCAGCGCGAACGGGGTCTTCAGCGATGGCTCGTCGAAACCCGGGAACGCGTAGCGCGCGCTGATCGGCTCCATCTGCGTGAGCGCATAAGCATGGCCCTGGTATCTGACCTGGTACAGGCCCTGCAGCTGCTGGTTGAGCGGGGCGCTGTAGGCGATGGTCAGGGTCAGTTCCTGTGGCTGCAGCACGCGTCCGAACGCGATGCGCGCCACGCCTGCCTGCGCGTCGGCCTGCTCGTAGCGCACCGCGAACGGCGTGCCGGTGGCGGTGCGCAGCGTGGCCTTGGCGACGCGCAATTCCTTGCCGTGCAGCCAGAGGTGGTCGGACGCCTGCGCGAGCCGCACTCGGATCGTGGCGGTGCCGCTGAACGCGGGCTGCGCCGGGTCGATCTTCAGGTCCAGCGCGTAGTGCTGCGGCACCGCCCAGGACGGCAGGCGCCCGCTCGGCACGGCGTCGGGCGCCTGCGCAAAGGCCGCGCCGCAGCACAGCACCAACATAGAAGGCAACAAGGAAAGCGACAGGCGGGCCATGGGACGGCTTCTTCGACGGCGGGGAGCCGTGGACTTAAGCACGCGCGGCGCCGGGTGTCATGTGGCCGAGGACCCATGCGCGCGCGCGGACCGGTGTAGCGCCGGTCCCTGCATGCGCGCTGCAGCGCGTCGCGCTCACGGCGAACGCGACGCAGCTGCCGGTGTGCGCCGGACAGCGCGCCGCCGCAGCTCAGTCCTGCGCGTCCAGCCAGGCCAGCACCCGCGCCGCCAGCGCCTCGGCGTTGTCGCCATCGGCCTGCAGGTGCAGTTCCGGCTGCGCCGGCGCCTCGTACGGCGAATCGATGCCGGTGAAGTTGGGGATCTGCCCGGCGCGCGCCTTGGCGTACAGCCCCTTGACGTCGCGCGCCTCGGCCACGTGCAGCGGCACGTCGACGAACACCTCGACGAACTCGCCGTCCTCGAAACGCGACCGCGCCATCGCGCGCTCGGCGCGGAACGGCGAGATGAAGCTGACCAGCACGATCAGCCCGGCGTCGGCCATCAGCCTGGCGACCTCGGCGACGCGGCGGATGTTCTCCACCCGGTCCTCGTCGGTGAAGCCGAGGTCGCGGTTGAGGCCGTGGCGCACGTTGTCGCCATCGAGCAGGAAGGTGTGCCGGCCCTGCGCATGCAGCCGCTTCTCGACCAGGTTGGCGATGGTCGACTTGCCGGCGCCGGACAGGCCGGTGAACCACAGCACCTTCGCCGCCTGGCCCTTGATCCGCGCGCGCGCCGTCTTGTCCACGTCCAGGTGCTGCCAGTGCACGTTGCCGGCGCGGCGCAGCGCGAAGTCGAGCGTGCCGGCGGCGACGGTGGCGTTGCTCTGCCGGTCGATCAGGATGAAACCGCCGAGCGCACGGTTGCGCGCGTACGGCTCGAACGCGATCGGTTCGTCCAGCGCCAGGTTGCAGTAGCCGACCTCGTTGAGCTCCAGGCGCTTGGCCGCCAGCCGCTCCTGCGTGTTCACGTCGATGCGGTGCTTGATCTCGCTGACGCTGGCCGACACGGTGCGGGTGCCGAGCTTCAGCCAGTACGGGCGCCCCGGCAGCAACGCGGCATCGTCCATCCACAGCACGTGCGCGGCGAACTGGTCGGCCACTTCCGGCGGGTCGCCGGCGGCGGCGATGACGTCGCCGCGGCTGATGTCGATCTCGTCGGCCAGGGTCAGCGTCACCGCCTGCCCGGCCACCGCGTGCGCGACATCGCCGTTGCCGTCGAGCACCCGCGCCACGGTGGAGCGGCGCGCCGACGGCAGCACCACCACCGCATCGCCCGGGCGCACCTGGCCGGCCGCGAGCGTGCCGGCGAAACCGCGGAACTGTTGGTTAGGGCGGTTGACCCATTGCACCGGCAGGCGCAGGCCGCTGTCGGCGTCGCGCGCTTCCAGGTCCAGGCCTTCCAGGTGTTCGAGCAAGGCCGGGCCGGCGTACCAGGGCGTGCGCGCGGACCGCTGCGACAGGTTGTCGCCGTCCAGCGCCGACAGCGGGATGCACTGCACCTGGGCGATGCCCAGCTGCGCGGCCAGCGCCCGGTAGCTGGCGGCGATCGCGTCGAAGGTGGCCTGGTCGAAGCCGACCAGGTCCATCTTGTTGACCGCCAGCACCACGTGGCGGATGCCGAGCAGCGAGACGATGTAGCTGTGGCGGCGGGTCTGGGTCAGCAGGCCCTTGCGCGCATCGACCAGCACCACCGCCACGTCGGCGCTGGACGCGCCGGTGGCCATGTTGCGGGTGTACTGCTCGTGGCCGGGGCAGTCGGCGACGATGAACTTGCGCCGGTCGGTATCGAAGTAGCGGTAGGCCACGTCGATGGTGATGCCCTGCTCGCGCTCGGCGGCCAAGCCATCGAGCAGCAGCGCGTAGTCGATCTCGCCGCCACGGGTGCCGTGGCGCTTGCTGTCGGCGCTGAGCGCGGCGAGCTGGTCGTCGAACAGGCGCTTGCTGTCGTACAACAGGCGCCCGATCAAGGTGCTCTTGCCGTCGTCGACGCTGCCGCAGGTGATGAAGCGCAGCAGCGGCTTTTGTTCGTGCTGTTGCAGGTATGCGGCGATGGCGTTGCCGCCGTCGCCGCGGGACTCGGGACTCGGGACTCGGGACTCGGACGATTCCGCGAACTGAGAGTCCGCGCCGGACGCAGACAGTCGCCCAACGGCCGAATCTGGGGTCTCAAGTTCCGGTGCTTTTTCGAGTCCCGAGTCCCGAGTCCCGAGTCCCGCATGAATAGCCATCAGAAATACCCCTCCAACTTCTTCTTCTCCATCGACGCGCCCGGATCCTGATCGATCACCCGCCCCTGCCGCTCCGACGAGGTCGCCAGCAGCATCTCGGCGATGATCTTCTCCAGCGTGTCGGCCTGCGATTCGATCGCGCCGGTCAGCGGGTAGCAGCCCAGGGTGCGGAAACGCACATGCCGCAACTGCGGCACTTCGCCCTCGCGCAGCGGCAGCCGCGCGTCGTCGACCAGGATCAGCGCGCCGTCGCGCTCCACCACCGGGCGCTCGGCCGCGAAATACAGCGGCACCACCGGAATCGACTCGCGGTAGATGTACAGCCAGATGTCCAGTTCGGTCCAGTTGGACAGCGGGAACACGCGCACGCTCTCGCCGGCATGGACCCGGGCGTTGTACAGGTTCCACAGCTCCGGGCGCTGGTTCTTCGGATCCCAGCGATGCTTGTCGTTGCGGAACGAGAATACCCGCTCCTTGGCCCGCGCCTTCTCCTCGTCGCGGCGCGCGCCGCCGATCGCCGCGTCGAACCTGCCCTGGTCCAGCGCCTGCTTCAGGCCCTGGGTCTTCATCACGTCGGTATGCACGGTGGCACCGTGGGTAAACGGACCGATGTCCTGGGCGATGCCGTCGGGATTGATGTGCACCCGCAGGTCCACCCCGGTCTCGGCGGCGCGGCGGTCGCGGAACGCGATCATCTCGCGGAACTTCCAGCGCGTGTCCACGTGCAGCAGCGGAATCGGCGGCGGCGCCGGCGCGAACGCCTTCAGCAGCAGGTGCAGCAGCACCGAGCTGTCCTTGCCGACCGAATACAGCAGCACCGGATTGCGGAACTCGGCCGCCACCTCGCGCAGGATGTGGATGCTTTCGGCCTCGAGCCGGTCGAGGTGGGACAGGGCGGAAGACTGCATCGGGGACAACGCGAGGCTCTTTGGAAAGGGATGTGCCGAGGGTAGCAGCGCCCGCGGCGCCTGGGGCGACCGGGGCCGGCAGTGTGTGATGCGCCAGGCGGGCACTGAAATAAGCGGGGGGCATAAGCCGATAACCCCTGCTCCTTTCTGCGCTGCGCAACGGATCCCTAACATCGGTCATCCCTTGTTCCCACCCGGACCGGTCATGACCGCCGCCTCGCCCGCGTTGCCGCCCAGCCCCTTGCCCGACGAGCGCAAGGCGCTGCTGGCGCGGACGGTGGAGGGGCTGGATGCGGCCAGCCTGTGGTGGCTGTCCGGCTATGCCGCCGGCCTGGCCCAGGGCCAGGGCCATGCGCCGCCGTCGCTGGCGGTGCTGCCGGGCGGTGCGGCGGCCAGCCAGGGCGCGCAGCGGCTGAGCGTGGTCTACGGCAGCCAGACCGGCAACGCGCGCCGCGCCGCCGAACAGCTGGCCGCCGAAGCCGAAGCGGCCGGGCTGACGGTGCGGGTGCTGCGCGCCGATGCCTACCCGACCCGCGAACTGGCCAACGAGCGTTTGCTGTACGTGGTCATCAGCACCCAGGGCGAAGGCGATCCGCCGGACGATGCGATCGGCCTGGTCGAGTTCCTGCAGGGCCGGCGCGCGCCCAAGCTGCCCGAGCTGAAGTACGCGGTGCTCGGCCTGGGCGATTCCAGCTACGCCGACTTCTGCGGCATCGGCAAGCGCATCGATGCGCGCCTGGCCGAACTCGGCGCGCAGCGGGTGGTCCCGCTGGGCGAGGCCGACCTGGACATCGACACCGTGGCGACGCCGTGGCGTACCCAGGCGCTGGCGCAGGCGCGCGAACTGCTGAAGAGCGCGGCCGCGCCGTCGGCGACGGTGACCCCGCTGCGCGGCGCCGCCAGCGCCAGCTGGAGCCACGCGCGCCCGTTCGCCGCCGAGGTGCTGGCCAACCAGCGCATCAGCGGCCGCGACTTCAAGGGTCCGCGCTATGCCGCGCATGGCGACGCCGACAAGGACGTGCGCCACCTGGAGCTGTCGCTGGCCGGCAGCGGCCTGCACTACGAGCCCGGCGACGCGCTGGGCATCCGCCACCGCAATCCGCCGGCGCTGGTCGAGGCGGTCTTGACGGCGACGCGACTGGACGGTCATGCGCACGTCACCGTCGATGCGGAAACTCTGCCCCTGCACGAGTGGCTCGCCGCGCATCGCGAACTGACCCGGGCATCGCGGCCGTTCCTGGCCGCGGTCGCCCGTCGCTCAGCCGCCCCGGCGCTGGAACAGCTGCTCGACCCTACCCAGACCGCCGGTCTGGCGGCGTTGCTGGACGATCACCAGGTGATCGACGTGCTGCGGCGCTGGCCGGCGGATTGGGACCACAGCGCGCTGCTGGACGCGCTGCGGCCCCTGGCCCCGCGTCTGTATTCGATCGCCTCCAGCCGCAAGCGGGTCGGCGACGAAGTCCACCTCACCGTCGACGTGCTGGCCTACCAGGCGCACGGCCACGCCCATGGCGGCGCGGCCAGCGGCCATCTCGCCGCCCTGGCCGAAGGCGACAGCGCCGCGGTCTACATCGAACCCAACGAACGCTTCCGGGTACCCGCCGACGGCAGCCGCGACATCCTGATGATCGGTCCCGGCACCGGCGTGGCCCCGTTCCGCGGTTTCGTCCAGGAGCGCGCCGAGAGCGGCGCCGGCGGCCGCAACTGGCTGTTCTTCGGCGCCCGCCACTTCAACCAGGACTTCCTGTACCAGGCCGAGTGGCAGCAGGCGCTGCGCAGCGGCGAACTGCAGCGGCTGGACCTGGCGTTCTCGCGCGACGTGCAGCCGCTGCGCGACGGCAACCTGCCGCACAAGGTCTACGTGCAGCAACGCCTGCGCGAACACGGCCGTGACGTCTACGACTGGCTGCAGAACGGCGCGCACCTGTACGTGTGCGGCGCGATCGGCATGGGCAAGGACGTGCACGCCACGCTGCAGCAGATCGTGGTCGAACACGGCGCGCACAGCGCCGAAGACGCCGCGGCCTATCTCACCTCGCTGCAGCGGGAGGGGCGGTATGCACGCGATGTCTATTGAGAAGTCGGGACTCGGGACTCGGGACCCGGGACTCGAAGAACGGAAGCCGGTGAAGCCTCAGTACGCGATCGTGCGCTTTTCCGAGTCCCCAGTCCCGAGTCCCGAGTCCCGCAAATGAGCCACTCCGTAGAAGACATCAAAGCCGAAAGCCGCCGCCTGCGCGGGTCGCTGCTGCAGAGCCTGGCCGATCCGGTGACCGGTGCGCTGCGCGAGGACGATCAGACGCTGATCAAGTACCACGGCAGCTATCAGCAGGACGATCGCGACCTGCGCGACGAGCGGCGCCGGCAGAAGCTCGAACCGGCCTACCAGTTCATGATCCGCACGCGCACGCCGGGCGGCGTGATCACCCCGGAACAGTGGCTCAAGCTCGACGCCATCGCCACCACCTACGGCAACCATTCGCTGCGCGTCACCACGCGCCAGGCGTTCCAGTTCCACGGCGTGATCAAGCGCGAGCTCAAGGCGACGATGCAGGCGATCAACGCCGCGCTGATCGACACGCTGGCCGCGTGCGGCGACGTCAACCGCAACGTGCAGGTCGCCGCCAACCCGCTGGCCTCGCGTGCGCACGCCACGCTGTACGCCGACGCGGCGCGGGTGTCCGAGCACCTGCTGCCCAACACCCGCGCCTACTACGAGATTTGGCTGGACGAAGAGCAAGTGGCCGGCAGCGGCCGCGAAGACGAGCCGGTGTACGGCGACACCTACCTGCCGCGCAAGTTCAAGATCGGCTTCGCGCTGCCGCCGATCAACGACGTGGACGTGTTCGCCAACGATCTTGGCTTCATCGGCGTGGCCGGCGCCGACGGCGAACTGGCCGGCTACAACGTCAGCATCGGCGGCGGCATGGGCGCGACCCATGGCGACGCCGAGACCTACCCGCGGGTGGCCAATGTGATCGGCTTCATTGCACGCGACCAGTTGCTCGACGTCGCCACCGCTGTGGTCACCACCCAGCGCGACCTCGGCAACCGCACCGTGCGCAAGCGCGCGCGCTTCAAGTACACCATCGACGACCATGGCCTGGATGTCGTGGTCGCCGAGATCCAGCGCCGCGCCGGCATCGTGCTGCAGCCGACCCGCGCGTTTTCCTTCGCGCACAACGGCGACCGCTACGGCTGGAGCGAAGGCGAGGACGGCCGCGCGCACCTGACCCTGTCGCTGCCGGCCGGGCGCATCGCCGACCATGACGCCGGCGCGCGCCACCTCAGCGGCCTGCGCGAGATCGCCGAACTGCTGCAGCGCGACGGCGATGGCGCGCATTTCCGCATGACCTCCAACCAGAACCTGGTCATCGCCGGCATTCCCGCCGCGCAGCGCGAGGCGGTCGACACCCTGGTGCGCGCGCATGCGCTGGACGCCGGCAACCAGGCGCGCACCGCGCTGGCGCGCGCGGCGATGGCCTGCGTGGCGCTGCCGACCTGCGGCCTGGCGATGGCCGAGGCCGAGCGCTACCTGCCCGACCTCGCCGGCAAGCTGGAGCCGTTGCTGGACCGGCATGGATTGCGCGAGGCGCCGATCCTGCTGCGCATCTCCGGTTGCCCGAACGGCTGCTCGCGGCCGTACCTGGCCGAGATCGCGCTGGTCGGCAAGGCGCCCGGCCGCTACAACCTGATGCTCGGCGCCGACCACCGCGGCCAGCGCCTGAACACGCTGTACCGCGAGAACATCACCGAGCCGGAAATCCTCGACGCGCTGGACCCGCTGTTCGCGCGCTATGCCGGCGAACGCGACGCCGACGAAGGCTTCGGCGATTTCCTGCACCGCAGCGGCCTGGTCGACCTGCCCGCCTATCCCACCCACCGCCATCTCATTCCTTCGGAACTGCACGCATGAGCGCCCTGCCCGCCTCCGCCCCACACGACTCCGCCAACGCCCCGGCGACGGCATGGGACCTCGACGCGGTCAACGCGCTGCTGGCGCCGATGACCGCGGTGCAGCGCGTGGCCTGGGCGCTCGAACACGGCCCGGCCGAGGCCGCGCTGTCCTCGAGCTTCGGCGCGCAATCGGCGGCGACCCTGCATCTGCTGACCCAGCAGTTGCCGGAGATCCCGGTGATCCTGATCGACACCGGCTACCTGTTCGCCGAGACCTACCGCTTCGCCGACGCGCTCAGCGACCGGCTCAAGCTCAACCTCAAGGTGTACCGGCCGCTGGTCAGCCGCGCCTGGATGGAGGCGCGCCACGGCCGCCTGTGGGAACAGGGCATGGTCGGCATCGAGCAGTACAACAACCTGCGCAAGGTCGAGCCGATGCGCCGCGCGCTGGACGAACTGAAGGTCGGCACCTGGTTCACCGGCCTGCGCCGCAGCCAGTCCGACAGCCGCGCGCAAACCCCGTTCGTGCAGAAGCGCGGCGAGCGCTACAAGATCAACCCGATCGCCGACTGGAGCGACCGCGACCTGTGGCAGTACATGCAGCAGCACGGCCTGCCCTACCACCCGCTGTGGGAGGAAGGCTACGTGTCGATCGGCGACTTCCACACCACCCGCCGCTGGGAACCGGGCATGCGCGAGGAAGACACCCGCTTCTTCGGCCTCAAGCGCGAGTGCGGCATCCACGAGGATGTCTGAGTCTGTGTGGCGACGCATGCCGCGGGGCCTCACAGGCCACCGCACGCCCCTGTAGGAGCGACTTCAGTCGCGACGAACGAAGCGATAGACCGTCCGGCTTCGAATGCCGTCGGAACTGAAGTCCCCTCACGTGCACCAGCCGGTCTACTCGCAGCGCTTTGTAGCAGCGGTTTCAACCGCGACGAACGGAGCGGTGAACCTTCCAGCTTCGGATAGATACGGTCGGGACTGAAGTCCCTCCTACAGTGAACCCAGCAGGCGCCTCGCACAGCGTCCTGTAGGAGCGGTTTCAACCGCGACGAACGGAGCGGTGAACCTTCCGGCTTCGGATAGATACGGTCGGGACTGAAGTCCCTCCTACACTGCACCCAGCAGGCGCCTCGCGTAGCCCTCCTGTAGGAGCGGCTTCAGCCGCAACGAACGGAGCGGCGAACCTTCCGGCTTCGGGATGCCGTCGGGACTGAAGTATCTCCCGCAGTGCACCCGATGAGCTGACCGCGAGCCCCTGTGGGAGCGACTTCAGTCGCGACGAGCGGAACGAGAAACCTCCCGGACTCGGATGTCATCGAGACCGAAGTCCTCCCAAAGCGCCACCAATGAGCTGACCGCGTCCTTGCGTCCAAACAGCACCACCTCACTCCCGCCGCAGCACCAGCAACCAATCCAGCGCCAGCATCAACAACAACGACACCCCCACCAGCGGGAACAGCACGCCGCCGATCGCCAGCAGCGCGAGCACGCCGCGCAAGCTGCGCCGGTCCGCCGGCAGCGGCGGCACGCCCAACCCGCCGGCCGGCCGCCGCTTCCACCACATCAGCGCGGCGCTGACGCACAACAGCAGGATGCCAATGCACGAGACGATCAGCACTAGCTGATTGAACGTGCCGTACTGCTGCCCCAGGTGCACGTTGATGCCCCATTCCAACGCCTTGGCCAGCGGCCCGTAGTCGGCATAGCGCATGTCCAGCAGCACCTTGCCGCTGTACTGATCGAGATGGATCACCCGCTGCTGCGCCAGCTCCGACGGATACACCGATGCGGTGTACACGCCGCGCGCACCGCGCGGCAGCGCCACGCCGTAGCCGGCGGCGATGCCGCGCGCCTGGAACCGCGCCACTGCCGCGTCCAGGCCGATCGCACCGGGCTGTAGCGCCATCGCATCCATCGCATCCATCGCCATAGCGCCATGCGCGGCATGCTCCGCGTTCCCCGCATGCTCTGCATGCGCACCGTTGCCGTTGTCCGCTACGTCTGATGCAGAACGCGCATCCTCCGCCGCCGGCATCGGCATCGGCATCGGCATCGGCATCGCGGCCTGCGGCAGCTGCGACTGCGGCAACCGCGCCTGGCGCAGCGACCAGGCCGGCACCTCGTCATCGCTCAGGCGCTGCGCGGACATCGGCAGGTCCACGCGCAGGCCGGCCGGATAGCCATAGTGATGGCCATTGGCAAGGCGGTTGACCTGCGCGCCCCAGAACCACGACCAGGGCATGCCGGTCAGCGCAAGGAACAGCAGCATCGCCCCGACCACGCTGCCGGTCAGCGCATGCGTATCGCGCCAGAACACGCGCTGCGGCGGCCGTCCGCGCACCGTCGTGACGCCGCCGCGGCGGCCGCGCGGCCACCACAGGTAGACGCCAGTCAGCACCAGCAGGATCGCCCAGCCGGCCGCCACTTCGATCAACGCGCTGGCCCACGGCCCGACCAGGGCGAGGCTGTGCAGGCGCCGGATCGTCCATGCCACCGTGCCGTGCTCGGGCAGGCTGCCCAGCACGCGCGCGCGGTACGGATCCACGTACACCACCAGCCGGCGGCCATCGGCGGTGCCCACCGTCACCTCCGCCGATGCGTCGCGGCGCAGCGGCGTGGTGTAGCGCAATGCCTGTCCCGGCTGCGCCGCCAGCGCCGCGTCGAGCAGCCGCTGCGGCGCGACGGCCCGGGCCCGCGCCGGCACCTGCACCGTCTTCAACGCACGGTGGAAGTAGCCGTCGATCGGCTGCTGGTAGACGAAGGCGGCGCCGGTCAGCGCCAGCCAGGCCAGCAGCGGCAGCACCAGCAGGCCGGCGTAGAAATGCCAGCGCCATACCGCGCGGTAGAAGCGCGCCGGCGGCGCGGGCGTCGAGGTCGGCATGGCCATCACCAGCCCCAGCCGAGGCTGGCGTACAGCGCGCGGCCGTCGCCCGGCGAGTAGCCGGACGAACCGCTGTCGTACCAGGCATAGACATAGCGGCGGTCGGTCAGGTTCTTCAACTGCAGCGAAAGTTCGCGTTGCGCGCGCCACGCCCAGGTCGCGCCGACATTGGCCAGCGCATAACCGCCGTAGCGGCCCAGCGTGTTGCTGCGTTCCACGTAGTAGTCGCCCTGCGCATTGCCCCAGGCCGACAGTTTCAGCCGCGGCGTGGCCTGCCAGTCGACGCCGGCACTGGCCAGAGAGCGCGGCACGTTCTCGATCTCCTTGCCGCGCGTCGCCGGCGCGCTCGGATCGGGCGTGACGATGATCGCGCGCTGCCGCGAATACGCCAGCCACAGCGTCCAGCGTGCGTCCGCGCGCAGGTTGAGCTGCGCATCCCAGCCGCGGCGCAAGGTCTTGCCGACGTTGCCGACCTCGCCGCTGCCAACCGTGCCATCGACGCCGAGAATCGTCGCCACCTCGTCGGACGCGCGCTGCTCCCAGTACGCGATGCGCGCATCCAGCCGCCTGGCGTCGGCGAACTTCAGTCCGGCCTCCCAGCCGTCGTTGTACGACGGCGCCAGGTTGCCCGGCTGGCTGCGGTAGGCACCGTTGCCGCTGCCGATCTGGAACGTGCGGCCGATGTTGGCATAGACGCTGGTCTGCGCAGTCAGCGTCAACACCGCACTGAGCTTGGGCTGCTTGATCGTGCCGTAGG
The DNA here is from genome assembly GCF_035026585.1 of Xanthomonas sp. WHRI 7945. Classification (NCBI taxonomy): domain Bacteria; kingdom Pseudomonadati; phylum Pseudomonadota; class Gammaproteobacteria; order Lysobacterales; family Lysobacteraceae; genus Xanthomonas; species Xanthomonas sp. WHRI 7945. Next base: position 274,329 of record NZ_JAYIQP010000003.1, read on the forward strand.
CGTAGGCCGGGTAGCGCACGCCGCCGAGCCGATCGCGGAAACTGCCGTCGATCCGATCCACGCGATAGGCCGGCACCAGCTGCAAGCGCTCGAATGGGCGGATCACCGCCTGCACATAGGCGCCGCGCGTGTCCAGATCGAAATCCCAGTCGCGCAGCGGCGCGGTGCGTGCCCGCGCCACGGTGCGATAGCGTTGCGAGGTGTTGTCCTGCCATTGCCCGTCGATGCCGCCTTCCAGCGCGAACGCCGTCGCCCAGTCCACCTCGGGGCGCCAGGTCGCCTTGGCCAGGAAACCGCGCTGGGTTTCGTCGGTATCGCGCTCCTGCTGCGCGCCGGCGGCGGTGAAGCGCACCCAGCGCTGGTTCTGGTAGCGATTCCAGTACAGCTTGGCGCTGCCCTGCACGGCGTCCGCCAGCTGCGCGTCCAGATGCAGGCTCACCTGCCCGGTCTGGCGTTCGCTGCGGTCGTCGCGCGCATAGTCCGGCGAACTGCGCGGCGCGCGTTGCGCGCTGGCGTAGTCCAGATAGCCCGCTTCCAGCGCTTGGTTGCGGTAGTAGCGCGCACTGAGCCCGGCGCGCCAGGCGGCGTCCGGCGCGGTGTAGAACCACTTGCCGGCGAACGCGCGCTTGCGCGCGTCGGCATGCGCGCGGTAGCCGTCGCTGTCGCGCCAGGCGGCGAAATAGTTCTGGCTCCAGCCGCCGCGCTCGATGCCCTGGCTGGCCTGCACCTCGCGCGTACCGAAGCTGCCGACGGTAACGCTGGCGCGGCCGTCGTTGCCGCCGCTGCGGGTCAGCACATCGACGCTGCCGGCGATGGCGTTCAATCCGTAGCGCGGATCGTTGGTGCCGCGCACGATCTCGATCGCGGCGATATCCAGCGGAAACACCGCGTCCAGGTACGGCATGCCGCCGGCGTTGTCGTTGCTGGGCACGCCGTCGATCAGCAGCTTGACCGCGTTGACCCGGCCTTCGCCGTTGAAGCCGCGGAACGAGAAGCGGCCGGCATCGGTGCCCATCTTGAACTGGGTGACCTGCACGCCGGGCGCGCGCATCAGCAGCTCCCAGCTGTAGTCCACGTGCTGGTCCTGCAGCAGGTCGCCGCCGAGGATGTCCACCGAACTCAGGACGCTGCGCGCGGCCGGCGCGGAAAGGGGATTGGCGGTGACCTGGACCTTGCCCAGGGTCAGCGCCGAATCGCCGGGGGGAGGTTGCACGCCGCTATCGGCCGCGCGTGTCGGCGCGGTCGCGCTGGCCGCGAGACACACGCAGCTGTACGCCGCCATCCGCGGCAGGGAAAAGAAACGGATCATCGATGGCTCCATCAGCACGAAGACGTGCCGCGGCGATGCCGCGGTACGAAAGAACAGCCAACTCGTGGTTCAGGAGAACAGAGGCGGTCCGCGCGCGGCGTGAGCGCGCCAAGGCGCGGCCTTCACGATCCGTATGCAGCGCGACGCGGCCGGCAGGCGCGGCCGCAGCCAGGGCAGCAGCACCAGCAACAACGCCACCCACGGCAGCAGCCGCGCCGCGAGCAGGCAGTAATCGCAGGCCTGCTCGTGCGACATGCCGCCGTCGTCGTGCACGCCCGCGTGCGATGCCATCATTGCGATCGGCAGCGAGGGCGACGCCTGTAATCCGCGGCTGCTGCACAGCGCACCGGCGCCCGCGTCGGTCCAGGCGCTGGACTGTGCCTGCTGCCAGCGGCTCAACAGCGGCGCGGTCAGCATCAGCACGATCGCCAGCGTGGCGAGCAGTGCCCAGAACGATAGCGGCTGGCGGCGACGGATCACCGCGGCAGTCTAGTCGGCCGCTTGCGCGATGCCAACGCGACATAAGCGCGCAGCGCATGTTCGCTGGGCAGCCTGGGCAACGTTCGCAACGCGGTGGCGGCTGCATTGCGACGTCCAGCATGGGACGCGTGGCGGCGGAGGCGAACAGGCAGACGACCTGCGGTGACTCGCCGTGTCGACTGCTCGACCAGATCATGGTCAGCGCAGAGCGAGAGAACGTGCCACTGGCTGCCGCTCGCCGACATCACGCCGTCCCGGCATGCATGGCGCCCTCTCCTGGCAATCCACCTTGCCTCATTTCGTAATTTCTGGAATTATCGAAACGATGGACACCGACAGCACCGTTTCCGCCTTGCGCGCCCTGGCCCACGGGCACCGCCTGGCCGCCTACCGCGCGTTGGTCCAGGCCGGCCCGGACGGGATGGCGGTGGGCGAACTGCGCGCCGTGTTGGGGCTGGCGCCGGCCACGCTGACCGCGCATCTGCATGTGCTGCGCGGCGCCGGCCTGATCGGCGACGAACGCCAGGGCCGGGTGATCCGGCTGCGCGCCGACTATGCGCGCATGTACGCGCTGATCGGTTTCCTGACCGAGAACTGCTGCGGCAACGGCGAATGCAGCCTCCCCGATGCTGCCGTACCCGCCGCGGCGCACAGGCCGTAACGCCCCATTTCCCCTTACCGTCCCGAGTCCCGATGAACCCGATCACGATCTACCACAACCCCGCCTGCGGCACCTCGCGCAACGTCCTGGGACTGATCCGCAACAGCGGCGCGGAACCGACCGTGGTCGAATACCTGAAGACCCCGCCCGACCGCGCCACCTTGCAGGCGCTGATCGCGGCGATGGGCATTCCGTTGCGCGAGGCGATCCGGCAGAAGGGCACGCCCTACGCCGAGCTGGGCCTGGACGACCCGGCGCTGAGCGACGACGCGCTGCTGGACGCGATGCTGCAGCACCCGATCCTGATCAACCGGCCGATCGTGGTCACGCCGCTGGGCACGCGCCTGTGCCGGCCGTCGGAGACGGTGCTGGAGATCCTGCCGTCGCCGCAGCGCGGCGCCTTCGCCAAGGAAGACGGCGCAGCGCTGATCGATGCGGACGGCCATCGTGTCGGTTGACCTGTCCGACCTGCCGAACCTGGACCCGGCCGCCTTCGTGCGCCCGGATCCGTCGTCGCTGACAGCCGCGCGCGCCGCGCACCCGCCGCGCATCCTGCTGTTGTACGGCTCGCTGCGCGAGCGTTCCTACAGCAAGTTGCTGGCGCTGGAAGCGGCGCGGCTGCTGCGGGCGATGGGCGCGGAAACCCGGCTGTTCGACCCGGCCGGGCTGCCGCTACCCGACGCCGCGCCCGACAGCGACGCCAGGGTGCAGGAACTGCGCGAACTGACGCTGTGGAGCGAAGGCATGGTCTGGTCCTCGCCGGAACGGCACGGCGCGATGAGCGGCGTGCTCAAGGCGCAGATCGACTGGATTCCGCTCAGCCAGGGCGCGCGCCGCCCCACCCAGGGCAAGACCCTGGCGCTGATGCAGGTGTCCGGCGGCTCGCAGTCGTTCAACGCGCTCAACCAGATGCGCGTGCTCGGCCGCTGGATGCGCATGCTGACCATCCCCAACCAATCGTCGGTGGCCAAGGCCTGGCAGGAATTCGACACGCCTGGACGGATGCGGCCGTCGGCGTACTACGACCGCGTGGTCGACGTGATGGAGGAGCTGGTCAAGTTCACCCTGCTCACCCGCGACCTGGCCCCGCACCTGGTCGACCGCTACAGCGAGCGTTTGCCCACGCCCGAAACGCTGGCGGCAGCGTCCGGCGCTGCGCCGGCCTGAGGCACGGTGGCGCGCGGTAGCGATTCAAGCGCGTCTCGGCGTGTGCCGCACCGCCGAGACAGTGTCCGCAACGTTGAGGACGCGGCCGCCCGGCCTGATGCCGCTGGCGGCACGGCGAGCGGCCTGGGCGAAGTCGCCGCGCGCACCGACAGCGGCACGCGCGGCGACCGGCGCTTACTCCTTCAGCACCATGTCGATGCACAGCACCGCGGCCATGATCAGGACGCGCACGTCGTCCTCGGCCGGCACCGCGTTCTCGATCGCCAGCATGTAGTTGTCGGCCGAGGTGAACAGCTCCTTGCCCAGCCCGGCCCACTTCTTGGACACGCGCGCCAGTTCCCGCTCGCCCTGCACGAAGCGGAAGTCCCAACTGGTCCACTTGCCGCGCAGCGTGCACACCAGCTTCTCGCGCGCGTCGAGCACGTCGAACTTGCCGCCGATGGAGAAGAACTTCTGGCTGAAGGAACCGACCAGGCGATCGTGCTCGTCCAGCACCTCGACCTTGGACAGGAACAGCGAGAAACCGCGCTTGACCGTCAGCACCTTGTGCCCGTCAGGGGTGCGCACTTCCACGTGGAACGGGGTCATCCGCTTGTAGTCGGTGAAACGGAAGATCTTGGTGAAGATACCCAGGTTCGGCTCGCGGCATTCGAGTACCTTCTGGTTGCTCTGCGGGTCGAACACGTCGTAGTTGTTGGCGGCCTTGAACATGCCGACCTGTTCCTTGACGAAGAACAGGTTCTGCTGGAGGACGGGATGCATGGACTTCCTTGGGTTGAGAAAAAAGAACGCAGCGCGTCGGAGCCGACGGCATGCGGCGATAGGCGACAAGGGGGTGTGAGATCAGGCGTTCGCGGCAGGCAACGGCGGCGGTTGGCGCGTCGCACCGGACTGCGGGCAACGCCCGCGGAAGATCTGCAGCGCTTGCGCGTGCGCGGCCTGCAGCGGCACCTGCGGCACTACCGATTGCAATGGAACGCGCGACGCGCAGCTCGCACTGCAATCACGGCGATCGCCGACGCGCGTACCGCCGAACAGCACGGTCGCGTCACAACATGCACAAGCTGCCATCCTTCCCCCTGGTGATCGGCATCGGACGCGCGCCTGGCCATGCCGGCGCCGCGCCGCTCGTCCTTGATCGCGGCCTGTCGCGGCTGCCGCCGGCCGTCGCGAATACGCCGGCACGCATCATAGGCGGCGGCCCGGACCGCGGCAACGCGCGAACCGCCGTGCTGGCGCTTCGGCGCCGATGGCCAGGCGACTGGGCCGGCCGGGCCCGGGGGCCGTACCACCGCGAGGTGCATGGCGCGTCAGCGATGCGCCCGCCCTGCCCGCGGCGACTCTTCGCGGAACGGCCGTGGCGCGGCGTCATTGCGCCGCCGGTGACGGCGCGGCGTTCAGCGCCGGCGTATTCCTGCGCCAGCGCCCGCAAGGCCTGCTGGCGGAACGCGGCCAACCGCACCTGCAGTTCCAGCCCGGAGTAGCTCGCCTCCAGTTCAGGCAACTGCGACAGGCGCGTTGCCAGCGTCCCGGCATCGGCATCCAGTCGCTGCGCCGAGGCTGCGCAACGGCCGCTGAGCATGCGCAACAGGCACGCGCAGCAGCGCGCCGCCGCCGCCGGCCAGCACGGATCCGCGCCGGACTCAGCTGGTGATGGTCTGGGTCAACTCTTCCCAGGTCGGCGGCGTCGGCCAATCCGGTTCCTGGTTACCTTCCATGACCCGGCGCAGGTCGCGGGTGTCGATCTGCGGCGCCAGCACGTGCACCAGCTCCAGCGCGTAGTCGCGCAGCACGCGGTCGCGCGGCAGCACCGCCCAGGCGATGCACTCGGGGATCTCCGGCGGCGCCGGCCACGCGCGCAGGTCGGTATCGCCGGCATGCACCGCCATCTCCGCGAGCAGGCCGACGCCGAGACCGGCGCGCACGTAGGTCTTGATCAGGTCGGCGTCGAGCGCGGTGAGGGCGATGCTAGGCTCCAGGCCGAGCCGGGCGAAGGCGCGCTGCAGCGAGGAGCCGGAACGGGTCGAGGATTCGTAGCTGATCAGCGGCTGCACCGCCAGCGCGGCCATGTCCGGCACCCGCTTGGGCACGTCCAGCGCATGCCCGCGCGGCACCAGCACCAGCCGCCGCCAGCGGTACAGCGGCACTGCGATGCCGGCGCCCGGCTCGCTGCCGGCGGTGCTGACGATGGCGATGTCGGCGTCGCCCTGGCTGAGCAGGTCCAGCGCCGCGCTCTCGGCCGCCTGCTGCAGGTGCACGCTGACCTGCGGATAGGCCTGCTTGATCTGCGCCACCGCCGGCGGCAGCACGAAGCGCGCCTGGGTGTGGGTGGTGGTCAGGGTCAGCTGGCCCTGGCTCTCGCGGCGCTGGTTGGCGGCGTAGGTGCGGATGTTGTTGGCCTCGGCCAGCACCGCACGGGCGCGCTCGATCACCTCGCGGCCGGCCGGGGTCACCGTCTCCAGGCTGCGGCCCTTGCGCACGAACAGCAGGAAGCCCAGCTCGTCCTCCAGCTGCTTGAGCTGCTTGGACAGCCCCGGCTGGGTCGCATGCACGCGCGCCGCCGCCAGGGTGATGTTGAGATCGGCGTCGGCGATGGCGACGAGGTAGCGGAGTTGGGTCAGCGTCATCGAAAGCGTGGGCGAGGCGCCGCCTGGCGGGAGCAGCCACGACTGTAGTGGAAATGGTCCTGCCACCTTATAACCGAAAGCTATCTGGTAGAGGTATGAAGTCATTTCCTGGGGCTATAAGCCGGCGCTACGGTCACGGCTCCTCCCTCTTTCCTGCGCTGCGACCGCCGTGAGCCTTGCCCCGATTGCGTTGTATCCGGACCTGCGCGAGCGCCCCGTGCTGGTGGTCGGCGGCGGTGCTGCCGCCGAGCGCCAGGTGCAGGCGCTGCTCGCCGCCGGCGCGGTGCCGCGGCTGGGTGCGCCAACGCTGACCCCGGCCCTGCAGGCCTTGGCCGAGGCCGGACGCATCCAGTGGCTGCGTGGCCGCTTCGATGGCGCCTGGCTGGACGCGGTGTGGTACCTGATCGCCGCCAGCGACGACCCCGCGGTGAACCGGCAGGCGCTGCAGATCGCCGCCGCGCAGCGGGTGCTGGCACAGGCCGCGCCTGGTGCAGCCGATGCGGCCGTGGCAACGCCGTCGGCCGATGCTGCCGACGGCAGCCTCGGCGCGGCCGCCGCAACGCCGCAGGCGCAAGCGATCCGTCCCGGCATGGTGACCCTGGTCGGCGCCGGCCCCGGCGATCCCGGCCTGCTGACCCTCAACGCGCTGCACGCACTGCGCAGCGCCGACGTGGTCCTGCACGATCGCCTGGTCAGCGCCGCGATCCTGGATCTGCTGCCAGGTACGGCCGAGCGGATCGAAGTCGGCAAGTCGGCCAGCGGTCACAGCGTGCGCCAGGAGCAGATCCACGCATTGATGCTGGAGCATGCGCGACGCGGCCGCCGCGTGGTGCGGCTGAAGGGCGGCGACCCGTTCGTGTTCGGTCGCGGCGGCGAGGAACTGGAATGCCTGCGCGCGCACGGCGTGCCCTACGCGGTGGTGCCGGGCATCACCGCGGCGCTGGCCTGCGCGGCCTATGCCGGCATCCCGCTGACCCACCGCGAGCACGCGCAGTCGCTGCGCCTGGCCACCGCGCACTGCAAGGACTCGTTCGACACGCTGGACTGGGCCGCATTGGCGCAGGAGCGGCAGACCCTGGCGGTGTACATGGGCGTAGCCGGGCTGGACACGGTGCGCGAGCGCCTGCTGCGCGCCGGCCGCGCCGCCGATACCCCGTTCGCATTGGTGGAAAACGGCTCACGCCCGGAGCAGCGGGTGGTGGTCGGCACCCTCGCCGACCTGCCCGACACCGCCCGCGCGCACCAGGTGCGGTCGCCGGCGCTGCTGATCCTGGGCGAGGTGGCCGCGCTGGCGACCACGCTGCACTGGTTCGGCGCCACGCCGCTGGCGCCACCACCCTCACCTTTCCCGAAGCCGGCCGTGCCTACCCTGGCCCACGCCGCCTGACCCGCATCCCTTTCCGGAGACCCTGCGCATGGCCATCTACGACAACATCCTCGACACCATCGGCCACACCCCGATCGTCAAGCTGCACCGTCTGCCGCCCGAGCACGTGAGCCTGTACGTCAAGGTCGAGGCGTTCAATCCGGGCGGCTCGGTCAAGGACCGCCTGGCGCTGGCGATCGTGCTCGATGCCGAGGCCAAGGGCCTGCTCAAGCCCGGCGACACCATCGTCGAAGCCACCTCCGGCAACACCGGCGTGGCCCTGGCGATGGTCGCCGCCGCGCGCGGCTACAAGTTCGTGGCGACGATGGTGGAGACGTTCTCGATCGAGCGCCGCAAGCTGATGCGCGCCTACGGCGCCAAGGTGATCCTGACCCCGGCCGCCGAGCGCGGCAGCGGCATGGTGCGCAAGGCCGAGGAACTGGCCCAGCAGCACGGCTGGTTCCTGGCCCGCCAGTTCGCCAATCCGGCCAATCCGGCGTACCACCGCAGCACCACCGCCGCGGAGATCCTGCGCGATTTCGCCGGCCGCCGGCTGGATCATTTCGTCAGCGGCTGGGGCACCGGCGGCACCCTCACCGGCGTCGGCGAAGTGCTGCGCGTGGCCCGCCCGGACGTACGCATCACCGCCACCGAGCCGGCCGGCGCCGCGCTGCTGCAGGGCCAGGAGTGGAAGCCGCACAAGATCCAGGGCTGGACTCCGGACTTCGTGCCGGAAGTGCTCAACCGCGAGGTCTACGACGAGGTGCTGAGCGTGGAGGACAGCGACGCCATCGCCGTCTCGCGCCGCCTCGCCGCCGAGGAAGGCATCTTCACCGGCATCTCCGGCGGCGCCACCGTGGCCACCGCGCTGCGCGTGGCCGAGACCGCCGCGCCCGGCTCGGTGATCCTGGCGATGCTGCCCGACACCGGCGAGCGCTACTTCTCCACGCCGCTGTTCGCCGACATCAACGAAGGCTCCGACGACGACTGGCTGGCCGGTCTGCCGTGACGGGGAGCGGGAGCGCATCGACGCGCGGCGGCGCGTCGCCCGCGCCCGCGCATGGCCCCGATGCGGTGCGAAGTGACGCAGCGCATCGCCGGAAGCGCTTCGACTCTGTTGAGTCCCGACGCCGGAAAGCGTGCCTCTCCGCTCGTCGCGACTGAAGCCGCTCCTCCAGGGAAGCGGTGCCGCTGCGGCGAATGTGAGGCAACCTCGAAGAACTCCGCGGCCGCGTGCATCAGTCCCAAACCATCCGAGGCCGGACAAATCTCAGCGCTGCGTTCGTCGCGCGTGCCGTCCTGATCCCCGTACCAAGCTGAGTGCACTGTGGGAGGGACGTCAGTCCCGACGCTTCGCGACATCCGAAACAAGACACTAGCCCGGCAACGGCACGCCCAGCGCCGGCGGCTGCGGGGCGGTCAGCCGCTCCACCAGCAATCGCTCGATCGCCTCCACGTCGACCTCGCGCACCACCGTCTGCGCCTGTTCGCCCAGCCCGGGCTGGTAGCCCGGCGCCCACGACAGGATGTCGCCGTAGCCGGCACCGAACTCGGTGTTGGTGTCGACGTACAGCGTCTCGGTCGCGGTAGCCAACTCCGGGCGCAACCACAGCGCCGTGGCCAGTTCGTCCCACAGCGGAAAGCCCGGTTCGCGCCTGCGCAGCGCGTGGCCGATTGGCGTGTCGGCGGCGCTCATCCGCGCCAGCAGTTGCGGGCTCAGTTCGGTCGCGGTGGACGGGTCCACCGGCACCATCAGCATCCGCCGCCACGGCGACCGCATCACGATGCTCGCCGCTTCCGGATCCCAGCGGATGTTGAACTCGCGCCGCGGCGAGTTGACGAACTCGCGCGCGAACTGCCGCGCCGACACGCTGTCGCGCCGCTGCCGCGGATTGAGGCTGCCGCCCATGTACACCAGCTCCTTGGCCAGCGACGCGAACTGCGGATCCAGCCGCTGCGCCAGCGCCAGATTGGTCAGCGGGCCGGTGGCGACGATGCTGACCTCGCCGGGAAATTCGCGCACCTTGCGGATCATGAACAACGCCGCCGGCTCGTCCGCGGCCTGCACCACCGACGGATTGCCCAGCGCCAGGTCGGGCACCACGTCGTGCGCGTGGTAGCGCGGCGAACTCTGCACCGTGTCGTGCTCGATCCATTGCTTGGTCCACGCGCCCTTCCACAGCAGCTTGCCGTACAGCGCCTCCCAGCGCTCGGTAGCCAGTTCGCTGTTGAGTAACGGATGCACAGGACCCGGCAGCACCGGCACCTCGCCGCGGCCGGCGATTTCAAGCAGCCGGCGCGTATGCGCCAGCGCCTCGTCGCGCCAGATGTTGCCGCTGACCACCGAGATGCCGAGCACCTCGACGTCGGGCGATTGCAGCAACAGCAACTGCGCGGGCGTGAAGCCGTCGATGTCGTCTTCGAGGATGACGCGACGGCGCGGAACGGAGGCGGTGTCGGCGGACGCTTGCGGTAGGGGCATGGATTGGAACTGGCGAGTGAGGGAGTGTCGCGCGGCAGTTTAGCTTTTGCCGTCTCTGGCATGACGGAACTTGTCCGTCGATGCATTCCCGAGGCATTGCCTGGTGACACTGGATGCGATGCACTGGGGGCATGCGCAGCCTTTCGATGCAGCACGGCATCGCGAACTTGTTGCGCATTCCGCTGTGCGCCCCGCAGCATGCGTGGCGTGACGCATCCGTCTTCCCGATGCGGCCGCAGTTGGACAACCGTTCGCCTGTTTCGCATGCACCCGCCTCGACACGCGCAGGCGATGCCGCGTCCCCGCCATGCAACGCCACTTGCCAGCGAATGTTGGCGTGCACGGCACTGGTCGACGTGGCCGCACACGCTGGCATGGCAGCTGCGGTTTCGCGTGGCATGCCCAGCCGGCGTGGGACATGGCACCGACCGGCACGGTAGAGTAGCCGCGCAGGGAGCCTGGCAACCGGGGAGGGAGCGTTGAGCAATCGAGTTTCAGGACGGGACGACAGCCGGTCCGCGCGTGTGCCGTTGCTGGTGCGTTCGACCTCGCCAGCGCATTTCCTGCTCGCGCTGCTGCTGGGCGCCCTGCTGCAGCGGATGCTCGCCCTGCCACTGCCGCAGGGCCGCACGCTGGCATGGATACAGATCGCCGGCGGGATCGTCGCCGGTTCCGGATTGCTGTTGGCGCTGGCCTGCTTCGTGCTGTTCGCGCAGCGCCGTACCACGATCCTGCCCGAAGGCGCGCCGTCGCGCCTGGTACTGCGCGGTCCGTACCGCTACACCCGCAACCCGATGTACGTGAGCCTGGTGCTGAGCTATGTCGGCCTGTGCGTGCAGATTGGCTGGCCGTGGGCGCTGTTGCTGCTGCCATTGCCGCTGCTGGCGCTGCAGCGGGTGGTGATCCCGTTCGAGGAGGCGCGCTTGCGCCAGCGCTTCGGTGATGCCTACGACCGTTATTGCGCGCAGGTCAAGCGCTGGCTGTAGGCCACTCCGCGCAGAATGGGATGCGTCGCGATGGATCGGCACCGCACACGCATCCAACCGAGTCATCGTCACCGGCTCGACAGTCTTGCAGGAGCGACTTCAGTCGCAACAAGCCTCGCCAGTAAAGCGCGTCGCGACTGAAGTCGCTCCCACACTAGCTGCTCAACCACCAGAACGCCGCAGCGACGGCCAGCAGCAGGATGAGCGTGCCCCACAGCCATGCGCCGGGGCGATCGCCGGTGGCCACGGTCGGCGGCGTTCCTGCGCGCGGCGCGTTGCGGTCGCGGTAGCCTTCCACCAATTCCTTGGCCTCGCGCAGGCCCATGCCCGGATGCTGCTCGCGGGTCAGCTTGATCGCCTGCAGAAACTGGCCCTGGCCCAGCGCCTGCAGCGCGGCGGGCGGCAGCCCCCCGGTCTGCGCTTCCGCCGACGCGGCGGCCTGCGGCGGTTCGCTGCCGGCCTGCCGGTGCAGCATCTCCGCGACCGTCTGCGCCGCCCCCGCCTGCAGCCACGCGTCCACCTGCTGCTTGGCGCTGCGCAGATCCATGCCGCTCTGGTCACGCAACAGCTTGATTGCCTTGATGATCTCGCCGCGCGCCAGGGCCTCGGCGATGGCGGGTGATGGCTGGGTCCGGTTCATGTCGCAGGCGCTGAGATGGAGACGCTGCAGTCTTGCCGTTCTCCGGTTAAGCCGCCGTTGCACCGGGCTGGCCCGGCCGCCAGGTTCATCACGTTTCCATCATTGGAATCCCATAAAGATCGCATCATGAAGATCGAAATCTGGCAAGGCGACATCACCGAACTGGACGTGGACGCCATCGTCAACGCCGCCAACGAATCCCTGCTCGGCGGCGGCGGCGTGGACGGCGCGATCCACCGCGCAGCGGGCCCGCAGCTGTTGGAGGAATGCCTGCGCCTGCCCGAACTCAAGCCCGGTGTGCGTTGCCCGGTCGGCGAAGTCCGCGCCACTGGCGGCCACCGGCTCAAGGCACGCCACGTGCTGCATACCGTCGGCCCGGTGTGGCGCGACGGCGCCCACGACGAACCGGCGCTGCTCGCCAACTGTTACTGGCGCTCGCTGCGCCTAGCCGAACAGATGGGCCTGCACTCGGTGGCGTTCCCGGCGATCAGCTGCGGCGTGTACGGCTATCCACTGCACCAGGCCGCGCGCATCGCGGTCGCCGAAACCATGGCGTGGCAGCGCGCGCATGCGGTGCCGAAGCGGGTGATCCTGGTCGCCTACAACGAGGCTGCCTACAAGGCCTACCAGCAGGCGCTGATGCAGAGCCAGCTGCAGGTCGCCTGAGCTGCACTGCGCGCGGCCGGCGCAGGCCGCCGCGATCGCCCTACTCCCGTACGCTTTCTTGGACAGCCTGCCGCCTGACAGGCCTGTCGGTCGTACGTGACACCTCCGATGGCCTACTCGCAGGCGACTGCGCGGCGTTGGCAACCCTCGCCCGTCAATGGCGCCGGTCGAGCCACGCACGGACGGCCAATACCGCGTCGGCGAACACGTCGGGCCGCTGCTGGGGCAGATTGTGCCCGGCGTCGACGACGCGGTGCTCGTGCAACCCGACGAACATGCGGGCATGGCTCCCGGTCCCGCCCGGCTTGAGCGGGTCGTTCGCGCCGTCGAGCGTCACCGCCGGAACCGTTATCGCGGGCCGGTCCGCCAAGCGGTCTTCGAGTGGCTGCAACGCCGGGTCGCCAGCCTCCCGGCCGAAGGCATGGCGGTAGGCGTGGATCACCACGTCCACGAAGTCCGGATTGTCGAACGCGCTTGCGGTCTGCGCGAAGGTCGCATCGTCGAACTGCCAGCCGGGCGACCACTCCTCCCATAGCAAGCGGCACAGATCGCGACGATGCTCGGCCAGGCATTGGCGCCCGCGTTCGGTCTGGAAAAGATGCTGATACCAGCAGACGCGTTCGAGCGACGGCGCGGCCGCAAGCCGTTGCGCCTGCACGTCGATGATGTCGTAGCCGGCGTAGCAGACCAGGCCGCCGATGCGCTCGGGCCACAGCGCCGCCACCACACAGGATGCATTGCCGCCCCAATCGAAACCGGCCAGGATCGGGCGCTCCAGGCCCAGCGCGTCGGCGAGCTGGACGATGTCGCGGCCGCGCGCGGCTTGCTGGCCACTGCGCATGACGGTATCGGACACGAAGCGGGTCGGACCGAACCCGCGCGTGTAGGGAACCACGACCCGCGCGCCCGCGCTGGCGAGCACCGCGGCGACCGCGTCGAAGGCGTGGATGTCGTAGGGAAACCCGTGCGACAGGATCACCGGCCACCCGTCGGCGGGACCGTGCTCGACATAGGCGATCCGCAGGGTATCGGCCTGGACGGTGTTTGCCCTCTGCTCGTTCATGACGATTCACCTCGGTTGCGGGGACGTTCGTTTCCGATCTCCGAAGCAGCGCTTCGGCATGGCTGGCGGACGTCCAGTCTGTGTTGTCGTGGAATCTGCGGGAAACGCGCCATGCAGCAGCGGGCGAGGAAACCTGCACGCCCAGCGGAGCGCGCCACGCCGATGCCGCCGAGCCCGCGCAGCAGCGCAGGCACTGCAGCAGCAAGCCTCAGGAGCGCGCCAGGGCCGTGGCGACGAAGGCGCGCAAGTCGTCGAGCATCAGCTGCGGCTCCTCCCAGGCGGCGAAGTGGCCGCCTCTGCGCATCTGGCTCCAATGCACGATGGGATACGTCTTCTCGGCGAAGGTGCACGGAGTGGGCAGAAACACCGGATCGGGAAAGGCCGCCACGCCGGTGGGCACCGCGATGCGCGTTGCGGCGGGAAAGCGGTCAGACCCTTCCAGCCGCTGGCCGTGATAGATCCACGTCGAGGTGACGGCGGCCGCGGGTGCGACATACAGCATGATATTGGTGAGCAATTCCTCCTCCGAGAACTTGCTCCAGATGTCCGGGCCGCCATCGGCCCGCGTCGTAAGATCGGCCCACTTGCCGATCTTCTCGAGTATCCAGCCTGCCACGCCGACCGGGCTGTCGGCCATCGCCACGCCCAACGTCTGCGGGCGCGTGCGCTGCTGGTGCGCATAGCCGGTCTCCAGGTCGAGAATCGCATCGCGGCGGGCGATCAGGTCCTTCTCCTGTGCGGTCGTGGCAGCGGCGTCGCTGGCGAAGATGCTCACCATGTTGATGTGGAAGCCGAGCAGCGCATCGGGTCGCAGGAAGGCCATCCAGCTTGCGATATGCGCGCCCCAGTCGCCGCCCTGGACGATGTAACGCGCCTGCTGTCCGAACAGCCGGACCATCAGCGTGTGCATGAGCTCGGCGGCCCGGCGCGGGCCGATGACGCCGGTGATCGGCGTGGAAAAGGCGAAGCCTGGGAGAGACGGAACGACGACGTCGTGCCCGTCCGCCGCCAGGGGCTCGAGGAGCCGCTCGAATTCAAGATACGAGCCCGGCCAGCCGTGCAGGAGCAGCAGCGGCGGCTTGGATCCGTCGCCGCGCAGGTGGACGAAATGCAGGCGCTCGCCCTCGACCTCGGTGGTGAAGTTGGGGAGCCGGTTGAGGCGCCGTTCGGTCGCCCGCCAATCGTAGCTGCCTCGCCAGTAGGCGACGAGCCGCTTGAGGTCGTCGATCCCCACGCCTGCGCTCCATCCTCCGGCGTCGGCGAGCTGGCTCCAGTCGTAGGCATCCACTTTTGCCTTGATGCTGGCGAGCCGCGCATCTGGAATGTCGATCGTGTAGGGCGAGACCATGGGTTACCTCGCGTCGCTCAGAGTTGCCGCCACGTCGGTTGGCGAGCGGTGCGTTCATCGGCTGGAACTTGAGTCTTTCGGCCGACGCAACGATAGAGATCGGGCACACCCCATGTCTATATTAGAATGGCGCTCAACACCTTTGCGTTCTTCGCACAAGCTGCCCCAATGGACATCGCTGGCGAACTGGAAGTCTTTACCCTGGTGGCCGAGGCCGGCAGTTTCTCGGCGGCGGGACGCCGGCTGAAGCTGGCGCCGTCGTCCATCGCACGGGTCGTCGACCGGATCGAAGCGCGCCTCGGCGTCCGCCTGTTGCTGCGGACGACACGGGCCCTGAGGCTGACGCCGGAAGGCGCGACCTACCTGTCCTCCGCGCGGCGGATCCTGGCGGACCTGCGCGAAACCGAGCAGTTGATCGCCGACCAGAGCTCGCCCAAGGGGCGCCTGCGCGTGAGCCTCTCGCTCACCTACGGCCGGATGTTCGTGGTGCCGCTTCTGCGCGACTTCATCCACAGCCACCCCGGCATCCTGCTCGAGGTGATCTCCACCGATGCCGTCGTCGACATCGCCGCCGGCCAGGCGGACGTTGCGGTGCGGCTCGGCCCCCTCCCCGACAGCCTGCTCACGGCCCGCACGCTTGGCCAGACCCACAAGGTGATCGTGGCCGCGCCTGGGTATCTCGCGCGCCGCGGTACGCCAGTCGTCCCGGAGGATCTGCACGCGCACGACTGCATCGGCTTCAACTTCAAGCGCGCCGCCCCGACCTGGCCCTTCCGCAAGGACGGGCGCGACTACGCGTTGCCGATCAAGGGCAGCGTGGAAACCAACAATGGCGAGACCCAACGCCAGCTCGCCATCGAAGGCCTGGGGATCGCGCGGGTGTGTGCCGAGACGGCAGAGGACGCGATCCAGGCCGGCCAGCTGGTCGCGCTCCTGCAGGAGTTCAACCCTGGCGACGGCGAGGAGGTCCATGCGGTGTTCGTCGGCGGCACGCATACCCCGGCGCGGGTCCGCTGCTTCGTCGACTACCTCGTGCAGCGGCTGGGCAAAACGCGTTGATCCAAACGCGTGCCGAGAGCATGGCGGGCTCGGGCCGGACAGGCGTGAAACGAAGCGAGGCGCGGCGACGCATTGCGAAACGAAGAACGCCGGCAGTTGCCGGCGTTCTTGCTTACTCCAGCGGTGGCGCCGACCTCAGTCCTGCCACTTGCCCAGTGCGGCCAGGCCGTTTTCCTTGGCGCGCTCGTAGACCACCTGCTGCGCCTTGGCGAAGTTGCCCTTCATGTCCTGCGCCCACAGCTTCAGCGCGGCCTGCTGCATCGCACGGCCGTAGGAGAAACTCAGCGGCCACGGCAGGGTGCCGATCTGGTTCATCGCATTGAGATGCGCGGTGGACTGTTCGTCGGTCTGGCCGCCGGACAGGAACACGATGCCCGGCAGGATCGCCGGCACGGTGCTCTTCAGGCACATCACGGTGGACTCGGCCACTTCCTCGACGCTGGCCTGCTCGTCGCAGTCCTTGCCGGCGATGACCATCGAGGCCTTCAGGATGGTGCCTTCCAGCACAACGTTCTGCTCGTACAGCGCACCGAACAGCGAACGCAGCGTGGCCTCGGTGACCTCGTAGCAGGTCTCGATGTCGTGGTTGCCGTCCATCAGCACTTCCGGCTCCACCATCGGCACCAGGCCCTGCTCCTGGCACAGCGCCGCGTAGCGCGCCAGCGCGTGCGCATTGGTCTCGATGCACACGCCCGACGGGATGTCCTCGCCGATGGTGATCACCGCGCGCCACTTGGCGAAGCGCGCGCCGAGCTTGTAGTACTCCTCCAGGCGCGCGCGCAGGCCGTCCAGGCCTTCGGTGATCAACTCGCCGGGCATGCCGGCCAGCGGATGCGTGCCCTTGTCGACCTTGATCCCGGGGATGATGCCGTGCTCGGCCATGTACTTCGGAAACGGCACGCCGTCCTTGGTCTTCTGGCGGATGGTCTCGTCGTACAGGATCGCGCCGGAGATGTGCTCGCTCAGCTTCGGCGTGGTCAGCAGCAGCTCGCGATACGCGCGGCGGTTCTCCTCGACATTCTCGATGCCGACGCTGGCGAAGCGCTTGGCGATGGTCGTGGTGGATTCGTCGATCGCGATGATGCCCTTGCCCGGGGCGACCATTGCCTGTGCGGTTTCGGCAAGCTGTTCGATGCTCATGGAATTCCTATGGCACGGGGGAAACCCGAAGTATATCGCGGCAAACGCCGCCCATTCCTTCACGGAATGCCTGCAACCGTTTCCACCGGTAGACGCACTGCGCGAGCGCACGTGCATTGCCATCGCGTGACAAGAATCGCCCTGCGGCTTGCGATGTTGCAGCGGCACCGTGGCGCAGGTCGTGATGCCGCTAGCTTTTCTAGGTCCGGCAAGGGCACTGCCGATGCGAAGAGTCGTCGGCGCGAGCGGCGCGTTGCGGTTGCGGCGGCCCGCACGGCAGGCAAAAAAAGACCGCGCGATGGCGGCCATCGCGCGGTCCTGTCGGTCGCGGGCGACCCGGCTTTCGGCTACAGCTCGCCCAGGCCGCTGGCGCGGCCGTCGGGGCCGACCTCGAGCAGGCGCAGGGTGTTGGTCGCGCCGTGCGTTTCCATGTGCTCGCCGCTGGTGAACACCACGCGGTCGCCGGGACCCATGCGCTCGGCCTCGACCAGCAGGCGGATCGCCGCGCGCGCGGCCTCGCGCGGGGTCAGGCCGCGGCTGTCGAAGTTGATCGGGAACACGCCGCGCATCATCGCCATGCCGCGGCGCGCGCCGTCGTGGCGGGTGAACGCGTAGATCGGCATCTTCGAACGGAAGCGCGACAGGAAGCGCGGGGTGCCGCCGGATTCGGTCAGGGTGACCACGCCGCTCAGGCCGATGTGCTCGGACAGGAACATGGTCGCCATCGCGATCGCCTGGTCGGCGCGTTCGAGGTTGCGCTGCGCGGCCTCGAAGTCGGTGTCCATCTCGAACTGGCGCTCGGCGCCCAGGCAGATGCGGGCCATCGCCTGCACCGCCTTGACCGGATAGGCGCCGGCGGCGGTCTCGGCCGACAGCATCACCGCGTCGGTGCCGTCGATCACCGCGTTGGCCACGTCCAGCACCTCGGCGCGGGTCGGGATCGGGTTCTCGACCATCGACTGCAGCATCTGCGTGGCGGTGATCACCACCTTGTTCTGCGCCAGCGACTCGCGAATGATCTTCTTCTGCAGGCCCGGCAGCTCGGCATCGCCGATCTCCACGCCGAGGTCGCCGCGCGCGACCATCACCACGTCGCTGGCCTCGACGATCTCGGTGAGGTTCTCGATCGCCTCGGTGCGCTCGATCTTCGACACCAGCGCGGCGTAGCAGCCATGCTGCTCGGCGATGCGGCGCGCGTCGTGCATGTCCTGCGCGTTGCGGCAGAACGACACCGCGATGAAATCCACGCCGATCTTGGCGACGATGCCGATCAGCTCCTTGTCGCGCTCGGTCAGCGCGCCCAGCGACAGGCCGCCGCCCTGCTTGTTCAGGCCCTTGCGGTCGGACAGCACGCCGTCGTTGAGCACGGTGTTGACGATGCGCGGGCCGTCGACCTCGACCACCTGCAGCTGCAGCAGGCCGTCGTCGAGCAGCAGCACGTCGCCCGGCTTGACGTCGTTGGGCAGGCCCAGGTAGCTGACGCCGACCTGCTGCTCGTCGCCGGCCGGCGCATTGGGGTCGGCGACCAGATCGAAGCGCGCGCCGGCCTTCAGCGACACCTTGCCGGTGGCGAAGCGCTCGATGCGGATCTTCGGGCCCGGCAGGTCGGCGAGGATGCCCACTTCGCTGCCCACGCGCTGCGCGGCGGCGCGCACTTCGGCGGCGCGCTTGGCCTGGCCGGAGGGGTCGCCATGCGAGAAATTCAGGCGCACGACGTTGACGCCGGCGCGGAACAGGTCCTCGAGCACGCCAGGTGGATCTGTCGCCGGGCCGAGGGTGGCGAGGATCTTGGTGCGGCGCTGGCGTTCGATCATGACATCATTCCCTGGAAAAGCCGTTAAAACTAGCACAAGCACCGCTTCGGCAGGATGGCGAATCGGCATAGCGCGCTGCGGATTCATGCATGTCTTGCGGACAGTGCGGGACAGTATGCGGACTCGATATTGCCGTTGCGCGAAACCCAGCGACGCGGCGCCACGCCGGAAAGCGCGCCTTTTACCACGCTGTGCCACTGCCGGATTGCCACGCGAAGCCGACACCGCTGGCCACTGCCAGGCCTGCGCGAACAGCACGCGCAGACCGGTCATCGCCCGTAGACGGACGACCGGCAGCGCAACCGCTTTTCCGAGTCCCGAGTCCCGAGTCCCGAGTCCCGAGTCCCCGGTCCCCAACCATCAGCCAACCAACTCCAGCAACTGCCCCGGAACTTGCGCCAGCGCACTGGCACCGGCCTGGCGCAGTTCCGCCTCGTCGCCGAAGCCCCACAGCACGCCGATGCTGCGCATGCCGTGGTGGTTGGCGCCGTCGATGTCCATGCGCCGGTCGCCGATCATCACGCATTGCGCCGGCTGCAATGCCAGCCGCCGCAGCGCCTCGGCGATCAGGTCCGGCTTGAAGCGGCGCTGGCCGTCGTCGCTGGCGCCGACGATCTCCTCGAAATGCGCGGCGAACGGCAGCGTCTGCACGATGCGCCGGGCGAAGCGTTCGTTCTTCGACGTCACCACCGCCATGCGGTGGCCGGCCGCGGCCAATGCCTCGACCGCCGCGCCGATCTCCGGGAACACCGTGTGCTCGCGCCAGCCGCGCTCGTCGTAGCGCTGCCGGTACAGCGCCAGCGCCTGCTCGACCACCGCCGGATCGTCGAAATGCGCGTGGAAGCTGTCGCGCAACGGCGGGCCGATCCAGGCGCGCAGCGCGTCCGGCGCCGGCACCGGCTGGTTCAGCTGCTCGAACGCGTGCGCAATGCTGCCGACGATGCCGATCTCCGAATCGACCAGGGTGCCGTCCAGGTCGAAGAACAGCGGATCGGCACTCATGCGCCGCGCGCCTGCAATGCGGCCACCGCCGGCAGGGTCTTGCCTTCCAGGAATTCCAGGAACGCGCCGCCGCCGGTGGAGATGTAGCTCACCTGCCCGGCGATGCCGTACTTGTCGACCGCGGCCAGGGTGTCGCCGCCGCCGGCGATGGAGAACGCCGGCGAGGCGGCGATGGCGCGGGCCAGGGTTTCGGTGCCGTGCCCGAACGCATCGAACTCGAACACGCCGACCGGGCCGTTCCAGACTACGGTGCCGGCCTTGCCGATCAGCTCGGCGTAGTGCGCGGCGGTCTGCGGGCCGATGTCCAGGATCAGGTCGTCGTCGGCGACGTCGGCCAATGCCTTCACCGTGGCCTGCGCGTCGGGCAGGAACTGCTTGGCCACCACCACGTCGGTGGGCAGCGGGATCGCCGCGCCGCGCGCATTGGCGTCGGCCACGATCTTGCGCGCGGTGTCGAGCAGGTCCGGCTCGCACAACGACTTGCCGACCGGGTAGCCGGCCGCGGCGATGAAGGTGTTGGCGATGCCGCCGCCGACGATCAGCTGCTCGACCTTGTTGACCAGGTTCGACAGCAGCTCCAGCTTGGTCGAGACCTTGCTGCCGGCGACGATCGCCAGCAGCGGCTTGGCCGGGTGCTCCAGCGCCTTGGCCAGCGCGTCCAGCTCGGCCATCAGCAGCGGGCCGCCGGCCGCCACCGGGGCGAAGCGGATCACGCCGTGGGTGGAGGCCTGGGCGCGGTGCGCGGTGCCGAACGCGTCCATCACGAACACGTCGCACAGCGCCGCGTACTTCTTCGCCAGCGCCTCGTCGTCCTTGCCCTCGCCGACGTTCATGCGGCAGTTCTCCAGCAGCACGATCTTGCCGGGCTGCACGTCCACGCCGTCGATCCAGTCGCGCAGCAGCGGCACCTCGGTGCCGAGCAGCGCGGCCAGCCGCGCGGCGACCGGCGCCAGCGAATCGGCCTGCGTCCACACGCCTTCCTTGGGCCGGCCCAGGTGCGAGGTCACCATCACCGCCGCGCCCTGCTCCAGCGCGTGGCGCAGCGTCGGCACCGACGCCAGGATGCGCTGCTCGGAAGTGATCTGGCCGTTGTCGTCGATCGGCACGTTCAGGTCTTGCCGGATCAGCACGCGCTTGCCGGACAGGTCGAGATCGGTCATTCGCAGGATGGGCATTGTCGATTGCTCGCTATCGTGGGGGTTGCGGGGGAAGGGAAGCTGCCGCGCAGCATGGGCGTCGCCGCTGCAACGCCCGCTGTCGGCGCGCTCGGCCATCGCGCGCCGGCGACGAAAGAAGGGCATTGTCCGGCGTCGGCCGTGCAGCGGCAAATCGGGACGTCGCGCAACGTCGAGCGTGGCGCGGATGCCGGGCCGCGGGCGGCAAACGCGCCCGGGCCGCTACGCGGGCACAGGCGCGCGCCGCGCCGCCCGCAGCCCGGTCGCTCAGTCCGCGCCGGGCGTGGCCGGCTTGCGCAACAGGCTGAAGGCGAAGCCGACCACGATCAGTGCGCCGCCGACCAGCAGCGCCCACAGCAGCCAGGTCTTCCAGTCGCGCGGTGGCGGTGGCGCCTGCAATGCCGCGGCACCGGCCAGCGGCACCGCCGCGCCGAGCGTGGCGGTGGCCGGCGTCCATTGCGGACCGCGTTGCGTGCGCAGGGCCTGCAGCGTGGTCGCCAGCGGCGCGGCGGCGCGCTGGGTGCGTGCGCTGCCGGCCGCCAGTGCGTAGGGCGGCGCACCCTGGGCCAGGAAGATCAGCGTTTCCGGCTGGTAGCCCAGGCGCAGCGCCGGCCGTTGCCGGCCCGGGTCCTGCGTAGCCAGCAATCGCCAGTAGCGATCGCGCACCGGTTGCGCCAGGGCCTGCGGCGGCGAGCGGCCAGCGCCGGCACCGACCTGGTAGGCCACCCACGGCCCGGCCCGGTCCTGCCACGGCGCCTCGTCGCTGTCGCGGCTCTGCACGCGCCATTCGATCGCGCTGTTGCCGGGCAGCGCGATGTCCAGCTGCGCGACCGGATAGCGACCGGGCGAGGCGAAGTCGAAGCTGTGCTGCGCCGGGTCGGCGCGCAGCGCATCCAGTTGCTGCCAGTGCCAGTCGGCGGCGGCAGGCGCCGGCGCCAGTTCCGCTTCCACCCCGGTCAGGCGCGGCAGCGGCGACGACGACAACGGCAGCAGCCGCAGATAGCGCGCGCGGCTGTCGATGGCGATCCGCAGCTGCTGCAGGCGATTGCCCTGGTTGGCCAGGTCGACCAGCGTCGCCTCCTGCACCAGCATTTCCCAATCGCGCAGATCGTCGCTGGCCTCGACCCGGTAGCGCGCCTGCCGCGGCTGCGCATCGGCGGCCCATTGCAGCGACAGCGCGTGCAAGGGCTCGCGCAGCGCGCTGGCGTCGATCAGCCAACCTGCCTCGCTCGCGCCGGTCGGGGTGCTGGCGACGCGCGCGCGGATGCCGCGCACGCTGCCGTCGGCGTCGCGCTCGGCGATCAACTCCAGGTCGTCGGCGCCGCCACCGGCCACCGGCGGCAGCGGAAACCACGGCAGCGGCTGCCGGCGCGGCGTGGTTTCGGCCTGTTCGGCGGCGAACAGCGCGGACGGCAATGCGTCGCCGGCGGCGTTGAACACCTCCACGTCGCCCAGCGAGGCGCGATGCGCGCTGCGGTACACCGCGTCGTCGAGCTGCACGCGGTAGGCGCCGGCGTCGGCATCCTGCAGGGTCAGCGGCCATTGCTGCGCATAGTCGTCGCGCTGGCTGGCGGCGGATGCCGCCAGCGGCGACAACGCCAGCAGCAAGGCCGGAAAGATCAGGCGGTTCATGGATGGGCCTCCTCGGCCGGTTCGGTGGCGCGCGGCGGCGCCGGCGCAAAATAGCCGACCACGGTGCACAGCAGGCCGTAGGCGATGAACGAGGCGATGCCGGCGACGTTGCCGAGATTGCCGCGATCCACCAGCAGCAGCTTGCCCAGCACCACCGCCATCAGCAGCGCGCCGGCCAGCCACAGGCCGCGCTGGCGGCGGCGCGAGCCGAGCACCCAGCCGAGCACGCCGAGCACGCTCCACACTACGGTCAGGCTGGTCTGCGCCACGCCGTCGGACAGCAGCCCGCTCCACGGCGCGCCGCTCCAGTAGTGCACCGCGTGCAGGGTCACGCTGGTGATCCACAGGAAACCGCCGCCGGCCAGCAATTGCAGGCGCCAGCCGCGCAGCGCCGCCGGCAGGGTCGGCGACCACAGCCAGCGTGCGGCCAGCGCCAGTACCAGCAACTGGCTCAGTTCCAGCGGATTGAGCAGCGGCACCCACGGCAGCGGCGCACTGGCGCCGGGCACGAACAGGGTGCACAGCCAGGCCACCCCGAGCAGGCCGAAATAGCTGCCCTGCAGCACGCTGCGGCAAGGATCGAAGTCCGCCCCCAGCGGCGCGGCCAACCAGCGCCAGCGCAGCAGCGACAGCGCCGCCGCCAGCAGCCACGGCGCCAGCAGCAACGCCCATTGCCAGCCCTCGGCCAGGTCGAAGCGCCGCGCCAGCCACATGCCGAGCAGCGACAGCACCGACGGCCACACCAGCCACCACACGAACTGCGCCGCCTTCGCCACGCCACCGCCGCTGCCGCGCAGGCAGATCAGGCTGCGCACGCCGAGCACCGCGAACAGCGTCCAGGCCCAGGCGCCGTGTCCGGCGAACGGCTGGCCATGCGCATCGGCCTGCAGCGCCGCCAGCGGCAGCGCCAGCAGCAAGCCGCCGAGCGTGGTCGCCGCCAGCGCGCGCGCCGGCCAACGCCGCTGCGCCTCGGCGGCCAGCCAGCCGCTGAGCGCAACGAACGCCAGCCAGACATCGGCACGCGCCGCATAGTCGACGAAGCGTCCGATCTCCGCGACCCCGATCCCGCACCACCACGCCAGGCCCCACAGGTAATAGGCCAGCGCCGGCATGGCGGCGCCCGCGCGGCGATAGCTCCAGGCACTGGCGAAACCGGCCAGGGCCAGCAGCGCGCCGCTCATGAAGGTCGCGTTGGCCACGGCCTGGGTGTCCTGCCAGGCCGCATCCAGCCCCAGCACGAAGCCGATCGCCGCGGCCAGCTGCAGGCCGGCGCCGCTGAACTGCGGCAACCAGCGCCGCTGCCGCAGCCCCAGCCACACCAGCGCCGCGCCTTCCAGCGCGAAGATGCTGGCGGTGGCGCGCGCGGACAGCGCCAACGGCACCGCCAGTGTGGCGAAACCGACCGCCAGCAGCGCGTAGGCCTGGCCGAGCACCTCAAAGCGGGTACGCCGGATCAGCGCCGCGGCCAGCAGCGCGTAGATCGCCGCCAGGCCCAGGGCGCACAGCGCCAACGCCAGGCCGTCGCCGCGCAGCAGCCCGGCCTGCAGCGAGAACGCGACCAGCGGCGTGCCGAACACCAGGCTGCCGTCGACCAGGTTGCCGCGCGTGGCCGGCTGGCGCCGCGCGTACAGGATCGGGATCAACAGGTAGAAGGCGAAGAACAGCAGCAGGAACGGCTCGGTGCTGGCGAATTTCGCCGGCTGGTACTGCAGCACGCCCCACAGCGTGCCGATGCCGAAGGTGAAACCGAACCCGAGCAGGTTGAGCACCCGCCACGGCCGGTACCAGGCGATCGCGAACACCGCCGCGTTCAGCACCGCGTAGTAGGAGAACAGGCCGACATGGTTGCCGCTGCCGGTGGACAGCCAGATCGGCGCCAGGAACCCGGCCAGCGTGGCCAGCACCGCCAACGTACGCGATTCCTGCACCACCGCCAGCACGCACATGCTGGCCACCAGCACGATGCTCAGCGCGAACGCGGCGCCGGCCGGAATCAGCGCCGACAGCTTGAACGCGGCGAACACGGTCAGCAGCAGCACGCCGATCGCGCCGCCCTGCAGGGCCAGCGCGAAGCTGCGCTTGCGTTCGCGCTGGCGCCAGCCGAAGCCCAGCCCGGCCAGCGCCGCGGCGGCGATGCCGGCGTAGCGCAGCTCGATCGGCATCCGCAACCAGCCTTGGTCGCCGGCGTACTTGAGCAACGCGGCGACACCGGCCAGCAACACCAGCATGCCGATCTTGACCGGCACGTTGCCTTCGGTGAACCAGCGTTTGGCGCCGGCCAGCAGCCGTTCGAGCGGGCCTGGGCCCTGCGGCACATATGTCTCCGGCGCTGGCGCAGCAGCCGTGTCGGCATCCGTGTCCGCAACGTCGCGCACTGTAGATGCGCGGGCGAACTGCGGCGGCAGCGGCGGTGGCGTGGGCGCTGCGGGTGCGATGACGACAGGCGCAGTGACGAAGACCGGACCTTCCGCCGCATCGCGTTGCTCGAACCCGGCATCGAATTCGGCTTCGGCTTCGCTATCGGCCTGCGCCGCCCGCGGCGCCGCACCGCGCAAGTGCGCCAGCTGCAGTTCCAGCACCCCCACGCGCCGG
This sequence comes from Xanthomonas sp. WHRI 7945, assembly GCF_035026585.1. NCBI lineage: Bacteria > Pseudomonadati > Pseudomonadota > Gammaproteobacteria > Lysobacterales > Lysobacteraceae > Xanthomonas > Xanthomonas sp. WHRI 7945. The sequence goes on from NZ_JAYIQP010000003.1 coordinate 299,538, forward strand.
CGCACACCCGACAACGACACCAGCAACACGATCAGCAGCACCGGCACCGCCAGTACCGCCACCACCACCAACACGATCAACGCTTCCATCCGGCATCCATCCCCAAGGCGGCGCACCGCAACGCGGCGTGCCAATGGTCCGGCGACGCCGGTCCTGGCGCAGATGGTAGACGAGTTCGGCCTCGGCGCGGCCCGGGCCGCGGACACGCAGCCCAGGCATGGCAAGGGTTCGCGCCGCGCAGCGGTGCGCACGCGCCGCTAAAGCCGGTGCATCGGCGGCCGCTAACTCCCTTATCCCACGTTGCGCCCGCTGTTCCCCTCCCTCCCACCGACAGTGTGCCAATGAACCTGCCAGCCCAACCCACCGAAGCGGGCATCGACGACCATATCCGTTCGGTGGTCGGCCTGTCCGACCAACTGCTCGGACAGTTGCGGCGTTCGCTGCAACGCATCGACGAGATCAACCGCACCACCCACGTGATCTCGATGAACGCGCGCATCGAGTCGGCGCGGATCGGCCAGGCCGGACGCGGCTTCAGCGTCATCGCGCAGGAAATGGACGTGCTGTCGCGGCGCGTCGCCGATGCCACCCAGGACCTGGACAAGGTCGCCGCCAGCACCAGCGCCGACATGGGCCACACCCTGCAGCGGCTGCAGGACGACGTGCGCCGCACGCGCCTGAGCGAACTGGCGCTGAGCAACATCGACCTGATCGACCGCAACCTCTACGAACGCAGCTGCGACGTGCGCTGGTGGGCGACCGATGCGGCCATCGTCGCCGCCGCGCGCCACGGCCGCGACGACGAGGAACTCGCCTATGCGTCGCGGCGCATGGGCCAGATCCTGGACTCGTACACGGTGTACTTCGACCTGGTGCTGGCCGGCACCGACGGCCGCGTCCTGGCCAACGGCCGCCCGCAGCAGTACGCCTCGGTCGGCAGCGACGTGTCCGCGCAGGCCTGGTTCGAAACCGCCGCGCGCACCCGCAGCGGCGAGGAATTCGGCTTCCAGGACGTGCATGCCAGCACCCTGGCCGACGGCGAACGCGTGCTGGTGTATGCGTGCACGGTGCGCGACGGCGGCCGTGTCGATGGGCGCGTGCTGGGCGTGCTCGGCATCGTGTTCCGCTGGGACGCGCTGGCGCAGACGGTGGTGCAGCGCACCCCGCTGTCGGAACAGGAATGGGGCCGCAGCCGGGTGTGCATCGTCGACCAGCGCGGCCAGGTCCTGGCCGATTCGGCCGGCCGCATGCTGCAGGAACGGATCGACTTCCCCGGCCGCGAAGCGCTGTTCAAGCAACCGCGCGGCGCGGTGTTGAGCGACCTCGACGGGCGTCCGCACTGCATCGCGCACGCCGCCTCGCCCGGCTACGAAACCTATCGCACCGGTTGGCACTCGCTGATCCTGCAGGCGCTGTAGCGCGCTGCGCTCGGGGCGGCGCGCACGCTCAGTGCTGGCCGACCCTGATCACCACCTTGCCCTTGGCGCGCCCGCTCTCGACGTAGGCCAGTGCCTGCGCCGTCGCTTCGAACGGGAACACCCGGTCCAGCACCGGGGTGAGGATCCCGGCCTCGATCAGCGCGCCGATCTCGCGCAACTGGTCGCCGTTGGCGGTCATGAACAGGAAGGCGTAGCTGACGCCGCGCCGCCTGGCCTTCCTGCGGATGCCGCCGCTGAGCAGGCGGATCACCTGCCGCAGCGGCCACGCCAGCCCCTGTTGCGCGGCGAAGTCCGGGTCCGGCGGGCCGGAGATGGAAATGAGCTTGCCGCCGGGCTTGAGCACGCGCAGGGATTTCTCCAGCACGTCGTTGCCCAGGCTGTTGAGGACGACGTCGTAGTCGCGCACGAGGGTCGCGAAGTCCTGCGTCCGGTAGTCGATGACCAGGTCGGCGCCCAGCGCCTTCACCCAGCCGACGTTGCCGGTGCCGGTGGTGGTCGCGACGAAGGCACCAAGGTGCTTGGCGAGCTGGATGGCGATGCTGCCGACGCCGCCGGAGCCGGCATGGATCAGCACCTTCTGCCCTTTCTGCAGCCCCGCCGTTTCCACCAGGGCCTGCCATGCGGTCAGCGCGACCAGCGGAACCGAGGCGGCTTCCTCCATGCCGAGGTTGGCGGGCTTCAGCGCCAGTGCGCTTTCCTTGACCGCGATGCGTTCGGCGAAGCTGCCGATGCGGGTCTGGTCGGGACGCGCATACACCGCGTCACCGGGCTTGAAACGGCGCACGCCGGCCCCGACCCGCAGCACCACGCCGGCCACGTCGTTGCCCAGCACCAGCGGAAAGCGGTACGGCAGGATCAGCTTGAACTCGCCCTTGCGGATCTTCGCGTCGAGCACGTTGACGCCGGCGGCATGCACCTCCACCAGCACATCGTCGTCGCGCAGCTCCGGTTCGGGCAGCTCGCCGATCCGGCCCGGGTGCTTGTTGCCATAGCCGTCGATGAAGAACGCTTTCATGATGTTTCCCTGACCAGAACGAACCCGAGGACGAACACGATTTCGAGCATCACTGCGACCAGGATCCCGCGGCCTGCGTGCCCGCTGGCCAGTTCGCCGATGCCCAGCGCCGCCAGCAACGTACAGGCGGTGACGAAGCCCGCCACCAGCGCCGAACGCGCCGGCGACGGCGCCGCGCCGCGCGCCATGAAGAACATCACGCTCAGGCCCGCATACAGCGCGGCCCCGCGTCGCGCCATCAGCTCGGCCGAAGGCGAAGCGCCGACGTCCCAGTTCGCCAGCATCGCACCCGGCGAGAACATCCAGGTGCAGGCGATCGCCAGGAACAGCAGCGAGGTCAGCACCGACAGCGAGCGGAAACCCGGGCGCATGACCGTCACCGGTTGAGGATGCGCGACAGCACGGCCTGGTGGATCCAGCGCGGCGTCGTCCACATGAAGACCGCGTTCAACTTGTTGATCAGCCCGGGCACCACGCTGATGCGACCGGCGTCCAGCGCGCGCATGCCGGCACGCACCACCGGCGGCGTCTGCATCATCAACGCCGCGAGCTGCGGCGTGATCCGCTGCTGCGCGACGCGCGCGAAGCCGGTGTCGGTCAGTCCCGGACACAGCGTGGTCACGGTGACGCCATCGCGGGCGAACTCGCGATGCAGCGCCTCGCCCAGGCGCAGGACGTAGGCCTTGGCGGCCGAATACACCGCGAAGTCTTCCACGCCCTGGTAGGCCAGCAGGCTGGCCACCTGCAGGATCTTCCCGTGCCGGCGCCGCTGCATGTCCTGGCCGAACAGGTGGGTCATCGCGGTCAGGCTGGCGATATCCAGTTGGATCATCGACAGCACCGGCTCCAGCTCGGCCGCCAGGAACCGCCCCTGCAGCCCGTGCCCGGCATTGTTGATCAGCACCTCGACGTCGATGCCGCGCGCCTGCAGGCCGGCGTGGAGCCGGCGCACGGCCGCGATCTGCGACAGATCCACCTGTTCGACGAGGACCTCCACGCCGTGCCGCTGCCGCAACGCCTGCGCCAGCGCATCGAGCCGGTCCAGGCGCCGCGCGACCAGGATCAGCCTGTGACCGCGTGCCGCGTACTGCCGGGCGAATTCCTCGCCGAATCCACTCGATGCGCCGGTGATCAGCACCCAGCTGTCGCGTTGCGGTTTCATGGTGATGGTCTCGATCGCGACAGGTGAGGGGCTGCAGGCTTCAGGCCGCCGACCGGTAGCGTTCGGCGGCATTGGCCTGGCGGATGCTTCCCAGCAGCGCCTGCCTGGCGCCGTCGAGGGCGTCCCAGCGGTCGGCGTCGTGCAGCGGCGGGATGGTCACCAGTTCGCGGCGATCGAAGCCGATCAGCGCCGCATCGACCAGTTCCTCGACGTCCATCACCTCGGGCAGCGTGTTGACGTCGATGCCCGCGCGCTCCCAGATCTCGGTGCGGGTGGCCGCCGGAAGCACCGCCTGCACGTACACGCCCTTGGGCGCCAGTTCCAGGTTCATGCCCTGCGACAGGAACAGCACGAAGGCCTTGGTCGCGCCGTACACGGTCATGCCGAATTCCGGCGCCAGGCCGACCACCGAGCCGATGTTGACGATCGCGCCGCTGCCGGACTGCGCCAGCCGCGGCGCGATCGCCACCGCCAGCCGCGTCAGCGCGGTGGTGTTGAGCGCCAGCAGGCGTTCGACGCCCTCGCCCGTCTGCTCGGCGAAGCCGCCGGACTGGGCCATGCCGGCGTTGTTGATGAGGATGCCGATGCGCGCGTCGTCGCGCAGGCGCGCTTCGACCTGCGCAACGTCGGCCGCTGCGGTGAGATCGGCCTGCAGTACGTCGACCGCGACCTTGTGCTCCACGCGCAGGCGCGCGGCGAGCGCGTCCAGGCGGGTCTTGTCGCGTGCGACCAGGACCAGGTCGTGGCCGCGCTGGGCGAAGCGCTGCGCGTAGACGGCGCCGATGCCGCTGGAGGCGCCGGTGATGAGGACGGTGGAGGTGCTGCTCATGCGAGTGGTCTCTTCGGATCGAAAGGGAAAGTGCGGCCACGACGACGTGGCCGGTGGGACGACGGTGCCGCTCAGGCGCTGGCGCGCTCGGCCAGCGTCGGGTAATCGATGTAGCCCTTGGCGCCGCCGCCGTAGAGCGTGGCCGGATCCGGGGCGGCCAGCGGCGCGCCGGCCTGCAACCGCTCCACCAGGTCGGGATTGCCGATGAACGCGCGGCCGAAGGCGAACAGGTCGGCGCTGCCGGCGGCAAGGCTGGCGCTGGCCAGCGCCGGGTCGTAGCCGTTGTTGGCCAGGTAGGTCTGCTTGAAGCGGCTGCGCAGCGCCGCGTAATCGAACGGCGCCACGTCGCGCGGCCCGCCGGTGGCGCCCTCCACCACATGCAGGTAGACGATGCCCAGCGCGCTGAGTTGCGCGGCGATGTAGTCGTACTGCGGCTGCGGATCGCTGCAGGAGATGCCGTTGGCCGGCGACACTGGCGAGATGCGCACGCCGGTACGGTCGGCACCGATGGCCGCGGCCACCGCCGCGGCGACCTCCAGCAGCAGGCGCGCGCGGTTCTCGATGGAACCGCCGTAGGCGTCGCTGCGCTGGTTGGCGCCGTCCTTGACGAACTGCTCCAGCAGGTAGCCGTTGGCGCCATGCAGCTCCACGCCGTCGAAGCCGGCGGCGATGGCGTTGACTGCGGCCTGGCGGAAGTCGTCCACGATGCGCGGCAGCTCGTCGCGCTCCAGCGCGCGCGGCGCGGAGACGTCGGCGAAGCCGTTGTTGACGAAGGTCTTGGTGGCGGCGGCGATCGCCGAAGGCGCCACCGGCGCGGTCCCGCCGGGACGCAGGTCCACGTGCGAGACGCGGCCGACGTGCCACAGCTGCACGAAGATGCGCCCGCCCTTGGCATGCACCGCGTCGGTGACCGCGCGCCATCCTTCGATCTGCGCCGGGGTGTAGATGCCGGGCGTGTCCTGGTAGCCCTGCGCGTCCGCCGAGATCTGCGTCGCCTCGGTGATCAACAGGCCTGCGGACGCGCGCTGGGCGTAGTAGGTGGCGGCCAGTTCGCTGGGCACCAGGCCCTTGCCGGCGCGATTGCGGGTCAGCGGCGCCATGACGATGCGGTTGGCGAGCGTCAGCGAGCCCAGCGGGTACGGCGTGAACAGTGCGGTGTCGGACATGGTGGCGTGGTTCTCGAAGGTGGAGGCGTGCCGGCGGCGCGACGATCGGCACCGCAATGCGGCGCGTCGCGGCGATGGACGGGCGCCCCCGGGAAACAGGTGAATCGAAGCATCCACGCAATGATGACGACCATAATCTAACTTGTCAATGTTTTGATGATGACCAGCATCAATGTATCCTTGGCCCTGGAAAAGGCGACACTGGAGGGCATTCGCGATGAAGGTCAGCAAGGCGCAGGCGCAGGCGAACCGGGCGCATATCGTCGAAACCGCGTCCGCGCTGTTTCGCGAGCGCGGCTACGAGGGGATCGGCGTGGCCGATCTGATGGCCGCCGCCGGTTTCACCCACGGCGGCTTCTACAAGCACTTCGCGTCCAAGGCCGACCTGGCGGCGGAGGCGACGGCGTGCGGGATCGCGCAGACGGTGGCCCAGGTCGGTGGAATCGATACGCCGGAATTCGTCCGTCGCTATGTGTCGCGCGCGCACCGCGATACCCGCACGGTCGGCTGCACCATGGCCGCGCTGGGCGGCGACGCCGCGCGCCAGCCGGAGGCGGTGCGGGCCGCGTTCGCGGACGGCATCGAAGGCATACTGGCGGCCCTGGAACGCGAGGACGCTGCAGCGACCGGCGGCAGCCCCGGCGAAGCGCGCGCCAAGCGCCTGGACATGCTGGCGCACGCCCTCGGCGCGATCGTCATGTCGCGGGCCTGCCCCGACGATTCGCCGCTGGCGGACGAGATCCTCGCCACCTGCCGCGCCACCCTGCTCGCATCGTTGGACCCGGGCCTGGAGACAGACACGCGCGGCGCGGCGTGATCGCGGCGCCCCGCAACGCCACATGCACGCACGCCGCCAGCGGTGACGCGATACCGCCGCGGGCGCCAGCGCGCTCGCCGCGGCTGCTGGCTCGGCGGGACGCCGTCTGCAGAGCCAACACGTCGCACGCCCCTCCTTTGGCTGCCATCGCTGGCAACCGATGTCGGAAAGAGCGCACCCCATCACAAGACGCTCTCCGAGCTTGCAGTGGTCCGCCGACCACGCGCAACGCGGGCGCTGTCCGCAGGCCCATGCGCCATGCAGCGTGCATCGACCCGCATGAATGCGCATGAGCGCAAATATCATATTGACGGTGCCGTTTCGGCATGCCTAAGCTCGGCGCGCATCGCTGATGCGAGCCGAATGCGGGTGTGTCAGCATGGTATGGATGGAATTTGAAATTCAGGCGCAATCACAAGGTAAACGGACATGACCATGAAACCTTTTCGCACGCTTTGCATCTCGGCCATGCTGGCCGCCACCTTCGCTGCTCCGGCATTCGCCGCAAAGGTGGACGACCCGAGCCTCTACACGACCGAAGCGCTGAAGAAGAACTTGGTCCTCGGCAAGACGACGAAGGAAGAGGTTCGCGCCATCTATGGCGATCCGGACTATGTGCATAGAGCCTCCGCGAAGGAAGGCGGATATGAGACGTCCTGGAGCTACAGTCCCACCGAATCGCATGGCGAGAAAGTGCGCGAGACCGTGGGCGGAATCGTCAGGGGAATGTTGCCCGGCTGGCACACCGGACAGGCAGTGAACGAGGCGCAGAAACATGGTGTTGGCGCGCGCAACGTCAAAGGCTATAGCTTGTCCGTTTCCTACGATGCGAAAGGCGTCGTCACCGACTACGAGCAGACCGAAGACAACAACTCCAAGGACTCGCTGTAACCGGCGCATCCGCCTGACATGAGGGCACCTCGCCAGGCATAGCCATGCAAGCGCATCAGGTGCCGACCGATCGGCTCCTGGCATGTCTCAAACAAAAAGGAGCGCAGTTGCGCTCCTTTTTGCATTCCCCCGTCGCCCGCCGATTCAACCGCCAGATTCACCGCCGGGACATTGCACGGCAAGCCCCGGCAAAGCGATGAATCCGGCGCGACGGTGCGGACGCGGCCTGGCTTACTTCGCCACCACCTTGACCATCTCCAGACACTTGTTGGAATAGCCCCACTCGTTGTCGTACCAGGACACCAGCTTGACGAAGGTGCTGTCCAGGGCGATGCCGGCGTCGGCGTCGAAGATCGAGGTGCGCGCGTCGCCGCGGAAATCGGTAGCCACGACCTTGTCCTCGGTGTAGCCGAGGATGCCCTTCAGCGCGCCTTCGCTCTGCGCCTTGATCTCGGCGCAGATCTCGGCGTAGGTGGCCGGCTTTTCCAGTTCCACGGTCAGGTCGACCACCGACACGTCCGAGGTCGGCACGCGGAAGCTCATGCCGGTCAGCTTCTTGTTCAACTCCGGAATCACCACGCCGACCGCCTTGGCCGCACCGGTGCTGGACGGGATGATGTTCTCCAGGATGCCGCGGCCGCCGCGCCAGTCCTTGTTGCTGGGGCCGTCCACGGTCTTCTGGGTGGCGGTGGCCGCGTGCACGGTGGTCATCAGGCCGCGCTTGATGCCCCACTTGTCGTTGATCACCTTGGCCAGCGGCGCCAGGCAGTTGGTGGTGCAGCTGGCGTTGGAGACGATCGCCTGGCCGGCGTAGGTGCTGTCGTTGACGCCGTACACGAACATCGGCGTGTCGTCCTTGGACGGCGCCGACAGGATCACCTTCTTGGCGCCGGCGTCGAGGTGCTTCTGCGCGGTGTCCTTGGTCAGGAACAGGCCGGTGGATTCAATCACCACCTCGGCGCCGACCTCGTCCCACTTCAGCGCGGCCGGATCGCGTTCCTGGCTCAGGCGGATCTTCTTGCCGTTGACCACCAGGTGATTGCCGTCGACCGACACCTCGCCGTCGAAGCGGCCGTGCACCGAATCGTACTGCAGCATGTAGGCCAGGTAGTCGGGCTCGAGCAGGTCGTTGATGGCGACGATCTCGATGTCGCTGCCGAAATTCTGTACCGCCGAGCGCAGCACATTGCGTCCGATGCGACCGAAACCGTTGATGCCAACCTTGATTGCCATTTCAGTAGCTCCTGCGGCCGCGCCTGACGCGGCGGATGGAAGGGGGACGACATTCTATCAGGCCGGCCGTATCGCGCCCTGCACCCGGTTTTGATCAGGATCAAGGCGGCGCGCAGCCCTTGGCAGGACACTGCGCCCACACCCAACCGAGACCTCATCATGCGCAAGACCTCCCCCCTCCTGCTGTCCGGCCTGGCGGCCGCCCTTTCGCTGTGCGCCCTGCCCGCGCTGGCGCAGTCGCAGGGCGACTGGACCGTGGGCATCGGCGCCCACCAGGTCAATCCGAAATCCGACAACGGCAAGCTGGCCGGCGGCACGCTGCCGCTGAGCATAGGCAGCGACATCAAGCCGACCGTCACCTTCGAATACTTCGTTCGCCAGGACCTGGGCATCGAGGTGCTGGCCGCGCTGCCGTTCAAGCACGATATCGACGTCAAGGGCGTCGGCAAGGTCGGCAGCACCAAGCACCTGCCGCCGGTGGTCTCGCTGCAGTACCACTTCAACAGCGCCGGCAAGGTCTCCCCGTTCGTCGGCGCCGGCATCAACTACACCACCTTCTTCAGCGAGGACACCAGCGGCGCGCTGGCCGGCACCAAGCTCAAGCTGGAAGATTCCTGGGGCCTGGCCGCGCACGTCGGCGTGGACTTCGCGCTCACCGACACCTCGGCGCTGCGGGTGGACCTGCGCTGGGCCGACATCGACAGCAAGGTCAAGGTCGATGGCGCCAGCATGGGCACCGCGCAGATCGATCCGCTGGTGTACGGCCTGGCCTATGTGATGAAGTTCTGAGGGCTGCACGGCGACGCCGCTTCTCTGGCAGACTAGGCTCCACAAGGATGTGGATCGGCCGCCGCCGGGCCGGCACTGGGATTCGCATCCGCCCATTCGCCGTCCACCGGGGTCCCCAATGAAGCCACGCCTGTTCCGCCGTCTCGCCGTCGCCGCCCTCGCTGCCATCGCCCTGCCCGCCGCGGCACAGTCGGCCGGCCACTACACCACCAGCTACGGCATCCACGGCATGGTGCCCGGCTCGTCGAACGGCACGCTGGAGGGCAGCGACCAGCGTTTCAGCGCCGACACCACGCCGGCGCTCTCGTTCAGCTACGAATACTTCTTCCGCGGCAACCTCGGCCTGGAGATCCAGACCCTGGTCGGGCAGCAGAAGATCGGCCTGGAACAGGGCGGCGATGTCGGCCGCGCCTGGGCGCTGTCGCCGACGTTCTCGCTGCAGTACCACTTCAACGGCAACGGCGACATCTCCCCGTTCGTCGGCGTCGGCCTCAACTACACCACCTTCCTGGGCGCCGACGGCAAGGGCGCGTTCTCCAGGGAAGACGTCAAGTTCAAGGACAGCTTCGGCCCCGCGGTGCATGCCGGCGTGGACTTCGCCGTGGGCGAGCGCAGCGCGCTGCGCGTGGACGCGCGCTGGACCAGCATGCGCAGCGACGTGGAAGTGAACAGCGGCAAGCTCGGCGAGGCCAAGCTCGACCCGATCACCTACGGCGTCGCCTACATGATGTACTTCTGATCCAACGCGCTCGCGGGCCTCGCCGCGTGGGCGAGGCTTAGCGGTTGCGCAACGGCGCGATGACGCGGCCATGGCAACGTCATCGGCGCCGGCTAGAATCCGCGCATGAAATCCTCTCTCTTCGTTTCCGCCGCGCTCGCCGCGGCCCTGGCCGCCGCGCCGTCGGCCGCCTTCGCCTGGGGCCCGCTGGGCCATCGCCTGGTCGCCGACCTGGCCGATTCCAAACTCACTCCACAGGCACGCGCGCAGGTCCAGCAACTGCTGCAGGGCGAACCCGAGCCGACCCTGGCCGGCGTCGCCAACTGGGCCGACCAATTGCGCGAAAGCGACCCGGACATGGGCAAGCGCACCGGCCCCTGGCACTACGTCAACCTCGGCGAAGACCAGTGCCACTACGAGGAAAACCGCGACTGCCCCGACGGCAACTGCGCAGTGGAAGCGCTGCGCCGCCAGGCCGCGATCCTGGCCGACCGCAGCCAACCGCAGGCGGCGCGCGCCCAGGCGCTGAAATTCGTGGTGCATTTCGCCGGCGACATCCAGCAGCCGCTGCACGCCGGCTATGCGCGCGACAAGGGCGCCAACACCTTCCAGATCCAGTTCGAGGGCAAGGGCAGCAACCTGCACGCGCTGTGGGACAGCGGGCTGCTGCGCAGCCGCGGCCTGGACGAGGCGCACTACCTGACGCAGTTGCAGGCTCAGCCGCTGCCGGCGCCCGCGCCTGCCGGCAGCGCGCTGCCGCCGCCGGCCGCGGCCTGGGCCGAAGCCTCTTGCCGGATCATGCTGCGCCCGGGCTTCTACCCGCCCGGCGCCAAGTTGCCGCCGGACTACGTGACGACCTGGCGCCCGGTCGCCGAGGCGCAGCTGCGCCAGGCCGGCGCGGATCTGGCGGCGACGCTGAACGCTGCGCTGGGGAAGTAGCGCGCGGCATCTGCTCCATCTGCTTTTTGTAGGAGCGGCTTCAGCCGCGACAGGTCTTACCGATAGATCCTGTCGCGGCTGAAGCCGCT